>NZ_JBIGIC010000068.1:0-290 GCF_043555985.1 Pelomonas candidula | reverse complement strand
GGCGACATGGCCACCGGTGCGGGCTCGGTGGACAACGCCGGCACCATCAGCGTGCCGCGCGGCAACGCGACGCTGGTGGGCCTGGCCATCAACCAGGCCGGCCGCATCAGCGCGACGACCAGCGTGTCGCAGAACGGCTCCATCCTGCTGCTGGCGCAAGGCGATGCAGCCGAAACGAGCATCGAGACGGGCGCGGCGCTGGCCACGTCCGACCCCGCCTTCACGCGCGCCGTGCGCAACGGCACGCTGACGCGGGCGGCCGGCAGCGACACGGAGATCAGGCCCGACAA
>NZ_JBIGIC010000067.1:0-290 GCF_043555985.1 Pelomonas candidula | reverse complement strand
CTGGCGCCACGCCCTCGTCTACTCGCCGGCCGTGCTGGTGCTGATCCTGGCGGTGGCACTGTGGACGCTGCTGAGCGTGAAGCGCGACTTCGACGATGCCGGCGGCTTCGCCTTCGGCTGGTTCCACGGCTACCACGAGGCCATGAACTCGGTGCGCAACGCCAAGGCGATCTTCCTCGTGCGGGCGCTTCTGCCGCGGTGGCCGGCCGCCGCGGCGCCGCGACCGCGCGGCTTCTCGCGCGGGCTGCTGCTGGGGCTGGTTGCCGCGCTGGCCGCCGGCAGCGCCGCCG
>NZ_JBIGIC010000066.1:0-291 GCF_043555985.1 Pelomonas candidula | reverse complement strand
ACTACTCCAGCCGCTTCAGCACCGCTGCCAGCCAGCAGTACAACCTCGACACCAACGGCCAGGCCGTCACGCTGGCCACCGCCCTCACCAGCTCCGGCGGCTCGCTGACCAAGTCCGGCACCGGCACACTGACCCTCACCGGCGCCAACACCTATGACGGTGGCACCACGCTCACCGCAGGCACGCTGGCCCTGGGCAGCGCCGGCGCCATCGGCTCCACCGGCACCATCACCCTCGGCGGCGGCTCGCTGCAGTTCTCTGCCAGCAACACCACCGACTACTCCAGCCGCT
>NZ_JBIGIC010000065.1:0-292 GCF_043555985.1 Pelomonas candidula | reverse complement strand
TCGCCAGCGGCGCGACGCTCAAGCTGGGTGGCAGCGACACCGTCGGCACGCTGACCACCGCCGGCACGCTGGCCAACACCAGCGCCACCGACACGCTCACCGCCGCCACCTCCGCGCTCAACAACGGCGCCGTCGTCACCGCCAACCTCGGCGCCGGCGCGGTCACCAGCAACGGCAGCGTCGCCCTCAACGGCACGGCAGCCGCCGCCACCGACAACATCGCCAGCGGCACGCTGACGCTGGGCGCCGCCAACCGCCTGGCCGACACCGCCGCCGTCGGCATCGCCAGCGG
>NZ_JBIGIC010000064.1:0-292 GCF_043555985.1 Pelomonas candidula | reverse complement strand
ACGACCGTCAAGATCCACGTGCAGCACCTGCTGCGCAAGCTGGATATCGACTCCCGCGTGCAGGCGGCCGTGCTGGTCACGCAGCAGCAGCAGCAGCAGCGCGCGGGGTAGTTCTTCCGGACGAGGCCGCGTCGGCGGCCGTCCTCCCAGCGGCCGGGGCCGCGCTGATCGTCAGGCGAATGGGCGGCACAGCGCGCGCGGGACAGTGGCTTCATCGTCACTGAGGAAGAACGCGCATGAACGCCCCACCCGTCGACCGCAAGGCCTGGTCCGTCCTGATCGTCAGCACGCT
>NZ_JBIGIC010000063.1:0-294 GCF_043555985.1 Pelomonas candidula | reverse complement strand
CACGCGCCGGGCGGCGCAGGCTGGGCGCGCTTGAGCGTCAGCAGGCCCAGCTCGCGCTCCATCGCGATGGACGGGCAGGTCGCGAACACGGCGGCCATCGTCACGGCCATCAGCGAGAAGTCGGCGAACATGAAGCGCGCGGCGTCGGGGTCCTTCGCCGTCTGCTCGCCGGCCACCGCGAACGCGAACAGCAGGTAGAGCGCGACCGGCAGCACGAACATCGGCAGCACGAAGGCGGGTGAGCGCAGCAGGCGCAGCAGCTCCAGCCGGATCTCGACGACGTAGGGCGATGGG
>NZ_JBIGIC010000062.1:0-298 GCF_043555985.1 Pelomonas candidula | reverse complement strand
GGCGCCGGCCGCTGAGCGACAGGCGCAGGCCTCGCAGACCGAAGAGCTGCGGCGACTGAAGGCCGAACTGCGGCGCGTGACCGAGGAGCGCGACATCCTAAAAAAGGCCGCCGCGTACTTTGCCAAGTAGTCCGGGTGAGGTACGCGTTCATCAAGGCGCACGAGGGGCAGTACAGCGTGCGGCGCATGTGCAAGGTGATGCAGGTGCACCCCAGCGGCTACTACGCATGGAAGGCCGAGCCGCAGAGCTCGCGGGCCCAGGACGACCAGCGCTTGACCGGCCTGCTCAAGCAGGCGT
>NZ_JBIGIC010000061.1:0-300 GCF_043555985.1 Pelomonas candidula | reverse complement strand
AGACGACGCCGATGGCGCCCAGCGTCAGTGCGGTGAGGCCGTGGCGGTGCTGCGTGGGCGGGGTGTCGGTGGAGGCGTCGGTCGCGGTCGTCATGGGGGCAAGCATCGCTCAGGGCGCGGCAGCTTGCCACCTCGGCGAGAGCCGAGCTTGCAGCCGCCTTGCCGGCGGCGCCGATTTCACTTCCTGCCGGCGGTCGTCGACACGATGGCCGCCATCGCGGCCTTGAAGGCGGGGTCGGCCAGCAGCGCGTTCCAGGCGGCCATCAGCGAGGCGTAGTCGCCGCTGGAGATCTTCTTCGC
>NZ_JBIGIC010000060.1:0-306 GCF_043555985.1 Pelomonas candidula | reverse complement strand
GGCGTTTCTTTTGAAAAACAGCTGGTTAGAAAGAACGAACCAGAAATAAACAGGAGGAATAAAAAAATGATGAACCCTTTTAAAGAAAAACCAATGGCTATGGAAGAAGGCTTTTTAAGCTGGAAAGAGCTTTATCCAAAGCCGTATTCTAAAAACGAGGCCGATCCCTACACAAAATGCCGCGTGATCCTGATGAATGGGATCGAAACGGAAGCCGTTATGTTTGGCCATCAATTCCACCGGAATTGCTCAGACAATGAGCTTCGCCGTGAAATCGCAGCCTGCCGCCGGCAGGAACAAATGCAA
>NZ_JBIGIC010000005.1:0-489096 GCF_043555985.1 Pelomonas candidula | reverse complement strand
CGCCGCCGGCCCGGCGGTCACGATCGCCGAAACGGGCGGTCACGATACCGAAACGACCTCTCCGACGCTCCTCAACAGCGTCGGTCACGATGACCGAAATGACCGGTCACGTTGGCCGAAATACGCACAACGCCCTGGTCGTCGCGCTGCGCGAGCTGAAGATGTTCGGCATGGCTCACGCCGTGGGAGAGCTGGCCGAGCAAGGGGCACCGGCCTTCGAGGCTGCGCAGCCGCTGCTGGCCCAGTTGCTCAAGGCCGAGACCGCCGAGCGCGAGGTGCGGGCCGTGGCCTACCAGCTCAAGCAGGCCCGCTTCCCGGTCTACCGCGACCTGGCCGGCTTCGAGTTCGCGCACAGCGAGGTCAACGAAGCGCTGGTGCGGCAACTCCATCTCGGCGACTTCATGGACCGCGCCGAGAACGTCGTGCTCGTCGGTGGCCCCGGCACGGGCAAGACCCACCTGGCCACGGCCATCGGCGTGCAGGCGCTGGAGCATCACCGACGTCGCGTGCGCTTCTTCTCCACGGTCGAGCTGGTCAACCAGTTGGAGCAGGAGAAGGTCTGCAACAAGACCGGCCAGATGGCGCACCGGCTGGCCCACATGGACATGGTCGTGCTCGACGAGCTGGGCTACCTGCCGTTCAGCTCGTCCGGCGGCGCGCTGCTGTTCCATCTGCTGAGCAAGCTCTACGAGCGCACCAGCGTCGTCATCACGACGAACCTGAGCTTCAGCGAATGGGCCAGCGTCTTCGGCGACGCCAAGATGACCACGGCCTTGCTGGACCGGCTTACGCATCACTGCCATATCCTTGAAACCGGCAACGACAGCTACCGGTTCAAGAACAGCTCAGCTCAACCCACCACCAAGAAGGAGTCCAAACCGAGGAAGTTACCCACAACCTGAGCCCGAGAGGCTCAAACAAGGGTGGGTCAGGATTGGACGGAAACGGTGGGTCAGGATGGCGTGGGAATCAACACATCACCACCCTGGCGGGTACACGCCGAGCGTTGATGGCTCTCTTGGTTCGGCTATCTCTCGTTCCCTGAACCTCACCTGCCCCGAGCCAACGGCTCACACAGCGGCAACATGGGTGTCCGGCAGGGCCGCTGTGTTGTTCTCACCCATGAACAACAGTATGGATAAATGCACAGGGCTGGTCAAGACGTAAGCCGAGCCATCGAGTCATAACGACATCGAGCCGCTTGGGACAACCTTGGGACACTGAGGGGGAGAATTTGCTTTGAATCGGCATGAATGACGATCCAAAGTAAAAAAGCCTAAGTGCTTGATCCACTTAGGCTTTTCTGTTTTTTGTTTGGTCGGGGTGAGAGGATTCGAACCTCCGGCCTCTACGTCCCGAACGTAGCGCTCTACCAGGCTAAGCTACACCCCGATGTCTTCTGCTGATTGAGGTCAGGAATGACGCTCAACCGACTGAATTGCGAATTCTAGCAGAGATTCCGTCCACTGATTGCGAGGCAGCAGCTTCAAAGATTCGGCGGCGTGTTGCGCCTCCGTGCGGGCGGCCTCGCGGGTGGATTCCAGCGCACCGGTCGAACGCACGATGGCGACGATGTCCTGCAGCTTTTCCAGCTCGCCTTCCTCGATCGCATGGCGCAGCATCGCGCGTTGCTCGGGCGTGGCGCGCTCCATCGCGATCAGCAGCGGCAGCGTGGTCTTGCCTTCGCGCAGGTCGTCGCCGATGTTCTTGCCGAGCTCGTGCGTGTCGCCTTCGTAGTCCAGCACATCGTCGATGAGCTGGAACGAAGTGCCCAGCGCGCGACCGTAGGCGGCGCAGGCTTCCTCGACCTCGGGCGTCGCGTTCGCCAGCACGGCGCCCAGGCGGGCGCTGGCTTCGAAGAGCTTGGCGGTCTTGAAGCGGATGACGCGCAGATAGCTCTCGACGGTGATGTCGGGATCGTGCATGTTCATCAGTTGCAGGACTTCACCCTCGGCGATGACGTTGGTCGCCTCGGCCAGCACGTCCAGCACGCGCATGCGCTCCACTGAGACCATCATCTGGAAGGCGCGCGAGTAAAGGAAGTCGCCCACCAGCACGCTCGCCGCGTTGCCGAACAGCGCGTTGGCGGTCGGCTTGCCGCGCCGCAGCGAGGATTCATCGACGACGTCGTCGTGCAGCAGCGTGGCCGTGTGGATGAACTCGACGACAGCCGCCAGCTCGAAGCGAGCCGCACCGTCGAAGCCCAGCGCGTTCGCGAACAGCAGCACGAGCTTGGGCCGCATGCGCTTGCCGCCGGCATGCACGATGTAGTGGGCGATCTGGTCGATCAGCGCCACTTCGGAACTCAGGCGTTGGGCGATGACAGCGTCGACCTGAGCCATTTCGGCGTTCAGGAGGGCAAGGGCCTCGGCAACTTGGGGTGGGGGCGAGGCTGACTCGACGCGCACTCTGGACTCTCAAGCTAGGGATCGGAGGATTATAGGAAGCGGTCCGCACCGCCTCTCATGGATCGGGCAACAGGTGACGTGTGCAGGCTTGCGTGGAGCTGTGCGGCGCTTGGCTTGCAACAAGAGCCGAGCTACGGGTATACTCGCGGGCTCTTTGCATTTCGCGCGTCCTTGCGTGCGGGGTGCGGGGAGAAAAGAAACTCACAAAAAGGCCCGGCGAGCGCGGCAACCCCTGTTGGTTGTCGTCAAAAAGCCAGGTGAATGCACCGCAAGGTGCGGAAGGATGAAGATGTACGCAGTCATCAAGACCGGCGGCAAGCAATACAAGGTTGCTGCCGGCGAGAAGATCAAGGTCGAGCTGCTCGACGCGGAAGTTGGTGCCGAGGTCACGCTGGACCAAGTGCTGGCAGTTGGCAGCGGTGACGGCCTGACGGTCGGCGCTCCGCTGGTCGCTGGCGCCACCGTCAGCGCCAAGGTCGTCAGCCATGGCAAGCACGACAAGGTTCGCATCTTCAAGATGCGCCGTCGCAAGCACTACAAGAAGAGCCAAGGCCATCGCCAGAACTACACCGAGCTGGAAATCAGCGCGGTCAACGGCTGAACCCAGTCGACTAACGCTAATTTCTAGGAGCTAACTCATGGCACAGAAAAAGGGCGGCGGTTCCACACGGAACGGCCGCGACTCCAAGCCCAAGATGCTGGGCGTCAAGGCTTACGGCGGTGAACTGATCTCCGCTGGTTCGATCATCGTCCGCCAGCGCGGCACGAAGTTCCACCCCGGCGTGAACGTCGGCATCGGCAAGGACCACACGCTGTTCGCGCTGGTCGATGGCCATGTCAGCTTCACCACCAAGGGTGCAAGCAACCGCGCGACGGTCGTCGTCACGCCGCTGGCCGCCTAAGGCGCCAGCCAATGCGGGCGAGTGCTTCGCCCGACACACGAGCCCCGGCCTGCCGGGGCTTTGTCATTTCTGAAGTCTGGCGCGCCACATGACGGTGCGCCGGTCCGCAACTCAGCCAGTACGATGGCTGCCCCGCCATGAAATTCGTTGACGAAGCCACCATTGATGTCGCAGCCGGCAACGGCGGCGCAGGCTGCGCGAGCTTCCGTCGCGAGAAGTTCATCCCGTTCGGCGGGCCCGACGGTGGCGACGGTGGCAAGGGCGGCAGCGTCTGGGCCGAGGCCGACCGCAACCTGAACACGCTGATCGACTACCGCTACGCGCGCCGCCACGAGGCGCGCAACGGCGAGGCCGGTCGCGGTTCCGACTGCTTCGGCGCGGCGGCCGACGACATCGTGCTGCGCATGCCGGTCGGCACCATCATCACGGACCTGGAAACCGAGTCCGTCATCGGCGAGCTGTTGGAGCCAGGCGAGCGCATCCTGCTGTGCAAGGGCGGCGATGGAGGCTTCGGCAATCTGCATTTCAAGACCTCGACCAACCGTGCACCGCGGCAGAAGACGCCGGGCTGGCCGGGCGAGATCAAGAAGGTGCGGCTGGAACTGCGCGTGCTGGCCGATGTCGGCTTGCTGGGCCAGCCCAACGCGGGCAAGTCCACGCTGATCGCGGCGGTGTCCAACGCCAAGCCCAAGATCGCCGACTACCCGTTCACGACGTTGCACCCGAATCTGGGTGTCGTGCGCGTCGCGCCGGAGAAGAGCTTCGTCATCGCCGATATCCCCGGGCTGATCGAAGGCGCGGCCGAAGGTGCAGGTCTGGGTCATCAGTTCCTGCGCCATCTGCAGCGCACGCGTCTGCTGTTGCATGTCGTCGACTTGGCGCCGTTCGACCCCGAGGTCGATCCGGTCAAGGAAGCCAAGGCCATCGTCGCCGAGCTCAAGAAGTACGACCCCGAGCTGCACGCCAAGCCGCGGTGGCTGGTGCTGAACAAGCTGGACATGGTGCCCGAGGAAGAGCGCGCCGCGCGCGTGAAAGACTTCATCAAGCGCTACAAGTGGAAGGGGCCGGTCTTCGAGATCTCGGCGCTGACCCGCCAGGGCTGCCAGCCGCTGATCCACGCGATCTACGACCACGTCGCTGCCGAGCAGCGTGTGCTCGAAGAGCGCGACGTCCGTTTCGATACTCCCAAGCCCACCGAATGAGTCTGCTGTCCAGCGCGCGCCGCATCGTTGTCAAAGTCGGTTCCAGCCTCGTCACCAACGAGGGCCGCGGCGTCGATGCCGAGGCGATCGCGAACTGGAGCCGCCAACTGGCGGCGTTGGCAACTGAAGGGCGCGAACTGGTCATGGTGTCGAGCGGCGCCATCGCCGAAGGCATGAAGCGGCTGGGCTGGACGACGCGCCCCAAGGAACTGCATGAGCTGCAGGCTGCTGCCGCCGTCGGTCAGATGGGCTTGGCGCAGATGTATGAGAGCCAGCTCAGCGCGCATGGCATGCACAGCGCGCAGGTGCTGCTCACACACGCCGACCTTGCCGACCGCGAGCGCTATCTGAACGCGCGCTCTACTCTGCTGACGTTGATGGCGCATCGCGTGCTGCCGGTCATCAACGAAAACGACACGGTCGTCAACGACGAGATCAAGTTCGGCGACAACGACACGCTGGGTGCCCTCGTGGCCAACCTCGTCGAAGCCGATGCCCTCGTCATCCTGACGGACCAGCGCGGCCTCTACTCGGCCGACCCTCGCAAGGACCCAAACGCGCGCTTCATCGACAACGCGCAGGCAGGCGATCTCGAACTGGAGCACATGGCGGGCGGCGCCGGCTCCAGTATCGGTCGCGGCGGCATGCTGACCAAGATCCTGGCAGCCAAGCGCGCTGCCGGCAGCGGTGCCGGCACCGTCATCGCCTGGGGGCGCGAGCCCGATGTGCTGCTGCGTCTCGCACGCGGCGAGGCCATCGGCACGGCGCTGCACGCCGCCACGCCCAAGCTGCAGGCGCGCAAGCAGTGGATGGTCGACCACCTGCAGATGCGCGGCGCCGTGAAGGTCGATGCTGGTGCCGTCACCAAGCTGCGCAGCGAAGGCAAGAGCCTGCTGCCCATCGGCGTCACCGAGGTGCAAGGCGACTTCCACCGCGGTGATGTCATCGCCGTGCTGGGGCCGGATGGCGCCGAGCTGGCGCGTGGGCTGGCGAACTACTCGGCTGCCGAGTCACGGCTCATCGCGCGCAAGCCGTCTTCGGAGTTCGAGGCGCTGCTGGGCTACGCCGCAGAGCCCGAACTGATTCACAGAGACAACCTGGTCCTGCGCTGAGGCTCAGCTCGACGTCTCGCCATCCGGCGGCGTTTCGAGCGGCACCGGCCCACTGGCGGAATCCAGCGGTACCGGCCCGCTGTTGCGCTCGCGGTGAGCGGGCCGCATGCCGGCACGCAGGTATCGGTTGTGGTGATTGATGCGTGGCAGGAAGCGGGCGAGCTCCGTCAACGCCATCTCGTAGACGCCCCGCTTGAACTCGATGACCGCCTCAAGCGGCACCCAGTAGTCGTTCCAGCGCCAGGCATCGAATTCTGGGTGATCGGTCGCGCGCAGGTTCATGTCACAGTCGCGCCCCATCATCTGCAGCAGGAACCAGATCTGTTTCTGGCCCCTGTAGTGGCCGCGCGCGTCGCGCCGGATGAAGTGCTCAGGCACCTCGTAGCGCAGCCAGTCACGTGTCCGCGCAATGATGCGCACATGCTCTGGTGTGAGCCCCACCTCTTCGTGGAGCTCTCGGAACATCGCCTGCTCGGGCGTTTCGCCGTGTTTGATGCCCCCTTGCGGGAACTGCCACGAGTGGGTCCTGATGCGCTTGCCCCAGAAAACCTCGTTGCGTTGGTTGAGCAGGATGATGCCGACGTTGGGGCGGAAGCCTTCACGGTCGAGCATAATCAACCTCAAATCTCTAGTTGGTTCGATTATTGCATCGGGCCGCGGTTGCGCCAGCGCCCTCGCTAACCCGAAGAGTTGTCCCTGTTTTGTCGTGAGTTCGGCCGGGTTTTCACCCGGCCTTCGCATTCCAGCCCGCCCATGAAAGCCTCCCAGTTCTTCGTCTCCACCCTCAAGGAAGCGCCCGCGGACGCGGAAGTCGTCAGCCACAAGCTGATGATGCGCGCAGGCATGATCAAGCGCCTGGGCGCCGGCATTTACAACTACATGCCGATGGGGCTTCGCGTCATCCGCAAGGTCGAGAAGATCATCCGCGAGGAGATGGACGCGGCCGGCGCCGTCGAGTGCCTGATGCCCGTCATCCAGCCTGCCGAGCTGTGGCAGGAGACTGGCCGCTTCGACAAGATGGGCCCCGAGCTGCTTCGCGTGAAGGACCGCCACGGCCGCGACTTCATCGTGCAGCCGACGAGCGAGGAGGTCATCACCGACATCGCCCGCCAGGAACTGCGCAGCTACCGCCAGCTGCCGAAAAACTTCTATCACATCCAGACCAAGTTCCGTGACGAGCGCCGTCCGCGCTTCGGCCTGATGCGCGGCCGCGAGTTCACGATGAAGGACGCCTACTCCTTCGACCGTGACGTGGACGCTGCCGGCCGCAGCTACGAGAACATGTACGCGGCGTACTGCAAGATCTTCGACCGCTTCGGCCTGCAGTACCGCGCCGTCGCGGCGGACACGGGCGCCATCGGCGGTGATCGCTCGCACGAGTTCCAGGTCATCGCCGAGACTGGCGAGGACGCCATCGTCTACTGCCCCACCAGCGACTACGCGGCCAACATGGAGCTGGCCGAAGGCGTGGCGCTGATCGCGTCGCGTGGTGCCGAGACCCAGGCGCTGACCAAGACGCCGACGCCCGGCAAGAGCACCTGCGAGGACGTGGCCGCGCTGCTGGGCCTGCCGTTGGCGCGGACGGTCAAGTCGTTGGTGCTGGCTACCGACGAGCTCGACAAGGACGGCAATATCGTCAAGACCCAGATCTGGCTGCTGCTGGTGCGTGGCGACCATGACCTCAACGAAGTGAAGGCCGGCAAGGTCGAGGGCCTGAAGGGCGGCTTCCGCTTCGCGACAGCCGGCGAGATCGAGGCCTGCTTCGGCAGCAAGCCCGGCTACCTGGGGCCGATCGGCGCGAAGGACGTGAAGGTCGTGGCCGACCGCACCGTCGCGAACATGAGCGACTTCGTCGTCGGCGCCAATGAGGTCGACTTCCACTTCACCGGCGTGAACTGGGGCCGTGACCTGCCTGAACCCGATGTGGTGGCGGACATCCGCAACGTCGTCGCGGGCGACCCGTCGCCGGATGGCAAGGGCGTGCTCGCCATCCAGCGCGGCATCGAGGTGGGCCATGTGTTCTACCTCGGCACCAAGTACTCGGCCGCGATGAACGCGACCTTCCTCGACGAGAACGGCAAGCCCAGGCTGATGGAGATGGGCTGCTACGGCATCGGCGTCACGCGCATCCTGGGCGCGGCCATCGAGCAGAACCACGACGCGCGCGGCATCATCTGGCCGGACGCGATCGCACCGTTCACCGTCGTCATCTGCCCGATCGGTGCGGACCGCAGCGCCGAGGTGAAGGCCGCCGCCGACAAGCTCTACGACGAGTTGAAGGCGCTGGGCGTGGACGTGCTGCTGGACGACCGCGGCGAGCGCCCCGGTGCGATGTTTGCGGACTGGGAGCTGATCGGTGTGCCGCACCGCGTGGTGCTGGGCGACCGCGGCCTGAAGGAAGGCCAGGTCGAGTACCAGGGCCGCCGCGACGAAGCCGCGACCAAGGTTGCCGTCGGCGATGTCGTCGCGCATCTGAAGGGCCTGCTGAAGCTTTGAAGCGGCGCCTGGCCGTCTTGAGCCTGCTGGCTGCGCCGTTCGGTGCGTGGGCCGGTGCGCAGATCGAGGAGCCGCTGGCGGACTCGATCCGCTCGGCGCTGAGCGCCTCCATCGCGCAGGCCGCGCCGCCGCGGCCGAAGTTCGACGACCCCGACGCGCGCCTGGTCTATCTGCGCTGGCTGGGCGAGATGAGCGAGCGGCTGAAGAAGCGCAAGACCGAGACGCAGATCCGCATCGAGTTCCTCGAGACGGTCTGGTACGAGGCCAAGCGTGCGGGCCTGGAGCCCAGCCTGGTGCTGGGCCTGGTGCAGGTCGAGAGCGGCTTCCGCAAGTACGCGATCAGCATGGCCGGCGCGCGGGGCTACATGCAGGTCATGCCGTTCTGGACCAAGAGCATCGGTGACGGCAACGCGTCCTCGCTGTTCCACATGCAGACCAACCTGCGCTTCGGCTGCGTGATCCTGCGGCACTACCTCGACATCGAGAAGGGTGACCTGTTCCTCGCGCTGGGCCGCTACAACGGCAGCCGCGGGCGGCCGGAGTATCCCAACGCGGTGTTCGCGTCGCGGCGGCAGTGGTTGATGCCGGGCGAGAAGTAATCGAGGGCTTTCCCGCCGTGCCTTGTGGCAGCGGGAGGCTGCACCTGTAGTCTTTGCGGTTCCGTCCACAAGACAGCCCCTCGATGCCTGCCTACCGCTTCGCACCCCTGATCCTGTCCGCCCTGCTGGCCACCGGCCTCGCGGGCGCCCAGACCTCCGACAACCCGCTGCTGACCGTCAGCCCGCTGCCGCTGCACTACCCGCAGTTCGACAAGCTGCGCGACGAGCACTTCGCGCCCGCGCTCGACCAGGGCATGGCCGAGCAGCTCGCCGAGGTGAAGGCCATCGCCGAGAACCCGGCCGCGCCGACCTTCGACAACACCATCCTCGCGCTCGAGAAGAGCGGCCGTCTGCTGAGCCGCACGACGACGCTGCTGTTCAACCTGCTCGGCGCCGACGCCAACCCGGCCCGCCAGCAACTGCAGACCGACTACGCCGCCAAGCTCGCCGCCCAGCGCGACGCGGTGCTGCTGAACCCCCGGCTGTTCGCGCGCGTCGAGGCTGTCTATGCGGCTCGCGACAAGATGGCGCCCAACGCCGAGGCCAAGCGCCTCGTCGAGCGCTACCGCCGCGACATGGTGCGCGCCGGCGCCTTGCTGAACGACGCGCAGAAGACCCGCATGAAGGCCATCAACGCCGAGCTGGCGACGCTGACGGCCTCCTTCAACAAGGCCGTGCTGGCCGAGGTGAACGATTCGGCCGTCGTCGTCGACAGCGCCGACGAACTGGCGGGGCTCAGCCCGGCGCAGATCGCCGCCGCGGCCGACAACGCGAAGAAGCGCGGCCTGGACGGCAAGTACGCCATCGCGCTGTTGAACACGACCATCCAGCCCTTCGAGACCGACCTGCAGAACCGCGCGCTGCGCGAGCGCCTGCACCGTGCCTCGGTCGCGCGTGGCGCCCGCGGCAATGCGTTCGACACACGCGGCACGGTGTCGCGCGTGATCGCGCTGCGCCAGGAGCGCGCCGCGCTGCTGGGCTACGCAACGCCCGCGGCCTTCGTGCTGGAAGACGAGACGGCGCAATCCGCCGACACCGTCAACGCGCTGCTGCGCAAGCTGGCACCCGCCGCGATGGCCTCGGCCAGGACCGAGGCGGCCGAGCTGCAGAAGCTCGTCGACAGCGACCAGGCCGCCAAGGGGCAGCCGAGCTTCTCGCTGCAGGCCTGGGACTGGAGCTACTACGCCGACAAGCTGCGCTCTGCCAAGTACGGCTTCGATGAAAGCCAGCTGAAGCCGTATCTGGAGATCACCAGCGTGCTGGAGCGCGGCGTGTTCTTCGCGGCCCAGCAGCTCTACGGCATCACGTTCAAGCGCCGCATGGACCTGCCGGTCTACCGCGACGACGTGCGCGTCTATGACGTGTTCGACACCAACGGCAAGCAGCTCGCCATCTTCATCGCCGACCTGTACGCACGCCCCAGCAAGCGCGGCGGTGCGTGGATGAACTCCTACGTCAGCCAGAACCCGCTGGAGGGCACGCAGCCGGTCGTCGCCAACCACCTCAACATCCCCAAGCCGCCGGCCGGCGAGCCGACGCTGCTGACCTGGGACGAGGTCAACACGATGTTCCATGAGTTCGGCCACGCGCTGCACTACATGTTCAACCAGGGCCGCTACCCCAGCCTGGCCCGCGTGCCGCGCGACTTCGTCGAGTACCCGTCGCAGGTCAACGAGGTCTGGGCCGACTGGCCCAGCGTGCTGGCCAACTACGCCAAGCACTACCAGACCGGCGCGCCGATGCCGCGCGAGCTGCTGGACAAGGTGGCGCGCGCCAAGCGCTTCAACCAGGGCTACGCGACACTGTCCTATCTGAGCGCCGCCATCGTCGACCAGCGCCTGCACCAGCTCAAGCCCGGCCAGGCGCCGACGGCTGATGGCATCGTCGATTTCGAGGCTCAGGTGCTGAAGGAAGAGGGCGTCGACTTCGGCCCCGTGCCGCCGCGCTACCGCCTGCCGTACTTCAGCCACATCATGGGCGGCTACTCGGCTGGCTATTACGCCTACATCTGGAGCGAGGTATTGGACGCCGACACGGTGGAATGGCTGAAGGCCAACGGCGGCCTCAAGCGCGCCAACGGAGATGTGCTGCGCACCAAGCTGCTGTCGCGTGGTGGTGCGGAGGACGCGATGGTGCTGTTCCGCAACCTCGTCGGCCACGAGCCGGACATCAAGCCGCTGCTGGAGCGGCGCGGGTTGGTGGTGCAGAAGCCCTGAGCTTCAGCCTGGGCGTCGGCGCCGCACGGCGCCGACGTACCCCATCGCCTGGCCGAGGGCGATGTGGGCCCAGCCGCTCACGACGTTGAACGACAGGAACACGCCGCCGAGGATGAACAAGGCGAATCCGACCACGGTCAGCGTGACGCCCAGCGCGAGATGTCGGCGCGGCGATAGGAAACGCGGCCATGCCAGCGCTGCCAGCATGGGCAGCGTCACCAGCAGCACGCCCGCCTGGACCTGCGGGTATCGCATGCCCTTGGTGAACACCGGGATGTCCGGCGCGCGCTCAGGTGCGAATAGCCAATAGGCGAGCACGGCGATGCGGAGTGCGCAATCCAGCGCCACCAGCGCCGCGGCGAGCCAGACGAGTTTGTCGAGCTTCTTCGCGGTGGCCGCGACTTCAGAGACCATGCCAGGCCTGAGGCTGGGCGGCGGCGATGCCGGCCACTTCAAGCACGCGCTCGGCTGTCTCGTTGACCATCTCCTCGATGGTCTTGGGGTGGTGATAGAAGGCCGGCAGCGGCGGGAAGCAGATGCCGCCCATCTCGGTCACCGCAACCATGTTGCGCAGGTGGGCGAGGTTCAGCGGCGTCTCGCGCACCATCAGGATGAGGCGGCGGCGCTCCTTCAGCGTCACGTCGGCGGCGCGGGTCAGCAGGTTGTCGCCCAGGCCGTGCGCAATCGCCGCGAGCGACTTCATCGAGCACGGCGCGACGACCATCGCCGCCGTCGCGAAGCTACCGCTGGCTATGCAGGCGCCGACATCACCCGGCGAGTAGGCGTGATCGGCCTCGGCCTCCAGCGTGGAGCGATCCAGGCCCAGCTCGTGATGGGCGTTCAGGATGCCGGCGGGCGTGGCGATCAGGTGCGTCTCGACGCCCAGTTCGCGCGCGCGGCGCAGCAGACGCAACGCGTAGGCCGCGCCGGTCGCGCCGGTCAGCCCGACGACAAGACGAGTCAAGCTGCCAGCGCCTGCTGCAGCTCACCCGACTCGTACATCTCCATCATGATGTCCGAGCCGCCGACGAACTCGCCGCCGATGTAGAGCTGGGGGATGGTGGGCCAGTTGGCGTAGTCCTTGATGCCCTGGCGCACTTCCTCGTCCTCCAGCACGTTGAAGGTCTTCAGGTCCGTGACGCCGGCGGCCTTCAGGATCTGGATGGCGCGGCCGGAGAAGCCGCACATCGGGAACTGGGCCGTGCCCTTCATGAAGAGCACCACGCGGTTGGACTTGACCAGGTCGTCGATGCGTTGCTGAACGTCGCTCATGGGAATCTCGGAGTGATTGGCAAAGCCGGGATTATCCCGGACCCTTCCGAGTGCCGTCAGTAGCTGTACGCGAGGCCCAGCTGCAGCAGGGGCTTGAAGCGCAGGTCGCGCATCGCGTCCTCGAAGCCCTGGGCGCTGCTGCGGCCCAGGCGCAGGCTGCTGAGGCTGCCGGACATCAGGCCCAGGTCTGCGCTGAAGGCGAAGCCGCTGCTCTTGAAGCGGCCGGTGTAGCCGACGCCGACGTAGGAGAGGTTGGAACTGGGTTCCAGCGCGTAGGCGTCCGGGCCGCTCATCGTCAGGCTGCGCCGGCCGGCCGACAGCGGGCCGCTGCCCAGCGCCAGGCCGCCGCTGCTCTGTGACATGGACAGCGGGCCCATCAGCAGGCCGCCGGTGGCGCGCAGGCCGCCGTTCATGCTGGAGAAGCCGGAGCTGGTGAGGTAGTAGTCGCCCAGCAGGTTGGCGCTGAGGATGCGGGAGCCGCCGAGATAAGGCGCGGGGTCGGAGGCCGCGTCGGCGCTGCTGAGCTGCAATCGCGCCTGGAAACGTGGCTGCGCGTTGACGTCGGCCGCCCGGGCCGGCAGCGTGAAAAGGGCAGAGAGGCTCAGAACTGCAGCGCTGGCGAGGCGGGACATGATCGACTCCTGCGCGGTGCAGCGAGGGGCACCGGGATTCGATACTACGTCGGCAATTCGTTCGCGGGAATGACGAATTGAGGGAAAAAGGTCACGCAAACATCGCCGGCATTTGCCGACCGGCGGGTCAGGCCTGGTCCGTCCGGCGGCCGCCACTGGTGCGTGCCCGGCCGGCCAGGTCGCGGCGCAGCGTGACGTCTCCAAAGTTGCGGGTGCCGAGGTGTTGCGCGACCGCATCGGCCTGATCCCAGCCATGCTCCAGCAACAGCCAGCCGCCGGGGTTCAGGTGCTGCGGTGCGGTGTCGATCAGCGTGCGCAGGTCGGCGAGGCCGTCGCCGCCGGGCGTCAGCGCGGTGATCGGCTCGTGGCGCAGAGCCGGCAGGTGCGGGTCATCGCCGGCGATGTAGGGCGGGTTGCTGACGACGAGGTCGAAGCGCCGGCCGGCCAGCGGCTCGAACCAGCTGCCCAGGCGCCAGTCGATGTCCAGCGCCAGCCGCTCGCCGTTCGAGCGGGCGACGGCCAGCGCGTCGGCGCTGAAGTCGACGGCGGTGACTTGCGCGCGCGGGCAGGCTGCCTTGATGGCCAGAGCGATGGCACCGCTGCCGGTGCCGAGGTCGACGACGCTCGGCGAGCCGGGCAGGGCTGCGAGCAGTTCCAGCGCCCAGTCGACGATCGTTTCCGTGTCCGGACGCGGAATCAGCGTGGCCGGCGTGACGGCGAGCATCAGGCCGTGGAAGGGCTGCCAGCCGGTCACGTGGGCCAGCGGCTCGCCGGCGGCCAGGCGGCGCAGCGCGGCGTCGGCCTCGGGTACCGGCGCGTCGCCGTGCGTGACGAGCCAGGTGCGGTTCTGGCTGGTCAGGTGGCCCAGCAGCGTCTGCGCGTCGGCGCGCTCCACGCCCAGCTGGCGGGCCAGGGCCAGCGCGCCGTCAACCGTCAGAGGGGCGGTCATGCGCGGCCGGCTTCCAGCTCGGCGAGCTGTTCGGCGGCCTGGGCGGCCAGCAGGCCCTGGATGACGTCGTCGAGATCGCCGTCCATGATCTGCCCGAGCTTGTAGAGCGTCAGGTTGATGCGGTGGTCGGTCAGCCGGCCCTGCGGGAAGTTGTAGGTGCGGATGCGGTCGCTGCGGTCGCCCGTGCCGATCAGGCCCTTGCGCGTGGCGGCCTCCTTGGCGGCACGCTCGCTGCGCTCCTTCTCCTGGATGCGGGCCTGCAGCACCTGCAGCGCCTTGGCCTTGTTGCTGTGCTGGCTGCGGCCGTCCTGGCATTCCGCCACGATGCCGGTGGGCAGGTGGACGACGCGCACGGCGGAGTCAGTCTTGTTGATGTGCTGGCCGCCGGCACCGCTGGCGCGGAAGGTGTCGATGCGCAGATCGGCCGGGTTCAGCGTGATGGCCTCCGCCTCGTCGGGCTCGGGCATCACGGCCACGGTGCAGGCGCTGGTGTGGATGCGGCCCTGGGTTTCGGTCGCCGGCACGCGCTGCACGCGGTGGCCGCCGGACTCGAATTTCAGCCGGCCGTAGACACCTTCGCCCTCGACGCGGACGACCAGCTCCTTGTAGCCGCCCAGGTCCGACACGTTCTCGGACAGGATCTCGGTGCGCCAGCCCTGTGCCTCGGCGAAGCGCAGGTACATGCGCGCCAGGTCACCGGCGAACAGCGCCGACTCGTCGCCGCCCGTGCCGGCGCGGATTTCGAGGAAGGCGTTGCGTTCGTCGTCGGGGTCCTTCGGGATCAGCGCGAGCTGCAACTCGTGATCGAGTGCGGCCAGCGCGGCCTCGTTGGCCGCGATCTCCTCGCGGGCCATGTCGGCCATCTCGGGGTCGGCCAGCATCTCGCGCGCGGCGGCGAGGTCGGCCTCGTGCGTCTGGTAGCGGCGGTAGCGCTCGACGAGGCCGGCGACCTCGGACTGCTCCTTGGTTACCGCGCGGTAGCGCTTCATGTCGGCGGCAATGCTGCCGTCGGCGAGGAGGGCGTCGAGCTCGGCGAGGCGGAAGCCGAGGCGGTCGAACTGCTGGCGCAGGGAGTCTTTCATGGGGAGCAATCGGGGAAGCAGTCAGGGGCGGCGCCATGCAGGCGCCGGGCGGCGGCGGTGAGCGCCGCTAGGACTGCTTGCCGCGCAGGAACAGGCGCGAGACGGTCTGCGCGAGCTGCAGGCGCTGCTCGCCGTCGCTGGCGTGCAGCTCGGCCAGCGTGCCGTGCAGCATCTTCTGCGTCAGGCCCTTGGAGAGCGCGTCCAGCACCTCGTCGACATCGGCGCCCTTGGCCAGCAGCTTGCGGGCGCGGGCGATCTCCAGCGAACGCCAGTCGTCCGCCTGCGCGTGCAGGGCCTGGATCAGCGGCACCGTGTGGCGCTGGTCAAGCCAGTGCATGAAGCTCTGCACGCCGGTCTCGACGATGGCCTCGGCCTGCTCGACGGCGGCCTGGCGCTTCTCGCCGGCGGTCTGCACCTGCTGGGCGAGTTCGTCGACGGTGTAGAGGTAGACGTCGTCCAGCTGGGCGACCTCGGGCTCGATGTCGCGCGGCACGGCCAGGTCGACCATGAACATCGGGCGGTGCTTGCGCCTCTTCAGCGCGCGCTCGACGGCGCCCAGGCCGATCAGCGGCAGGCTGGACGCGGTGCAGGACACGACGACGTCGAACTCGTGCAGGCGCTCTGGCAGGTCGGCCAGGCGCACGGCCTCGGCACCGAAATGCGTGGCCAGCTTTTCGCCGCGCTCCAGCGTGCGGTTGGCCACGGCCATGTGGCGCGGTGTCTTGGCGGCGAAATGGGTCGCCGTCAGCTCGATCATTTCACCGGCACCGACGAACAGCACGCGCGTCTTGGCCAGGTCCTCGAACAGCTGGCCAGCGAGGCGCACGGCGGCGGCGGCCATGCTGATGGAGTGGGCGCCGATCTCGGTGGAGCTGCGCACCTCCTTGGCGACCGAGAAGCTGCGCTGGAAGAGCTGGTGCAGCGTCGTGCCCAGCGCGCCGGCGTTCTCGGCTTCCTTCACGGCCTGCTTCATCTGGCCGAGGATCTGCGGCTCGCCCAGCACCATGGAATCCAGCCCGCTGGCCACGCGGAAGGCGTGGCGGGCCGCGGCGCTGCCCTGCATCACGTAGGCGTGCTCGCGCAGGGCGCCGGCGTCCACGCCACCGGTCTGCGCCAGCCAGGCGATGGCCGGCTGCACCTGCGCCTGCGGCGCGGCCACGTAGAGCTCGGTGCGGTTGCAGGTCGACAGGATGGCGGCCTCAGGCGCCCCCGGCAGCTTCTGCCGCAGGCCGGCCAGCGACGGCGCCAGCTGCTCCAGCGTGAACGCAAACCGTCCGCGCAGATCCAGCGGGGCGGTGTGGTGGTTCAGGCCGAGAGCGAAGACCGACATGGGGCTGGATTGTAGGATTCGCCGCCTTCGCCGCCCCTGACACGGATCAAGCCCGCAATGAGTCCCCTGGATGCTTTCTGGCACATCGCCAATTTGTTCGCGCCTGCCTGGGGCCTGGCGGCGCTGCTGGCGGCGGCGATCAAGCTGGCCTGGTGGCGGGAGGCGAAGCCGCTGCGCTGGTGGCGGCTGTGGGGCTGGGGCGCCACCGGCGGCGTGGCCGCGGTGGTCATCTCGCTGGCCGTGCTGGGGCGAGACGGCCGCATGGCCGGCTACGCCTTGCTGGTGCTGGGCGTGGCCTTGCCGCAGTGGTGGCTGCTCAGCGTCAGGCGTTGATCAGGCGCTGAGCACTTCCTCGGTCGTGATGACCTCGCCGCGCAGCGAGTGCGCGTAGGCGGTCGTGATGCGCACGTCCACCAGTTGGTTCATCAGCCGCGGCGAGCCGGGGAAGTTGACGATGCGGTTGCACTCGGTGCGGCCCATCAGCTCGCTCGAATCCTTGCGGGCCGTGCCGGTGACGAGGATCTTCTCGACCTTGCCGACCATGCCCTGCGAGATCGTCAGCGCGTGGGCCTCGATGGCGGCCTGCAGCTCCTGCAGACGCTTGACCTTGACCTCGTAGGGCGTCGTGTCCTCCAGCGCGGCGGCTGGCGTGCCAGGGCGGGGGCTGAAGATGAAGCTGAAGGACGCGTCGAAGCCGACGTCGTGTACCAGCTTCATCAGCTTGGCGTGGTCTTCATCCGTCTCGCCGGGGAATCCGACGATGAAGTCGCTGGCCAGGCGCAGGTCCGGGCGGATGGCGCGCAGCTTGCGCACGATGCTCTTGAATTCCAGCGCCGTGTAGCCGCGCTTCATCGCCATGAGGATGCGGTCGCTGCCGTGCTGTACCGGCAGGTGAAGGTGGTTCACGAGTTGCGGGATCTTGCCGTAGGCCTCGATGAGGCGCGGGCTGAACTCGTTGGGATGGCTGGTCGTGAAGCGCAGGCGGCGGATGCCGGGGATCTCGGCCGCGTATTCCAGCAGCAGGGCCAGGTCGGCGTACTCGGCGGTGTCGCCCATCTTGCCGCGGTAGGCATTGACGTTCTGGCCGAGCAGGTTGATCTCCATGACGCCCTGGTCGGCCAGGCCGGCGATCTCGGTCAGCACGTCGTCGAACGGGCGCGAGACCTCCTCGCCGCGGGTGTAGGGCACCACGCAGTAACTGCAGTACTTGGAGCAGCCTTCCATGATGGACACGAAGGCCGAGGCGCCCTCGACCTTGGCCGGCGGCAGGTGGTCGAACTTCTCGATCTCGGGGAAGGAGATGTCGACCTGCGGGCGGCGCTGCTCGCGGCGGGCTTCCAGCATGGCGGGAAGGCGGTGCAGCGTCTGCGGGCCGAAGACGACGTCCACGTAGGGCGCGCGCTCGATGATGGCCGCGCCCTCCTGCGACGCGACGCAGCCGCCGACGCCGATCATGACGCCCTTGGCCTTCAGGTGCTTCACGCGGCCGAGGTCGCTGAAGACCTTCTCCTGCGCCTTCTCGCGCACCGAGCAGGTGTTGAACAGGATGAGGTCGGCCTGCTCGGGGTCGTCGGTGGGCGTATAGCCCTTGGCGGCGCCCAGCACGTCGGCCATCTTGTCCGAGTCGTACTCGTTCATCTGGCAGCCGAAGGTCTTGATGTAGACCTTCTTGCCGGTGTCTTGATCGCTGCTGCTCATCACTTGGTCCAGGTCTGGCTGCCGGGATCGAACTTCCAGCTCGCGGCTTCGGCGCGGGTGGTCGGCCAGGGCTTGTTGGCGAGTTCGACGCTGTTCAACACCCACACGTCCATCAGCAGGCCGGTGCTGGCCTCGACCGTGTAGTGCACGGTGAGCCTCTGGTTGACGAGGGAGGCCGGCTGCGCGAGCAGGTTGTCGGCGTTGCGGATGCGGCCGCCGGGCGCGAGGCGGGCGGCCTGGCCGTTCAGCGTCATATCGGGGTACTGCGTGACGACGAGGTCGCCGCGCAACGCATTGACGGGGAAGGAGCGGTGCGTCTGGGCCTGGGCGGCCAGACTGCTGACGGCGAGCATCAGCGGGAGAACACAGCGGTACATGGCATGTCCAGTGGCTGCGAAACAGCGGCCACTTTGCATGACCGCCGCGGAAATGAAAACGGCCCGAGCTGTGTGCTCGGGCCGTTCGGGTTTTGGTGGCGCTTCAGGGACTCGAACCCCGGACCTGTGGATTATGATTCCATCGCTCTAACCAACTGAGCTAAAGCGCCTGAGCCCGCTATTCTAAGCGAACTTTTTCAGGCTTTGCAAGCGTTCTTGAAAATCAAGGTGCGGCGGGCTTCAGGAAGGCCTGCAGCGGGCTGCCCGGCAGGCGCTTGAGGCCTTCGACGACCTGGGTGGCGTTGAACACCGCGCCGGTGTCGTTGGTGTGCGTGCGGGCATCGGCGAAGAAGCTCGCCACCTTCTCGGCGCCGATGCTGCGGTAGGCCTCGGTGACCCGCATCGTCAGGTCGATGAACTGGGCGCCGTTGGCGCGGGCGACCTGTTCACCCCAGGCGGCGTAGTTCTCGAAGTCGCGCGGCACGTTGGCCTGCCAGCGGTCCTTGTGCGGGATGGGCGACAGCACGACGACGTTGGCGCCCTTGGCCTTGGCGTCGTTGATGTAGCGGGCGAGGTACCAGCCGAAGCTCTGCACCATCTCCTTCGTGCCGTCGGGGCGGGTGTCTTCGATCGTCTCGGGCCCGATGCCGGGCACGGAGCCGCGGTTCTTGCCGGCGGGGTCACCGATGCGGGCACCGTCGTTGTGGCCGAACTGGATCAGCAGCGTGTCGCCTGCTTTCAGCTGGTCGAGCACCGAGGCCCAGCGACCTTCGGTGAAGAAGGTGCGGCTGCTGCGGCCGCCGATGGCGTCGTTGACGATGTTGATGCGCTGCGTGTCGAACAGCGCGCCGATGCGCTCGCCCCAGCCGTAGGCACCGCCCTGGCCGCCGCTGCGCACGGTGGAGTCGCCGATCATGACGAGGCTGGGCAGCTTCGGGTCTCGCGGCGCCTCGACCTTGACTTTGCGGGCGTCGACCACCGGGCGGTCGTCGCTGCCGTCCGGTGCGAAGCGGCGCAGGTAGACGTTGTCCGGCAGCACCTTGTTCTGGATCAGGCCGGCGATGACGAGCTGGGCGTTCACGGCTGCGCCGAGCCAGTTGGTGTGCACGGTCTCCTGCGGCGTGTCGGCGGGGAAGAGCTTCTCCACCTCGGCCTTGCCCAGCGCCTCGTAGCGCTGGGCGCCCCACTCGTTGAGGTCGATGAAGGCGACCTTCTCCTGCCTGGCAACCTCCGCGGCCCAGGCGGCGAAGTTGCCACCGGCCCGCGTGACCTTCACGCCATCGGCCTCCCAGCGCTTGCGGATGATCGGCGAGCAGATGACGGGTGTGGCGCCGGCCGCGCGGATCTCGGCGATGTAGCCGCGCAGGTAGCCGCCGTAGGTGTAGACGGTCTCGGGCTTGCCGGTCAGCAGGTTGGTGATCTCTTCCTTCTCGGGGCCGGTGCCGCGCAGAACGCCGCGGGCGCGGCTGTTGTCGTTGACGGGGCTGGCGTCGTTGTGGCCGAACTGCATGACGACCCAGTCGCCCTTCTTGATGAAGGGCTTGGTGCGGCCCCAGTGGCCGCTGGTGCGGTAGGTGCGACTGCTCAAGCCGCCGACGGCGCGGTTGACAACGTTGATCTTGGTCAGGTCGAAGTAGGTGGCGATGGGGTTGCCCCAGCCCCACTGACCTTCGGGGCCCTTGCCCTGGCCGTCGTCGCGGCCGTTGCGTACGGTGGAGTCGCCGATGAGGATCAGCGATGGCAGGTCGGGCCGCGCCGGCTCGGGCAGCGTGACCTGCGCGCGCGCGGGGTCGGTGGTGGCGGTGAACTCCTGCGCGTGCGTTTGAGCCAGCGGCAGGGCGAGCAGCAGCGCCGCGACGGCGCGTCGAGTGGGCTTGGCAATCATGGCGCGGATGCTAGGAGCAGCCGGGCCGTGCAGGCCGGCCGGGACGGCGCAAGTTGTTGAGCGATTGGGGCGCAGCAACATCGGGCAACGTTGCCGCTCCTAGAGTCTCGGCCACTCTGATTTCGTTACCACGTCATGTCGTTCCGTAAAACCTCCTTGCTGCTGAGCCTGCTGCTGGCCGTGGCGCCCGTGTGGGCCCAGATCGGCCAGCGCTTTCCGTCCGAGAAGCGCGTCGTCAACGACCCCGTCACCGGCACGCCGCTGACCTTCCTGACCACGCAGCCGCACGGCGACTCCAAGATCTACCCCAGCCATCCGCAGTGGACGGCCGACGGCCAATGGCTGGTGTTCCGCTCCAACCGCGTGAAGGGCGAGGCCATTGCCGTCAACGAGGCCAGCGGCGAGATGGTGCAGGTCACCGAGGGCGGCTACGACGGCATGCTCAACCTGTCGCAGTCGGGCGGCAACAAGCTCTACTTCCTGCGCAAGGCGCCGGGTGGGGCGCCCAAGGTCATGCAGGCCGTCGAGGTCGACCTGGACCGCGTGTTCGCCGACAGCAAGGCCGGCGCGATGAAGCCGGCCAGCAGCTACCAGCGCGTCTTTGCCACGCTGCCGGCCGAGCTGGAAGCCGTGGGCGACAACGCGCTGGACGCCGATGGCCAGTGGTTCTACTTCCGCATCCAGGGCAAGGCCTACGCCGGTGCCAGGCTGCCGGCCGGCACGAAGATCGAAGCACCGTTCGGCCCGCGCGGCATGGGCGCCGGCCCGCACGCCATCGGCAAGATCAACGTGAAGACGGGCGAGATCAAGCACGTCGTCTCCGTGCCCTTTCAGATCGGCCACATCCAGTCCAACCTGTGGAACCCGGGCGAGCTGGTGTTCAGCTGGGAGACCGGCGGCAAGTCGCCGCAGCGGACGTGGACGGTCAAGGGCGATGGCACGGGCCTGCGCCCGCTGTACCCAGAGGCGCCCTACGAGTGGGTGACGCACGAGGCCGTCATCGGCAAGGACGAGGTGGCGCTCGCCATCATGGGCCATCGCGCCATCCCGGGTGTCGTCGATCCGACCCGCGCGGCGGGCACGGCCGTGGAAGGCGCCAACCCGGGCCAGGACGATGCCTGGGGCAACACCGGCACGCGCGAGAAGCCCACGGGCCTGGCCATCGTCAACCTGCGCACCCGCGAGGTGAACCTCGTCGGCCAGACGCCATCGGGCAGCGGCCTGTGGCATGTGCACGGCTCGCCGGACGGCCGTTTCGCGACCGGCGACGACTTCGGTCGCAGCCTCTACCTGATCGACCGCAAGACGCACGAAATGATCGTGCTGACCGCCGGCCACAAGACGACGGCGCGCGACCACATCCACCCGACCTTCAGCCCGGACGGCCGAAAGATCGAGATCCAGTCCGCGATGCTGGCCGCGGATGGCCGCGAGATGAATATCTGCATCGTGCCGGTGCCGCAGTCCTGGCTGGACAGGAAGTAGTAATTCGACCGGATTGGTCGGGTATCTGGAAGTATTTTCGGATTTCGAATTTTGATATTCGAAATACTTCGCCGGCGGCACGGGGTATCTGCCTTAATCGCGCTGGATGCCTGCTCGCGCCGTGGTCCCTGCGGCGCGTCATTGCTCACGGCGTTGCGTGCATCGCACAGGAAGGCGGCTCGATGGGCGGCTTCCGCTCACGGGTTTGATTGAAACCCTGCGAGTCCAGGGTTAACGCGAAGTGGAAGCAATCACTGTGGTGATTCTTTTTTGCGCGGTATACACATGCCGAAACCCGGCCCCTAGACTGACTTCTCGGGGCAATACAGGAGGCGCACAAGCGCCCGGCTGTCGATATTCTGGAGATGTGAATTAAATGTTGAACAAGAATCACGGTTTCGCGCCCGTTTCGCGTTGGACGCCGCTGGCCCTGGCCATCTCGGCCGCCCTGGCCAGCCAGGCCCATGCCCAACAAGCCGCGGCGCCCGCCGCTGCTGCGTCTGCACCGGTTGCCGCAGCCGAGAAGCCCTCCGCCAAGGCTGCCGATACCAACCAGCTGGAAACCGTCGTCGTCACGGGCATCCGCCGCTCCATCCAGAGCGCCATCGACCGCAAGCGCAACGGCTCCACGGTGCAGGACAGCATCGTCGCGGAAGACATCGACCAGTTCCCGGACAAGAACGTCGGCGAGGCGCTGTCGCGCATCACCGGCGTGCAGCTGACGCGTTCGTTCGGCGAAGGCTCGCAGGTCGCCATCCGTGGCGTCGAGCCGGACCTGAACCGCATCGAGATCAACGGCCAGTCGGTGCTCAGCACCAACGGCACGGCCGGCCGTGGTGCAGAACTGCGCGAGCTGCCTGCCGAACTGATCGCCTCCATCGACGTCATCAAGGGCTCCACGGCCGACCTGACCGAAGGCGGCATCGGCGGCTCCGTGATCATCAAGACGCGCAAACCGCTGGACTTCAATGAGCGCACCATTGCCGGCACGCTGTCGGCCGAGCAGGGCAGCCTGCGCGGCGGCGCGCAGCCGCGCGGCTCGCTGCTGCTGGCCGACCGGTTCTTCGACAAGAAGCTGGGCCTGATGGCCAACCTGATCTATGACGAGGTCTACACGCGTGGCGACTACTCGCGCAACACGTCGTGGACCTTCCTGCGCGACTGGGACGGCTCTGCCGACAAGACGGTAACCAGCACCAATCCCACGGCTGCTGCCGTGACCACCCAGGCGGGCTGCAGCGCGCTGACCGGCGCGGACAAGACGGCCTGCCTGACGCAGTGGTACGACTACGCGCCGCGCATCTCGCGCTACGGCATCTGGACGCGTGACCACAAGCGTTCCTCCGCGGAACTGACTGCGCAGTACGAGTTCTCGAAGAACTTCGACGCCTTCGCCAGCTACCAGACGAACAAGCAGGCGCAGCGGCTGAACGACATGAACTACGGTACCGACTTCACCGCCACGACGCGGCTGTCGAGTGCCGGCAAGGCACCGGTCTACGCCGCCAACGGCACTGTGGCCACGGCGGGCACCTGCACCGCCATTGCAGCCTCGGGCACGCCGGCCGGCATGGTCGTCACCGACCACCAGGTCACGCAGTACACGGTGGGCAACTGCCTGAACGTCGCCGGCCAGGGCGGCCAGGGCGCCTTCAGCACCGGCGCGCGCGACTTCAGGCTGGACGTCGAGTCCAAGTACGCCTCCACCGGCTTCAAGTACAAGAACGACAAGTGGCGCATCGAGGGCCTGGCGTCCGACGCCAAGTCCACGTACGAGAGCGAAAGCAACCAGATCGTGCTGACGCAGAACGCGCCGGGCCTGGTCGTCACGCTGGACAGCCAGCACCTGCCGCATTTCACCTTCCCGAGCGGCTACAGCCCCGACGACGCCAGCTCCTACGTGCAGGCCCAGATGCAGTACCGCCCCTCGGCGACGCTGAACAACGAGCACATGGGCAAGCTGGACTTCCAGTACAACTTCGACCACCCGTTCTTCCAGAGCCTGTGGTTCGGCGGCCAGACGCGCCAGTCGGGCTCCAAGCAGTACAACGGCGGCGGCTACATCGTCCAGAACAACGGCTCGTTGAGCAACACCGAGGAGGCCGTGGACATCAACGCCCGCGGTGCCAACGTCAACGCGACCATCGTCTACGACCCGCTCTACACCGGCACCGCCCAGCGCCCCAACGACACGCAGACCTTCATCAACAGCGGCTACACGACGTCCTACGTCACCAGCGCCAAGATGCAGGAGATCGTCAACAAGATCCGCACGACGTCGCCCGGTACCTTCTTCAGCGGCTACGGCAACATCAGCAACATCCCGACGAACTGGACGTCGCCCAACTACGCGGCTGCCGCCGCTTCGGGCTACTTCGACACCAGCTCCTTCAACCGCAAGTACCTGTACGAGACCATCGGCAGCGACGGCAAGGTCTACCCGCAGATCCCGGCCTTCGAGGTCAAGGAGAAGGTCGACGCCGGCTATGTGCGCCTGGACTGGGGCACCGAGGTCTTCGGCCTGCCGCTGGACGGCAACGTGGGCGTTCGCTACACGCGCACCAACGAGCAGTCGACGGGCATCCAGACCTTCAAGCAGCGCGTCGAGAAGTCGCCTGGCAGCTCGACCTATGACGATCGCACGCTCAGCAACACCGTCGTCACCCGCGACAACACCTACAACGACGTGCTGCCCAGCCTGAACACGACGTTGCAGCTGATGAACGGCAAGCTGCTGGTGCGCGGCGGCTGGGCCAAGGTCATGGCCCGCCCGGCCATCGACCTGCTGGCGCCCAACATCTCCTGCACGTACAACAGCGGCAACACCCAGTTCGGCGGCGACGGCACGGACGACTGCACGGCCGGCAACCCCGACCTGAAGCCCTACCGCGCCACCAAGTACGACCTGAGCTTGGAGTTCTACCCCAGCCGCGACACGCAGGTCAGCCTGGCCACCTTCCGCACTGACATCAAGACCTACATCCGCAAGAACGTGACGCTGTACGGCGTGGACATGCTGGGCGACGGCAAGACCTACGACGTGACCACGTCCATCAACGGCCAAGGCGCGCGCACGCAGGGCATCGAACTGGCAGGCCGCACGGCGCTGACCTTCCTGCCCGGCTGGCTGAGCGGCTTCGGTGTGGACGCCAACTACACCCGCATGGCCTACCACTACTCGGCCGGCAACGAGCTGCTGAACCCGCTGGACAACTCCGTCCTGCCCTACCCGGGCATGTCGAAGAACGCCTACAACCTGGGCCTCTGGTACGACAACGGCGAGTACAACGCCCGCCTGGCCTACAGCTACCGCGACAAGTACTACACGGGCTCCAACGACGTGTCGGGCAACCCGAACTTCCTCGACGCCACCGGGTACCTGGATGCCAAGTTCCAGTGGAAGGCCACGAAGAACCTGACGTTCGCCGTCGAGGCCAAGAACCTGACCAACCAGGCCGAGCTGAGCTACGCGGGCGACCTGTCGCGCCCGAACGAGCTGGCCTGGTCGGGCCGTCGCTACTACATCACGCTGGGCTACAAGCTCTGAGGAAACGCGGATGAGCCAGCGTGGCCCATCCCGTTTCCCCGATCTCCGGGCGTTGGCCGGCAAGGCCAATCCTGTTGCGCCTGAATTTCAGGTGCCGGGCCCCTCAGGGGCCCTTTTTTTTTACCCCTCGCCCAGACCGCCGCGCTGGACGCGGGCGGTCTGGTCGGGACCGCTCTGCGGCCAGCGGCCGCAGAGCTTCGGCAGGCACAGGCCGTCCACTGGACGCCCCGTGTCCGGCCTCAGCCCCCGAGGGGACGGCGATGCTCGCGGCGTCGAGCCGCGAGCACATCGCCCAACGGGCCGGCTTGGGAGCGGCCCGGCGCTCGGCTCGATGCCAGGCACTACGGCCGCGGAACGAGGAATGGAAGGTTGATATGACCGGTGCTTCGTTGATCTTCAGAGTGGTGTGCGGCCTGCTGCTGGCCGCGACTACGGCAGCCCACGCCGACACGCGGCAGATGGAGAAGCTCGACCGCGGCGTCGTCGCGTTGACGACGTCCAGCGGCGTTTTCGTCGGCTGGCGGTTGCTGGGCACCGAGCCGGCGGGCGTGCGGTTCAACGTCTACCGTGACGGCCGGCGCGTCAACGCCGAGCCGCAGGCACTGACCAACCTCGTCGATGCGCAGGGGCACGCCGACAGCCTCTACACGGTGAGCGCCGTCGTGGGCGGCAAGGAACTGCCGGCCTCCGCCGCGGCCATGCCGTGGAGCCAACCCTATCTGCGCGTGCCGCTGCAGAAGCCCGACGGCGGCGTGACGCCCGACGGCCAGGCCTACACCTACGAGGCCAACGACGGCTCGGCCGCCGACCTCGACGGCGACGGCCAGTACGAGCTCATCGTGAAGTGGCAGCCCACCAACGCGCACGACAACTCGCACAAGGGCACCACCGGCCACACCTTCGTCGATGCCTACAAGCTGGACGGCACGCGGCTGTGGCGCATCGACCTGGGGCCGAACATCCGCGCCGGCGCGCACTACTCGTCCTTCCTCGCCTACGACTTCGACGGCGACGGCAAGGCCGAAGTGATGATGAAGACGGCCGACGGCACGGTGGATGGTGCCGGCAAAGTCATCGGCGACGCCAAGGCCGACTACCGCAACGCCGCCGGCTACGTGCTGGCCGGCCCCGAGTTCCTGACCGTCTTCAACGGCCTGACCGGCGCGGCGATGGCGACGACGAACTACGTGCCGGCACGCGGCGACGTGAGCGCCTGGGGCGATGGCTACGGCAACCGCGTCGACCGCTTCC
Organism: Pelomonas candidula; assembly: GCF_043555985.1. Taxonomy (NCBI): domain Bacteria; kingdom Pseudomonadati; phylum Pseudomonadota; class Betaproteobacteria; order Burkholderiales; family Sphaerotilaceae; genus Roseateles; species Pelomonas candidula. The sequence continues at coordinate 462,653 of NZ_JBIGIC010000005.1, read as the reverse complement.
TGGCCGGCGTGGCCTATCTGGATGGCAGGCGCCCCAGCGCCGTGTTCTCGCGCGGCTACTACACGCGTGCCGTGCTCGCCGCCTGGGACTGGCGCGAAGGCAAGCTGAAACAGCGCTGGGTGTTCGACAGCGACAGCGACGCCGAGAGCAAACCCGCCGCAGGGCAGGGCGCGCACTGGTTCTCGGTGGCCGACGTCAACGGCGACGGGCTGGACGACATCGTCTACGGCGCCGCCACGATCTCCGGCACGGGCAAGCTGCTCTACAGCACCGGCCTGTGCCATGGCGACGCGCTGCACGTCAGCGCCTTCGACCCCACACGCGAAGGCCAGCAGGTCTTCATGGTGCACGAGAGCCCGCGCTGCTACGGCGAGCACGGCCTGGAGATGCACGACGCGGCCACCGGCAAGCTGCTGTGGAGCATGTCCGGCAACAGGACCGACGTGGGCCGCGGCGTCTGCTTCGACATCGATCCCGCGTACCCGGGCGCGGAGTGCTGGGGCGCTGTCGGCGGCCTCATGAGCGCCAGCGGCAAGCTCATCAGCGAGCAGCATCCCAGGCGCATGAACTTCGCCATCTGGTGGGACGGCGACCTGCTGCGCGAATCGCTGGACGGCACGGCCATCGACAAGTGGAACCCGGCCCGGTTCAAGTTCGAGAACATCCTCGACGGCAGGGCCTATGGCGCGGTGTCCAACAACGGCACCAAGGCCAACCCGGTGCTGTCGGCCGACCTGTTAGGCGACTGGCGCGAGGAGGTCGTCTGGCGCAACGAGGACAGCACAGCGCTGCTGATCTTCTCGACGGCCACGCCGACCGAGCACCGCCTCGTCACGCTGATGCACGACCCGCAGTACCGCGTGCAGGTCGCCGCCCAGAACGCCGGCTACAACCAGCCGCCGCACACCAGCTACTACCTGGGCCACGGCATGAAGCCGCCCCGCTACCTGCAGATCACGACGCCATGAAGTTCACCGCTGCCCTGTTGTTGACGCTTGCCGCGCTGTCCGGCTGCGCGAGCGTCGAACCCGCCCCGCGCCCGCTGTACCGCGACCCGGTGCTGGACGGCGCGGCCGACGTGTCGCTGGTCTTCAACCGTGGCCTCAAGCGCTGGGAGATGTTCTACACGAACCGCCGCGCCACGCTGCGGCTGGACGACCCCAAGGACGTGAGCTGGGTGCACGGCACGCCCATCGGCATCGCGACGACGGACGACGGCAACCACTGGCGCGCGGCCGGCGAGGCGAGCTTCCCGGCCGAGTGCACCGGCGCCACGCTGTGGGCGCCCGAGATCCAGGACTTCGACGGCGTCTACCACCTGTGGCTGACTATCGTGCCCGGCATCCACAAGAGCTGGACCGGCGAGCGCCGCATCGAGCACCTGACCAGCACCGACCTGCGCCACTGGCAATGCGCCGGCCGCGCCGACCTGGGCTCGCCCAAGGTCATCGACGCCTCCGTCATCCGCGCACCGCAGGGCGGCTGGCGCATGTGGTTCAAGGATGAGCAGGGCGGCAGCAAGCTCAAGGTGGCCGACAGCCCCGACCTGAAGACCTGGACCGTGCGCGGCCCCGTCAGCCAGCTGCCCGGCGAGGGCCCGACGGTGTTCCAGTTCGCCGGCAAATGGTGGCTGGTGGCCGACCTGTGGAAAGGCCTGCTGGTGCTGCGTTCCGACGACGCGCAGAACTGGGAGGAGCAGCCTGCGCGGCTGCTGGCCGATATCGGCCAACACCCCACCGACCGCGCCAAGGGCCAGCATCCGGGCGTCACCGTCGTCGACGGCCGCGCCTACATCTTCTACTTCACGCACCAGGGCGGCGAGCCCGAGGCGAAGACCGACGACCGTTGGCACCAGCGCACCGTCGTCCAGGTGGCCGAGCTGCAGCTGAAGGACGGCTGGCTGACGGTGGACCGCAACGCGCCGCCGCCGGACCTGCGCGCGGCGTTCAGGGCGCGGTGATGCGCAAGGCGCTGCTGACCCTGTTGTGGGGCCTGGCCGGCGTGGCGCATGCGGGCCTTGCCGTCGACACCCAGCCCACGCCTGGCAGCCTGCCGCTTGATGGCGCCGTCATCGTCGCGGCGCCGGGCGCCGACCCGCTCGAAGCCTTCGTTGCGCAAGACCTGGCCGACGACCTGAAGCGTCTCGGCCTGCGCGCCAGCGTCGGTGGCAAAGGGGCGGTGCAGATCTGGGTTGGCACCGCCGGCCACCATCCGCGCATCGACGCGTCGGGCCTGGACCTCGCCAGGCTCCAGGGCTGCTGGGAATGCTTCCAGATCGCGCTGCTGCGCAACCCGGCACCCGGCGTGAGCCAAGCTCTCGTCATCGTCGGCGCCGACCGCCGTGGCACGGCCTACGGCGTCTACACGCTGAGCCAGGCGCTGGGCGTGTCGCCGTGGGTCTGGTGGGCCGACCTCGCACCGGTCAAGCGCGGGCCGCTGCATGTGTCGCTCAGCGAGCCGCTGCAGGACGGACCCGCCGTCAAGTACCGCGGCCTGTTCATCAACGACGAGGACTGGGGCCTGCAGCCCTGGGCCGCGCACACCTTCGAGCCCGAGGCCGGCACCATCGGCCCGCGCACCTACGAGCAGGTCTTTCGCCTGCTGCTGCGCCTGAAGGCCAACACGCTGTGGCCGGCCATGCACCAGGTGTCCGGCGCCTTCAACGCCGACCCGCGCAACGCCGAACTCGCGCAGCGCTACGGCATCGTCATGGGCTCGTCCCACGCCGAGCCCCTGCTGCGCAACAACGTCGCCGAGTGGAAGGCGCCGCCCGGGCAGTACAACTACGCGACGCACCCGGCGCTGGTGCGCGACTACTGGGCCGAGCGCCTGAAGACGAACGGCCGGTTCGAGAACCTCTACACGCTGGGAATGCGCGGCATCCACGACAGCGGCATGCAGGGCGGCGGCACGGTGGCCGAGAAGCAGGCGCTGCTGAACCGGCTCATCGCCGACCAGCGCGAGCTGCTGCGCCAGCACGTCGGCGATCCGGCCCAGCTGCCGCAGATCTTCGTGCCGTACAAGGAAGTGCTGCCGCTGATGACCACGCCACCGGGCCTGGCGCTGCCCGACGACGTGACGCTGGTCTGGCCCGACGACAACTTCGGCTACCTGCGCCAGTTCCCCGACGCCGCGCAGGCCAAGCGCCCGGGCGGCTCGGGCGTGTACTACCACCTCAGCTACCTCGGCGCGCCGCTGTCCTACCTGTGGCTCAGCACGACGCCGCCGGCGCTCGTCGCCGAGGAGATGGGCCGTGCGTGGGACGCCGGCGTGCAGAGGTTGTGGATGGTCAACGCGGGCGACATCAAGCCGGCAGAGGTCAACCTCGGCCACTGGTTCGACCTGGCCTGGAACCCGGCCGCCGTGCGTGCGCAGGGGCAGGGCGAGTACCTGCGCGAGCTGGCCCTACGGCTGTTCGGCGTCGAGGATATCGGCGCAGAAATCGCCACCATCTGGGACGGCTACTACCGCCTCAACTTCGAGCGCCGCCCGGAGCATCTGCAGTTCTTCCTGCCCGGCGAGAAGCCGCGCCGCAGCGGCCTCGCGCCGGGCGCCGTCAACGAGCGCCTGACCCGCTTCGCCCAGCTGCTGTCGATGCTGGATGCCGTGCGCCCGCGCATCGCTGCGGCGCAGCGCGACGGCTTCTTCCAGCTCGTCGAGTACCCACTGCGCGCGTCGGCGCTGGCCAACGAGCGCTTCTTCGCGCTGGAGCGCTACGCCGCGACGCTGGAGCGCGACCCGGCCGCCGCCCGCACCGTCGCCGCGCAGGCCGTTCATGCCGACCAGCGCCTGAAGGCCCTGACCGCCCGCTACAACGCCGGCCGCTGGGCCGGCATCCTCGCTGAGGAGCCGGCCGACGGCCTGTGGACCAGCTACCGCCAGCAGGCTCCGTTGCTGCCCGCGCCAGGGCTGGGCGGCAGTGCGCCTGACGCGCTGCGCGACCTCGGCACCGCGTCCGCCGATCTCGCGCCGCGCCCCCTCGCCGAGCCCGCCGCGCCGTTGCTGCGCGTCACGGCCGACGGCGGCTGGCGCCGCGTGCCCGGCCTGGGGCGCGGTGACGGCGTGCTCGTCGCACAGCAGCCCGGCGCCACGCTGACGCTCACGGCCAACGCGCCCGATGGCCCCAGCTGCCTGCACGTCCACGTGCTGCCCACCTATCCGCTGCATGCCGGCGAGCCCTGGCAGGCCGAACTGACCGTCGACGGACAGACACACGCGCTGCGCTGGCCGCGCGGCGGGCAGGACGCCGCCTGGGGCCGGGGCGTGCTCGCCAACCGCCTGACCGCGACACTCACGTTGCCCACCCCGCCCACCGCTCCGCTGCGCCTGAGCGCCGGCCAGCGTGATTTGATGTTCGACGGCGCCGAACTGCTGACAGGCGCGTGCGCGCCTTGAGGGATAGCTAGCGCCTTTGTGCGTGGACAGCGATGGCATAGTCCGCCCCCGTTGCCGCCACACTTTTCCCACGGAACATGACCACTCTTTCGCGCCGGTTGATCTGGCTGGCATTGCTGCTCGGCCTGGGCCTGCTGGCCTGGCGCGTGATTGCCTGGCAGGCCCAGGAAGAGCGCGTGCCGGCGCTGCCGCAGCGCGCCCAGGCTGCGCTGGCGCTGCCTGAACCTTTGCCCGCATCTGCGCCGCTGCCGGTGCTCCCGGCGGCCGCCGACGTACCGGCCTCCGCGCCCGCCCGCGCGGCGTTATTGAGACCTCCGCCCGACGTGATGCGCCTGCAGCGCGACATCCAGTTCGCCATCAGCAGCAACGAGCCTGGCAAGGCAGGCAAGGCGGCGCGGCGCATCAAGCACTGCGAGCAGCTGGACCAAATGCGTGAGCGCCTCAAGGTCGGCGGGCTAAAAGTCGACGACACCACCAAAACCCGGCTGACCGCCATGCTCGACATGGAAGCGCCGGCCTGCCAGGCCGTGGATGCGGCATCGCGCGCGCAGCTGGTGCCGCTGTTGCGGCGCAGCCTGGCCGAGGGCGACAAGGGGGCGGCCGCGTCGTTGATGAGCGAGCTGGGCAGCAATCTGGACCTGGCCGCCGAGCCTGACCTCGTGCCGGCACTGCGCCGCGATGCCTGGGCCTGCGACCGCCTGTCGCAGATACAGCTGGCCCAACTGGCGCGACGCTATCCGCAGCTGCTGACGCCCAACGAGGTCGGCGTGCTGCGCGAACAGGAGCGCGCCGCCGCGATCCGGAGCGTCCAGAGGCTACGGCAGGCTGCATCGGACCCCCGCCTCACGGCAGCGCAGAATGAAAGCGTGATGGAGCGTTTCATGGAGCGCTTCAAGCTGCCGGCCGATGCCGATCCTGCCGAGGTCGCCCGCCTTTCCGCCGAGATCCAGAGCCGCTGTCCCGTCGCCGCGAAGCCCGCGTCCTGACCGCCCCGACGGCCGGCGCCTTGCAGCCATCGGCGCGTCTTCGTGAAAGTGGAACCATGAAGCTCGTCACTGTCCTGCTCACCGCACTGCTCGCCGCATCGTTCGCGCAAGCCCAGAACCCGCTCGCCCTCGGCAAAGACCTGCGCACGGCCGACCCGTCCGGCCACGTCTGGCCCGATGGCCGGATGTGGCTCTACACCTCGCACGACCAGGAGTGCCAGGACGACTTCCACATGAAGGACTGGACGGCCTTCTCGTCCACCGACCTCGTGCACTGGACCAACCACGGCGCCGTGCTGTCGGTGAAGGACCTGGCCTGGGCCGACGACTACGCCTGGGCGCCCGACGCGGCCTACAAGAACGGCAAGTACTACCTCGTCTTCCCCGCCGGCACCGGCGTGAAGGACCGCCAGAACCCCAAGCTCAGCACCAAGTGGATGGGCATCGGCATCGCCGAGAGCGACTCGCCCGCCGGCCCCTTCAAGGACATGATCGGCGCGCCGCTGTGGCGCAAGCCCTATGCCAACGACCCGGCGCTGTTCGTCGACGACGACGGCCGCGCCTACCTCTACAGCCGCACGTCGGGCGTCAACTACCTCGTGGTCGAGATGGCCGACGACATGCGCAGTATCAAGGGCGGACTGCAGAAGATGGACATGGGCGGCTACGAGCCGCCGATGGAAGGCCCGTGGGTGTTCAAGCGCAACGGCCTCTACTACTTCACGATGCCCGAGCACAACCGCGTGCTGACCTACTACACCGCCACCGCGCCCAAGGGGCCGTGGACCTACCGCGGCGTCATCATGGACGCCGAAGGCGGCAACAACCACCACTCCATCGTGCAGTACCGGGGCCAGTGGGTCTTGTTCTATCACCGCTGGCTGGACGTGCCCGGCGCCGCCTGCGCCAAGAAGCAGCGGCACGTCGCGGCGGAGTACCTGCACTTCAACGACGACGGCACGATCCGCAAGGTGGAGCGCACCCAGCAGGGCGTGGGGGACTTCCCGCAGCGCGTGTCCGGGCAATGAAGGGAGCCCACACGATGAACATGCAACTGTCGGCTGGAGCGCTGGTGCAGCAGGCCTTGAAGCATTGGGAGGTCGGGCAGCTTGCCGAGGCTGAGACCTGTTTTGTCCAGGCCATCGCTGCGGCCGACGGCCAGTGCGGCGTCGCCGACCTTCACGGCCAGCTGGCCGCCGTGCTGGACGGTGCGGGCCGGCTCGGTGACGCGGTCACGCAGTCGGAGCTGGCGCTGGCCGGCGAGCTGGCTCAGGGCCAGACGGAGGGCACGCCGAGCGTGAAGATCGCGCGCTACTTCCTGGCGGATCGCCTGGTGCGGCATGGCCAGCCCGGCCGCGCGCTGGACGTGCTGGCGCCCTCGCTGGCCGTGTTGCCTGACGACCGGCTGCTGAACCTGGCGCAGGCCGAGGCGTTGTTCGCGCTGGGGCAGGTGGCCGAGGCCCGCGCCGCTGCATCGCGCGCGCTGGCCTATGCCGGTTCGGAGGCCAAGCGGGCTCAACTCGCCGAGCGCCTCGCGCCTGTGCTGGGCTGCTGACGCGCAGCCTGGGCGGGATCGCGGCGGCGAAGGCGAGCCGGGATCGCGCCGCGTCGGGGCGTGGGCGGGTCGAGTCAGGGCGAGTGACGGGCAGGTTGCCTTGTTGTGAGGAGCCTGCTGGAGGTCAGCTCGTCATCAAGCTGCCGGTCCTGAGGGCGACAGGGGGATGGCGTTGAGTCGGATGGATAGCGGCTGTCGACCCGTCAGCGACATTCGATCTTCCAATCGAGGCACCCAACAACAATCATTGAAGACGTGCCGAGCAGACAAGAGCGCCACCAACTACCGCGACATTTCATGCTTACGCGGGCGGCCGGGGCCCCAAGCCCAACCCTGGTCCGGCTGATGTCTTCTCCAGCCGCTTTTCCAGTAGCTTCCGGTGCTCCATATCTCGTCCCCACACATAGACGCTGGCCTGTTCCACCATTCCCCGGTTCATCTCTCGCACGAAGGTCGGCTCAGTCTTCGAGCGGATGCGCTCTGCGGTGTTGGGCGACGTGAAGGCAAGGAACGCCATATCCGGCGCAATAGGAAGGTAGAGCAAGAAGTGTTCGGCGATGGAACCAAAGAGCGTCATTGGCCGGTCGCCAATCACAAGCCGCGCGCCGCCCCTAGAAAGCTTACGCGTCATCCACCGGGCCTCGTAGATTTTCCTGTTCAAGAACGACGTTTGGATGAGATTGGGTAAGGCGTACGTACCGAAGTCACCCAGCATCTGGGCATCGTTTTTTTCGACGTACTTCCTGAGAGTCTCTTCAGGCTCGTCCCCTCGAAACTCAAGGTAGTCGTCCGGGTTGGCGTCGAATTGGCTACCTAGCGCCTCAATGCCCTTCTCTCGGACGTACGAAACCGCTCCGGGCCCACGGTACACGAGCGCCACAAGAAAACGGGTCCACGTGTAGGCCTGATCGTCCGTAATGCCAGCGAGCCCGTTTGCGAGAAGAGTTCGGTGAACCAGCGCGGCCGGCTCATCCACGTGCTTCGTCATGAACTCTGTTTCCAACTGCTGATTCGGCTCGGGGTCAGCCCTGCGCATAGCGTAGAGGTGCCGTTCCTTGGCCACCGACTTCGCCTTGTAGCGCTTCTCCGTGATTTCCCCTCGAATCCAGCGCATGGCCGATAGCTTCTCGTCCGCCTGGCATTCCCATTCCTTCAGCAGGAACTTGGGGATGAAATGATGCTCGTTGTGCGTTGCTCCCATGGCCAAATCTTAGCCATCGCCTGAGACCGGGCGCTCGCCAACGGCAGCTCATGGCCGCCAACTGTCAATCCTCAGCCCAGGTCAGCAGCAGTGCCGCGAGGGCGCGCCAGAAGCTCGTCATCTCAGGTCCCGTGGCGCTGCCCGATGCCGCCACCGAGCCCGGGCCCGGGGCCCTGGCGGCGGCCGCTGGGCGATGGTGGGCGGTGGCGGGTGGCCGGCATGGGCCGCGCGTTGGGGAGCCGGATCAGTACAGGTCGATGCAGTCCACGCCGAAGCCGGGTGACAAGTAGGCGGTGCCGCTGCTGCCCGAGGCGACGTTGATGGTCAGCGTGTTGGTGCCGGCCACGAAGGCGCTGGCCGGGATGGCGTACGTGAACGTCGTGTTGTTGCCGCGGTAGGTGCCGATGGTCAGCGAGCGCGAGCTGGGCTGGGTGCTGGCTGAAGGCGTCGACGAGCTCCAGCTGTTGACGGTGACCTGTGGACGGCCGCTGGCGTAGGCGGCGGTGATGCCGATGCGCAGCGTGCGCGCCGCCAGCTGGGCCGACGTGAGCGTGAAGCTGACCGTGGTGCCGCTGTTCACGTCCTTCCACAGCGCGCCGGGGAACTTGTTGTTGGCGCTGCCGGCCGCGTAGGCGACCGTGCCCCAGCTCGCGTTGCGTGAGTCGGACGGATGGCGGACGCTGAAGGTCTGGCCGTTCAGCAGCTCCAGCGGCGTGCCGTCCCAGTCGCCCACGCGCCAGAGCACGCTCTGCGTCGATGGGTCGGCGGTGATGGCGCGCGTGTTCAGCGTCGTCGTGCCGCCGCTGCTGACCGATACCGACTCGCTGTAGACCCCCAGCTCGCCCTTGTAGACCGTCATCGTGTAGGTGCCGGGCTTCATGCCGGCGACCGACACCGCGCCGCTGCTGGACGCCGTGCCCCAGTACTGCGCCGTGTCGTTGGCAAAGCCCACCGTGTAGGTGTAGTTGCTGTCCATGCCCGACAGGCCGTTGAGCACCACCTTGCCGCGGCTGGCGCTGGCCACCCAACCGGTGAGGCTCAGGCTGGACATCCAGCTCATGTCGGGCGTGGATGGCGTGCTGCCGGTCGTGACGAGCATCGCGTACGGGCCGTGCAGGCCCATGCGGAAGGCCTCGGTCTGGTTGTGGCCCGAGTTCATGTAGTTCGTGACCTCGACGTCGGTGTCGGTCTTGAACTGGATGTCTCGGAAGAACGGCCCGCCGGAGCTGGACTCGCGGTTGCCGTAGGCCATGTAGACGCCCACGCCACTGCCGGTCACGCCGCGCAGGTAGAGGTCCTTGGCGCGCTGGTTGCCGTAGTACTTGGAGCGCGTCGTGCCGTCGCTCATGCCGACGACGTCGGTGCTCTCGATGGCGCCGGTGTTGCCGGTCTGGTTGGACTCGGTGGGCACGCCGGTGAAGACGTTCTTGTCCAACCGCGTGATCCAGCGCAGCTCGCCCACCGACGGCTCGGCCGAGATGTAGGTGGCCATGTAGACGGTGTTCTCGCCACTTCGGACTGCCAGGTAGTGCGTCAGCGTGGAGGTGGGGATGGTGATCAGCGCCGTGCTGCCCGACACCGTGTAGCTGGGCACGGCCGACAGGCCCGAGCTGATCTGCGAGCCCTTGGTCTGGCCCAGCAGCTCGACGCCGCCGTTGAGCTTCATGCTCGTGATGTCGCCGTTGGTCTTGTTGACCTTGAACACCAGCCCCGCACCGCTGTCGACGGTGAGGTAGCCGCTGGCATCGGTGACGCCGAAGGCGGCCAGCGCGGGTTGGCTGGCCAGGCTGCCGAGCGCGGCCAGGGCGAGGGCGGGCAGGACCGTGCGCGCACGGTGCAGGACGGGGTGCATGGATGTCTCCTAGTTTTTCTGTCGCCGCCGATGGAGGTCATCGCGGCGAGCCCAGTCTAGGAAGAGCCCCTGCCGAGGCGACTGCGGGATGCCCCGCAGCCACTGCATCCTCTCAACAGGTTGATCGCAACGGCGCCGCGCGGGCGCTCAGGCGGCGCCGCCTTCAGCCATCGCGCGCCACAGCGCCATCGTGCGTGCCGTGCGGCTGGGCGGCTCGGGCGCGCGCCCTTGCATGAGCCGGTCCATCGCTTGGATGACGCGGGCCAGGAAGGGCAGCGCGTGCACCAGCGGCATCGCCATCAGCCGCAGTGCATCGGGCGAGCCGGGCGGCAGGTAGGCCAGTTGCTGCGCGGTGGATGGCAAGGTGTGCGCGTACTGCGACAGCTGCATCGTGATGGCGTTGTGCCAGTCCACCTGCACACCGCTGAGCTCGCAGCGCTGGCGCTGGTTCAGGTGGAAGGCCGGCGGGTCGCCCTTGGCCAGGCGCTGGCGCAGCACGGCCTGCAGGTCGGCGTGCAGGGAGGCCAGGAACTCGTGGCTTTCGAGGGCGGCCTGCAGCTCGGCGGCATCCGCGCGGAGCTTGGCGATGCGCGGGTCTGTCGGGCCCAGGTCGCTGTAGATCCGCAGCCGTCTTGTCGTGTCGTGCAGCTCCCAGAGCTGGACGCGGAAGCTGCGCTCCGAGGGCGTCACGTCGTGCCCGGCGATGTATTCGAAGGCGTCGTGCGCCTCCACGGCGCTGCGCGCCACGGCCGTCATGGAGGGCACGTCCCACAGCTCGGCCTGCGCGCGCTGGCTGGTGTCTCCGGCCAGCGTGCGCAGCGCGTTGCAGTGCGAGAGCAGCTTGACGAAGATCTGCTGGCCATAGGCCGTGTGGGGGGACGGCGCCGTCAATCCGGCCAGGACGGCGGCCATCGCCTTGCCGTACTCCAGGACGGCTTCGAACTCCCGGACCTTGGCGCGGTAGTCGCTCCAGGTGTTGATCGCTTGCAGCATGCTTGGCTTGTCGCTCAGATAAGCCGCGCAGGGTAAGCGAAGTTGAAGGTCCGCCGGACTCGGCTTGGTGACCGGATGCACGCGGCGCCCGGCCGCGGCGTTCGCGCGGTCAGCGCAGCCGCTGCGTCATCCACCGCGCTGCCAGCGTCGGCCACTGGTCCTGCGTGCCGTCCAGCCCGCGCAGCGCGAAGCCGTGCTCGGCCTGCGGGAACACATGGGCCTCGACGTCCAGCCGGTGCTGCTGCGCCGCGACGATGAGGTTGAGCGCGTGCTGGACGGGCACGACCGGGTCGTGCAGCGCATAGGCCAGGAACACCGGGCACTGGGGCAGGCCGTGCGGCTCGGTCGCGATGCCGATGGGCCAGGCGTCGTAGAACGCCTGCTTCTCGGGCGGCGGGAAGTCGGGCTTGGCCGGCGGGAACTTGTGGTCGCGGTGGTTGGCGTTGAGCGGCGCGTAGGCGATGACGGCGCCGGCGCTCTTCAGGTCATGGTGCTGGCAGGCCATCACGCCGGCCAGGTGGCCGCCGGACGACAGGCCCACGTGCAGCAGCGGCAGCGGCGGCAGCGTGGCCAGCAGGTCCAGCGCGCGCAGGCCGTCCTGCAGCGCGATGTCGAACGGATGGCCGTCCTGGCCGGGCAGGCGGTGGACGAGCACGTAGGCGTCGAGGCCCAGGGCGTTGAGCCACTTGGCGATCTCGACGCCCTCCTTGTCGAGCATCAGCTGCAGGTAACCGCCACCCGCGTAGACCAGCGCTCGGCCTCGGGCCGGCGTGGGCGAGGGGAAGGCGTGCAGTTCGGCGCGTGTGGGGTGGCGGCAGACGCGGTCCGGCGGATCGCCGTCGAAGATGTTCGCGGCATCGTCGGACAGGGGAATGACGACCCGATTCATGGCTTGCCGGTCTCCTTCAGCGGCAGGCCGAAGTCGGGCATGCCGTCGGCCGTGAAGGCGAGTGGCTGCACGCGCGTGGCGCGGCCGGTGTCGCGCAACGGGTCGCCGGTGATCTCGCGGTAGTTGCGGGCGTGGAAGACGTTCAGCACCGTGCCGTCGGGCTCGACGAGGAAGCTGTTGTGGCCGGGGCCGTACTGGCTGTTCTCGGCGCTGGTGCTGAACACCGGGCCGGGCGACTTGCGCCAGCTCTTCGCATCCAGCAGGTCGGCGTTCTCGTCCGCCCACAGCAGGCCCAGGCAGTACTCGGCGCCGGTGCCGGCGGCCGAATAGCTGACGAACACGCGGCCGCCGTGCACCAGCACGGCCGGCGCCTCGTTGACGACGTAGCGCACCTTCTCCCACGCGTAGTCGGGCTGGCTGATGCGCACCTGCGGGCCGTCCAGCTCGGTGGCGCTCTTCATGCGCGAGATGAAGATGTCGGTGCTGTGGTTCTTCTTGGCCGGGTCGGTCTGCGCCCAGACGAGGTAGCGCTTGCCGCGGTGCTCGAACAGCGTGGCGTCCAGCGTGAAGGTCTCCCACGCGGTCTTGATCTGGCCGCGCTCGGTCCACTCGCCCCGCATCGGGTCGGCACTGCCGTTCTCCAGCACCCACAGCCGGATCTTCCAGGGCTCCTTCGCCTCGCCGGCGCTGAAGTAGATGAACCAGCGGCCGTCGATGACGTGCAGCTCGGGCGCCCAGATGTTGCGGCTCATGACGCCCTGCTCATGCCGGCGCCAGACGACCTGCGGCTCGGCCGTGGCGAGGCCGGCGATGCTGCGTGCGCGGCGCAGCTCCAGCCGGTCGTACTCGGGCACCGTGGCCATCAGGTAGTACCAGTCGCCGTGGCGGGAGATCTGCGGGTCGGCGCGCTGGGCGACGAGCGGGTTGGGCCAGGGCAGCGGCGCGGGCGTGGCAGGCGCCTGCGCGAACGTGGGCAGGGCCGTGGCGAGCAGCGTCGCGGCAAGCGCCGTGCGGCGCGAGATCAGGGAATTCAAGCGGAGGTCTCCATGCGTTGCAGCAGCCCGTCGCGGCGCTCGAAGCGGGCGGTCTGCCCGGCGGCCAGGCGCAGCGGCAACCGGCCGCCATGCCAGCGCAGCTCGGTGCTGCCGCCGACGGGGCTGGCGATTGTCAACGCTTGCAGCTCGCCGCCCCGCCAGCTGAATCCAAGTTCGAAGCCGCCGCGTGCTCGCAGGCCCGCCACGCTGCCGGCGGGCCAGGCAGACGGCAGCGCTGGCAGCAGCTCGATGCGGCCGCGCTGGCTCTGCACCAGCATCTCGGCAATGCCGGCCGCGCCGCCGAAGTTGCCATCGATCTGGAACGGCGGGTGGGCGTCGAACAGGTTGGGGTAGCTGCGTTTGGGGTTGAGCAGGCGTTGCAGCGTCGAGTAGGCATGCTCGCCGTCCTTCAGCCGTGCCCACAGGTTGATGCGCCAGCCGATGCCCCAGCCGGTTGTGTCGTCGCCGCGGCGCTCCAGCACGTTGCGCGCGGCGGCGGCGAGTGCCGGCGTGTCGTCGGGCGTGATCTGGTCGGAGGGGAACAGCGCGTACAGGTGCGACACGTGGCGGTGCTGCAGCTCGGGGGCCTGCAGGTCCCAGTCCTCCTGCCACTCCTGCAGCTGGCCGGCAGCGCCGATGCGGTCGGGTGGCAGGCGGTCGCGCAGGCCCAAGCAGGCCTTGGCAAAGGGGCGGTCGATGCGCAGCTCGCGCGCGGCCTCGGCGGCGTGATTGAGGAGGTCGCGCAGCAGCTGGCTGTCCATCGCCGGGCCGGCGACGACGGAGGAACCGCGCGGGTGCGTGTTCTCCGGCGAGATGCTGGGGTTGGTGACCATGAAGCCGCTCTTCGGGTCCCGCACCAGCGTCGCGAGCTGGAACTCGGCCGCGCCCTTCAGCAGCGGGTACAGGCGCCGCAACAGCGCCGGGTCGCGGCGGAACAACCAGCTTTGCCACAGCGTGTTGACCAGCCACACGCCGCCCATGGGCCACAGGCCCCACTTGGCGCCGTCGGTGGGCGCCGCGACGCGCCATCCATCGGTGTTGTGGAAGGCCACCCAGCCCGGCGCGTCGTACATCGCGCGGGCCACCTTGGCGCCGGTGATGCTCAAGTCTTCCACCATCGCGAACAGCGGCTCCACCGTCTCGCCGATGTTGCAGACCTCGGCGGGCCAGTAGTTCATCTCCGTGTTGATGTTGATGGTCCACTTGGACCCCCACGAGGGGTTGGTCTTCTCGTTCCACAGCCCCTGCAGGTTGGCCGGGAAGCGCGAGCCCGGCCGCGAGCACGCCAGCAGCAGGTAGCGGCCGTACTGCAGGTAGAGCGCCGCGAGGCCGGGGTCCAGCCCTTCCGCGAACCGGGCAATGCGCTCGTCGGTGGGCAGCGCGGCGCCGGGGCCGCTGCCCAGGTCGATGGCGACGCGGCGGAACAGGCGCTGGTGGTCCTCACGGTGCGCGGCACGCAGCGCCTCGGGGCCGCGCGGCACGGCTGCGGCCAGCGTCTGCCGGTTGAGTGCGGCGGGGTCGCCGGAGACGTCGTCGAAGCGCTTGTAGCCGGTGGCACCGGCGATGAGGATGAAGACCTCGTCGGCGCCCTGCACCTGCAGCCCGCCATCGCGGGCGACGAGCGTGCCGCCGCGCGTGACGACCTGCAGCCGGCACTCGAACGGCAGCCGGCCCTCGATGCCGGCCACGGTCGGGCTGGTGCCCGCCACCCACAGCGTGTGCCCGTCCTCGGTGCCGCTGTGCTGCTGATGCGGTGCTGTCAGTGTGATGTCGGCACTGATCCACTTCGGCTTGTCGGCCGCCAGGCGCACGACGATGAGCTGGTCCACCGCCGAGGCGTACACCTCGCGCGTCAGCGTCGCGCTGCCGGTGCGGAACCGTGTCGTGGCGACGGCCTCGTCCAGGTCCAGGCTGCGCTCGTAGCCGCGCACGCCTTCCAGGCCGGGGAAGAGCAGCAGCAGCTCGGCCAGTGGCTGGTAGCTCATCTGCCGGTTGGGCACGCCGATCAGCGTCTCGTTGGCGAGTTTCTCGGCCTCGGCGTAGCGGCCGGCGAAGACCAGCTCGCGCACCTTGGGCAGCCCCTCGCGGGCCTTGGGGTTGAGGGTGTCGTAGGGGCCGCCGGAGAAGAGGCTGTTCTCGTTGAGCTGCAGCCGCTCGGTGTGCGTGCCGCCGAACACCATCGCGCCCAGCCGCCCGTTGCCGACCGGCAGCGCCTCCACCCATTCGTCGGCCGGGCGGCGGTACCACAGGCGCTGTGGGGCGGGCGAGGCGGCCGTTTGTGCGGTGGCGGGCAGGGCCAGCAGCGGTGCGCCGAGGCGCAGCGCGCCCGCCTGCGCGAGTTGCTGCTGGAGCCAGGTGCGACGGGAAGTGGTCATGGCAGTTTGTAGAACTCGGCTTCGACGATTGAAAGGACACCGCGCCCGAGGCGGCTGGCGCCGGTGTCGACGATCTTCTGGTTGGCGACTTCGGTGTTGGCCGTCTCCTCGCCGCCGACGGCGTCGCCGGTCAGCTCGATGCTGACGACCTGGCCGAGCCGGGGCTTCAGCGGCAGCGTGACGTAGCCCAGGCTGCGTTCCGTCAGCCCGCGCCAGACCTCGATGCCGTCCACGCGGATGACCAGCGGGTACTGGCGCTCCTTCCAGCCGCCGAGCTTGAGCGTGATCTCGCTCAGCGTCGCCGGCTCGGCGAGGTGGAAGCGGATGCGACCTTTGCCCGGGGCGCTGGTCCACGACGTGCGTTCGTCGTCGTCGACCGCCCGGGCCGGCGTGCCGCTGTCGGCGTCCGCCGAGCTGACGGGCACGGCCACGCGGCTGACGGTGAACGATGGCGTCGCCGGTGTCGGGCCGCGCGTGAGCTGCGCAGTCAGGCCGTCGGCCGGGAAGCGCGTGCTCAGGCCGCCGTTCACGGGCACCGGCTGCGAGCGCAGCTCCAGCGTCGCGGGCGCCAGGCCCTGGGCCTCGGCTTTCAGGCGGATGACGCCGGCCTGCGTCGTGCTGCGCACCAGCACGCGGTTGACACCGCCTTCCACCGGCAGCTCCTTCGCCAGCACGAAGTTGCCCGGCCCCTGCGCGATGCCGCCGCGCCATTCGGCGGGGCCGTCGAGCGTGAACTTCACGGTGTCCAGCACGACGGGGTTGCGGCGGCCCTTCGCGTCGACGACCTCCACCTGCACCAGCGCGAGGTCCGCACCGTCGGCCTGCAGGCCTTGTGGGTGCGTCTGCACGCTGAGCTTCAGCGCGGCGGGGGCACCGGCCGTCACGCGCACGTCCTCGCAGATCTGGTGGCCGTCCTTGTCCAGGCCGATGGCGCGCAGCTCGCCGGGCGCGAACGTCACGCCGTCGAAGCGGAAGACGAAGGGCTCGACGGGCTCGGCCGTCTTCAGCAGCTTGCCGTTCAGCAGCAGCTGCACGCGGGGGCTGCTTGCGATGACGGTGACCGTCTTCACCGTGCCGGCCGCGTAGTTCCAGTGACCCAGCAGGTGGGCGTGCGGCTTCTCGACGTCGACCCAGCCGTCCCACATCACCTGGTGTGCGAAGAAGCCGTCCTTGGGGATGCGCATCGCGTCCACCTCGCCGCTGCGGCGGTAGTTTTCGGCGCCGCGGTGGTGGGTGTTGCTGTCGCTGAAGATGATGTTGACGCCACCCGCCGACACACGCGTGCCGGTACCGGGGCGCTCGCGCCAGTAGTCCACCCAGCGGCGCACGTCCTCCAGCGCATGCGAGTCCTGGTTGCGGTTGTAGCTGGCCGCGCCCTGGCCCTTGTGGTCGGGGCCGTCGCCGTCGCGGTGGAAGGGCGGCGAGAGTTCGTCCCAGAACTTGCGCGCGCCCTCATCGCGCGAGTACTCCATGGCCCACATCGGGCGGCGCGCGCTCTTGTTGATGTAGAGCATCTCGCCGCCGTACTCGGCCACGTCCTGCAGCTGCTGCGACAGCATCTCGCGGCTGCCCGCCGCGCGGCCGCCCTGCGGGTCGAGGCGGTCGCGCAACGCGCGCACCTCGGCCATGTGCTCGGCGCTGACGCCGCGATTGCCCGCCTCGTACATCAGCACGCTCGGGTTGTTGCGGAAGTAGACGATGGCGTCGCGCATCGCCTCCATGCGCTGCTCCCAGCGCCGGCCGGTCACGTCGGCTTCGGAGTCGCCCGCAGGCATGGCCTGCATCAGGCCGAGGCGGTCCAGCGACTCGACATCCTGCTTCCACGGCGCCGTGTGCATCCAGCGCACGAAGTTGGCGTTGCTGGCCAGCATCTGGCCGTTGCTGTAGTCGCTGAGCCAGGCCGGCACCGAGAGACCGATGGCCGGCCACTCGTTGGAGGTGCGTTGCGCATAGCCCTTGAGCTGGATGACGCGGCCGTTGAGCGTGACCATGCCGTGGTCGAACGCGGTCTGGCGGAATCCTGTGCGCGTGACGACGGTGTCGACCGGCTGGCCGTCGACGGTCAGCGTGGTTTCGACGTCGTACAGCGCGCCGTAGCCCCAGCTCCAGAACTGCAGGTCTCTGACGGCCGAGCGTGCCAGCACGGTCGTCGTGGCGCCGGCCGCCAGCGTCTGCGCCGGCGCCTTGAAGGTGGCGACGACCTTGCCGTCGCGGTCGCGCAGCGCGACGTCGAAGCCGAAGCGGCGCGGCTGGTCGTACTCGTTGCGCACCTGGGCCTCGGCCGTGATGACGGCGCGGTGGGTCTGCTGGTTGAAGTCGCCGGCGTGGATGTAGACGCCGGTGGTGCCGAGGTTGGAGAACAGCGGCAGCGTCTGGTAGAGCCTGTCGGTGATGTGCAGCCGCAGGTTCTTGGGCAGGCCGCCGTAGTTGGCGTTGAAGTTCTTGTCGGCCCACTGGTAGCGCTGGTTGGTGGACTGCTCGCGGTAGTCCCAGCGGTTGTCGGTGCGCACGGCGATGACGTTGTCGCCGGGCTTGACGACGGCGCTCAGGTCGAAGCCGAAGGCGGTGACGCCGTTTTCGTGCAGGCCGACTCGTTGGCCGTTGACCCAGACCTCGGCGGCTTGTCTTGCGCCCTCGAACTCGATGAAGACCTTGCGTTGGGCGACGTCGGCCGGCAGCGTGAAGCGCTTGCGGTACCAGGCGATGCCGGTGCTGTGGTCGGCGATGTCTTTCGCGAAAGCATCGTCTTCGTTCCAGGCGCGGGGGAGGGTGACGGGCTTCCAGTTGGCGTCGTCAAAGGTGGGCGCTTCGGCGCCGGGGGTGTCGCCGACGTGGAGGCGCCAGGCGGGGTTGAAGTTGTAGGTTTCTCGCGCTGCATTTGCGGAGAGGGCGAGCGTGAGCCCGGCCAGCAGGGTGGCGATGCGGTGCAGCGTCATGCGTTGGAACCGGTGGGTTGTTGGCCAGCGTGGTGCCGGGATTTCGCCCCGGCGGGCGACCTACTTTCTGGACCGCCAGAAAGTAGGCAAAGAGCTCCCCCCGACCGCACCGCCCTCCGCTGCGCTACGGGTTCCCTGCGCTGCTCAGGCCTTGAGGGCCCGTGCGGAACTCCCTCCGCTACGCTGCGCTCAGACAGCCGCACGGAGTCAGTTCTTGAAGTGCGCTGCGCGCACGGCCTCGAAGCCTTGCGCTGCTCGGCGGTGCCAAAGGGGGCAACCCGAACAGCCGGCGCCAGCCGGCTTTCGGGTTTGGCTGTTGTCTTCGGCTGTTCCGGGGTTCCCCTTCTAAACCGCCGAGAAGCGCAGAAGCCCAGGGCGCGCGCGCAGCGCGCTTCAACTTCTGACTTCGCGCCGCCTGTTTGAGCAGAGCGTAGCGGCGCGAGTTCGGCGCGGCCCTGGGCTTCGAGCATCGCAGGGAACCCCGCAGGGGCGGTTTTGCAGGGGCGCTTTCTTTGCTTACTTTCTTGCGCGCGCAAGAAAGTGAGTCGGCCGCCGGGACGAAATCCCGGCATGGGCCTGGGCCGAAAGCCGAAGCAGCGAGTCACGGCGCGCTCAAACACCTATCGCTCACACCGAAACCTCAACCGCATTGCGATGGTCATGCGCCTCGCCCAGCAGCTTGTCGACCCGCACGCGCCGGAGCGTCACGCCCCGCACCGGCAGCGAGAGGTCGCCTCGCAGCCGACTCACGTGCTTCGCTTCGCCGACCTCGACGTCCGACACGAACAGCCCCTCGACAGGCGTCAACCGCTTCTCCAACGTCGGCATCAACTGTCGCCACTGGTAGAGCACATCCGTGTCCACGTCCAGCACGCTGCCTTCCAGCCTGTAGGCCTTCACCCGGCGCAGATGAATGTTGCGCACGAACCCACCACGCCGCTCGTTGGTCTTCACGAACAGCAGGTTGTTGAGCGGCGTCTTGTACGTGCTGGCGCGCGTGTCGACCTCGCAGTCCTCCACCAGCACCTCGGAGATGCCGCCCGCCAGCTCGCTGCCGATGGCCATGAGCTGGTGGCCGTTCAGCACCTTGCAGCGGCGCACGACGATGTGGCGCGACGGCGTGGCCAGCCGCCAGCCGTCGCGCTCGCGGCCGGACTTGACGGAGATCGCGTCGTCGCCCTGGTCGAACGTGCAGTCCTCGATCAGCACGCGCTGGCTCATCTCGGGGTCCACGCCGTCGTTGTTGTGGCCGAGGGCGTGGATGCGGACGCCGCGGACCAGCACGTCCTCGCACAGGAAGGGGTGCACCGTCCAGAACGGGCTGTTGACGATGCGCACGCCCTCCAGCCGCACGCGGCGGCAGCGGTTGAAGTGCAGGAAGGGCGGGCGCAGGTGGGCGTCGTCGAAGGCGCCATCCGTCATGCGGCGCTCGCTCGCGGGCACGCCGGCGACCGACATGTTGTACAGCGCCACCAGCGCGTCCATGTGCGCCTTGGGCCGCGCGAACCACTGCTGCCAGACATCCACCTGCGCCTCCAGCGTGCCGGCGCCGGTGACGGCGATGTCCTCGCAGTCGTGCGCGTAGACCAGCGGCGAATGGATCATGCACTCCAGCCCCTCCCAGCTCGCCAGCACGGCGGGCAGGTAGTCGGCCGGGTCGGGCGAGAAGCGCAGCATGGCGCCGGCCTCCAGGTGCAGGTTGACGCGGCTCTTCAGGTGCACCGGGCCGGTGGGCCAGCTTCCGGCCGGTACGACGACGATGCCACCGCCGGCCTCGTGCGCTGCGCGGATGGCGCGGGCCAGCGCGGCGGAGGTCAGCGACTGGCTGGCCTGCTGCGCGCCGAAGTCGGTGATGACGAAGCGCGGCCGGCCTTCGAACACCGGCAGCCGCAGTGGCGGCATGTCGAAGGGTGTGTCCTCGACCTTCAGCGTCTGCGTCGGGAAGCCGGTTCGGGCCGTCGCGCAGGCGGCCAGGCCGCCTGCGCCGACCGCGGCACCGGCAGCCAGCACGGCGCGGCGGCTCAGCCTCATGGCACGAGGCCGGCGGCCTTGGCCGCCTCGTCCAGCGCGTCGCCCACCAGCGCGAGGTTCTGGATGCCGGCAAGGCCCCACTGCGCGGAGTCGTTGGTGCTGATGGTGGGCTGCTCGATCAGCGGCCGGAGGGTGTCCACGCCGCCCACGCGCCGCAGCTGGCCGCCACCGCGCAGTGCGCGCGATGTGAAGAACTCGCGCCAGGCGCGCAGCGCCAGCGAATGGTCCTTGTCGTGGAAGGCGGCGTAGGCCGTCAGGCGCGAACAGGTGTCGGTGAGGCTGCGGCCGCCGGGGTCCTTGCCCAGTAGCGCGGCGATCTCGTGCTTGGGCGCGTTGTAGAAGCGGCAGTACTCCAGCCAGGCGCGGCGGTAGGCGGGCACGTCCACCAGCGTCAGCAGCTCCGAACTCATCTCGGCGACGCCGAACACGGCGTTCAGGTGCGAGATGGACACGTCGGCGCCCGGGCCCTGGAACTTGCCGGTCTTGGCGTCGTACGGCGCGCCACCGGCGAACCAGCGGCGCCGCAGGTCGCCGATGCTTTGCATGCCGTTGACGAGCTTGTCGCGCCAGCGGGTGTCGCCGGTGCGCTCCCACTCGGTCAGCCAGGCGGCGATCCACGAGCCCCACGTCGTGCCGAAGCCCACGCCCGGCAGCTCGGTGGTGCGGGGGCCCGCGCCCGGCGCGAGCTTGCGCGAGATGTCGACCTTGCCGATGTCGGCGTCGGAGTCCAGCAGCTCGCGGATCAGGTCGCCGCAGCGCTCGTCGGCGGTCAGGTAGAAGTAGAAGCGGCGGTAGGCGGCGTTGGAGATGCGCGGCTGCTTGGACGAGTCCGACCAGTGCTGCACGCCGTGGCGCGTGCCGAAGCCCTTCAGCTCGCCGAGGTGGTAGACGTCCACCTCGCCGGTGTGGCGCGTCATCGCCTCGGCCAGCTTGAAGACGTCGGCGCGGCCGGTACGCAGGTAGCTCGTCCACAGCCACAGGTCGGTGGACAGCTCCGAGTTGTCCCAGGCGTAGCCGCCGATGTCGTAGCGCCACATGTGGCGGTCGACGTCGTAGGTGTGCATGACGTCGCCGTAGTTCCAGAAGCCGTACCAGCGGTGCTGCTCGACCTCGCGCAGGTACTGGTCCAGCTGCAGCGCGAGCCGGTCCTCGATGAGCTTGCGGGCCGGCGTGCCGGTGCCCACCGGGTCCCAGTCGCCGAACACGCCGCAGGCATGGATGCGCTGCGGCGACAGCACCAGCCGCGCCGGGTTGGCGACCTGCTCGGCCATGTCCGAGAACGCCTGGTGCGTGGGCGTGGCGCCCAGCACCCACAGCTGCAGCTCCGATGTGCGTGCCACGCCAACCGAGTTGTCCCAGCCCGGTTCGTAGTCCTCGTAGGTGATGTTGAGGCCTTCGATCTGCTTCTCGTGCGTGTCCATGTCGCCGGGCGAGCGGTAGGAGCGCATGTCCATGGCCGGCGCAGAGGGCGAGTACAGCCAGGCGGTCACTTCAGCCAGCTCGGTGGCGGCGCCGCGCACGTCCAGCCGCACGGGGGCGCGTTGCCAGAAGTCCTTCAGCCCGAGTGCGACGCCGCCCGACGCGCCGCCAGCGTAGACCAGGCCCTTGCAGCGGGTGCCGCCGTTGGAGGCGATCCAGGCCTGACCGGCCTGCGTGCGCTTGGTGATGGCGAAGCCATCGGCGCCGGTCTGCGACAGCGAGAAGTCGTTCCACTCGGGAATCCACTTCAGCCCGTTCTGCACGGCCGTGGCCATGCCGCTCAGCGGCGGCAGCGCCTGGCCGGCGACCTGCGCGTCCTTGTAGGCCTGGCCGGGGTCGCGGCGCAGGCCGGTGACGGGGCGCACGGCCTCGCCCCAGACGCCCACGCCTTCACCGGAGAAGCGCACGTGGCGGTCGTGCGTCGCGTTGGTCATCGGTACCTGCGCGGTCACGCCCAGGCCGGCGATGAAGTCCTTGGCCGGGTCGCCGTCCCAGACGAAGCTGTGCACGATGCGCACGCTCTCGGCGCCGGCGTAGAAGTACAGGCGCACGGAGAACGGCAGCCAGTCGCGGCCCTTCCCATCAACATTCGCGGAATGCGTGCCGTCCAGCTTCAGCACCGCGCGCACGGGGCCTTGCTGCTCGACCGTGACGGCCGTGACCTTGCTGCGGAAGGACTTGCGGCTGACCTTGCCGTCCAGCTCGGGGTCGGCGCCGTCCTGGCGCAGCGCGACGAGGCGCAGGTTCTTCAGCGTGACGCGGCCGGCGCGCGTGGCTTCGGCGATCAGCGCCTCGCCGCGGGTGGCCACGGTCCAGACGAGGTCGCCGGCGCTGACGGTCACGCGATCGCCGGCCTGCCTGACGGCGACGGTGCCGGCCGCGGGCGTGCCGCCTTCCAGCTTCAGCTCGCCCGCCGGCACGCCGCCAGCAACGGCATGCGCTGTCCACTTCAGCGAGCCGTCCGGCCAGTAGGCCAGCGGCCAGGACTGCACCGGCTGGTTCGCGAGCCGGAACTCCGGCGCCTTGCCGGCCGGCAGCTTCACCTGGCCGCGCGGCCAGGGCACGCCCAGCGTGGAGCCCTCGAAGCGCGCGGGCGCCTTGCCGTCCAGCCAGCGCAGCAGCGTGTCGGCCACCGGCGCGGTCGTCGTTGGCAGATTGGCGGTGACGGCGTGGGCCGCGGGCAGTGACGAGGCCAGCGACGCGGCAGCCGTCGTCTGCAGGAAGCCGCGGCGCGAGAAGGGCGTGGTTTTCATTTCGGTTGCTTCACAACGAATGGTGTTTGCGGTGCATGAATTTGCGGGCCGAGCGCCGGGCCGCCCCAAGCCGGCCCGTCTGGCGATGTGCTTGCGGCTCGATGCCGCGAGCATCGCCGTCCCCTCGGGGGACCGGCCAGGCTCGCCCGCGTTCAGCGGGGCGGGGCTGGGCGAGGGGTTTCTTGATACCAGTCCGCCAGCACGTCGAAGGCCAGCTTGCGTTGGCCGGTTTCTGAGATCAGGCCTTTGCGGTTCCAGCCCTGCTGATAGACCGGGTGCTCGCGGCGCGGTGAGCGGAAGTCCTTCAGCACCCACGGCGACAGGCCGCGCAGCGTGGGCACCTTGGCGGCCATGGTCAGCGTGGCGCGGTAGTAGTCGGCCTGGTAGTCCTCGCTGAACTTGCGGTGCAGCGCAGGGTCGCGGAAGCCGGCCTGCGCGTCGGCGCCGAACTCGGAGAACAGCAGCGGCTTGTCCGCCGGCAGGTCCCAGCGCAACTTCGCGACGGCATCCAGCGTGTCGTCGCCGTACCAGCCCGCGTAGGTGTTGACGGCGACGACGTCCAGCTCCTTCAGCAGCGGGTCGGCCAGGCGGATGGTGTCGCCCTGGCGTTCCACCAGCAGCGCGGCGGACACAAGGCGGCTGGGGTCCAGCGCGCGCACCGTCTCGGCCAGTGCGGTGTGGAAGCGCGTGCGGTTGTCCGCCACCGGCGTCTCGTTGCCGATGCTCCACAGCACCAGCGCCGCGCGGTTGCGGTCGCGGTAGATGGTCTCGGCCTGCATGCGGCGGGCCTTGTCGAGCACGGCGGGGCTGTCCCAGTCCACGGTCCAGTAGACGGGGATCTCGCTCCACACCAGCAGGCCCAGTTCGTCGGCCGCACGCAGCATGGCTTCGTTGTGCGGGTAGTGCGACAGCCGAACGTAGTTGCCGTGCAGACTGTTCTTCACCTCGCCGAGCAGACGGTGCGCGGCGGCGTCGTCGATGCGGCGGGCGGGGTTGGAACCGATCTCCTCCTCGTGGATGGAGATGCCCTTCAGGAAGACGGGCTTGCCGTTCAGCAGGATGTCGCTGCCGCGCACGGCGATCGTGCGGAAGCCTATGCGGTCGCGCACCTTGTCGCCGCCAGCCTCGAAGTCGACGTCGTACAGCGTCGGCGATTCGGGCGACCAGCGCTTCAGCGTGCCCGGCGCGGCAACGTCGAAGCGGGCTTCGCCGCTGGCGTCGGTGCGGGCCTGCAGCGTGACGCCCAGCGCGGCGATGCGCAGGCTCACCGGCTGATTGCCGGCCTGCGGGCCGTTGAGCTGCAGGCTGCCGACGAGCCGGCCTGCGTCGGTGAGGCGCAGCGTCGCGTCGTCGATGAAGGTGGCCGGCGTCTGGATCAGCTTGACCGGCCGCGTGATGCCGCCGTAGAGGTCCCAGTCGGTGATCTCGCCGGGGATGGTCTGCGCGTCGTGCTTGGAGTCCACGCCGACGACGAGGCGATTACCCGTCGCGCGCAGCGTGTCCGTCACCTCGACGACGAAGGGCGTGAAGCCGCCCTCGTGCTGGGCGATGGGCTTGCCATTCAGGTAGACCATGGCGCGGTAGTTCACCGCCTCGAAACGCAGGAAGCTGCGTTGGCCAGGGAGCACCTTCGCATCGAAGCGGCGCTGGAACCAGATCAGGCCGTCGTACCAGCGCAGCTCGGGCACGGCCGAGTTCCACGCGCCGGGCAGCTCCATCGTCGGGCCGCGGTCGAGGTCGAACTCGAAGAAGGTCGGGCCGCCCTTCTTTTCTTCCGCCGCCACGTCCACGTCGCGGAAGCGCTGCATGCGCGACTTGGCGACCCAGCCGTTGATATCGGTGAGGCTGGTGCGGTAGTAGTCCTTGGAGTAGGTCCATGTGCCGCCGAGGTCCTGCGCAGCCGCACGGGCCGTCAGCAGCAGCGGCGGGCGCAGGTTGTCAGCGGCCGAGGCGGTGCCGGCGACGAGTGCCAGCAGCGTGAGGAATTTGCGCATCACGGCTGCACCTCCAGCACGAGGACAGACTTGGCCGGCAGCGTCAGCGCCAATGTGCCGTTCTTCGCTTCGGCCTTGAACGGTTGCGGCTTCACGCGGTCGGGCGCGTCGAACCAGTTCTGGGCGTCCATCGTCGCGGCGGTCAGCAGCTGGCCGGTCACGGCGCGCACGCCCTTGCCGCCGACGGCGAGCTGCATCGGCAGCGCCTGGTTGGGGTTGGTGTTGGCCAGGCTGAGGATGAGCTTGCCGTCGACCGACTTCGCCGCGCTCGCGCTGACCGCAGGGATGCTGTATTTGCCCAGCGTGTAGTCGGGCACGCCGGTCAGCTGCACGGGCAGCGAGGTGGCGTCCATGAACGGCAGGTGCATCGCGAACGCGTAATAGCTGGGCGT
The DNA here is from genome assembly GCF_043555985.1 of Pelomonas candidula. Classification (NCBI taxonomy): domain Bacteria; kingdom Pseudomonadati; phylum Pseudomonadota; class Betaproteobacteria; order Burkholderiales; family Sphaerotilaceae; genus Roseateles; species Pelomonas candidula. The sequence goes on along the minus strand of NZ_JBIGIC010000005.1, from coordinate 437,288 downwards.
CAGCACCATGCGGTCCTTGTCGGTGACGATCATGGCCTGCAGGACGTTGACCATCTGCGCGATGTTGGCCATCTTCACGCGGTCGGCGTGGCGGTGGAAGACGTGGAAGTGCAGCGCGGCCAGCACGGCGTCGCGCATGGTGTTGCGCTGCACGAGGAAGCCGGGGTCGGTGCCGGGCTCGGCGTCGTACCAGCTGCCCCACTCGTCGAAATAGATGGCGACCTTCCTGGCCGGGTCGTTGCGGTCCAGGATCTCCTGGTGCTTCGTCAGATAGCCGTCGATGGTCTGCGGCACGGCCAGCGTGGAGATCCACTCGGCCTCGGGGAAGCCGACCGCCGAGCCCTTCTTCTTCCAGTCGCGCGTGGGCAGTGAGTACTGGTGATGGGTGATGGCATCCATGCGGCCCTTGATCTCGGCGCTGAGCGTCTCGACCCAGTTCAGCTCCAGCTCCTGGCCGCCGCTGGCGACGAGCTTGGGCCGGTTGCCCCGCGGCGCCTTCGCGAATGTGGACCAGTGCTTGTAGAGGTCGGCGTAGTAGCTGGGCTTCATGTTGCCGCCGCAGCCCCAGCTCTCGTTGCCGATGCCGAAGTAGTTGATCTTCCACGGCTTGTCGCGGCCGTTGGCGCGGCGCTCGCGGGCCAGGGCCGTGTCGCCGTCGGCCGTCATGTACTCCAGCCACTGGGCCATTTCCGGCACGGTGCCGGAGCCGAGGTTGGCGTTCAGGTAGACCTCGGTGCCGAGCTGCTCGGCCAGGTCCATGAACTCGTGCGTGCCGACCGTGTTGGGTTCGATGACGCCGCCCCAGCTCGTGTTGACGCGCGGGGGGCGCTGCGCCTGCGGGCCGATGCCGTCGCGCCAGTGGTACTCGTCGGCGAAGCAGCCGCCAGGCCAGCGGATGACCGGCACCTTGATGGCTTTCAGTGCGCCGACGACGTCGCTGCGCCAGCCGCGCACGTTGGGAATCTTGGAATCGGGGCCGACCCACAGGCCGCCGTAGATGCCGCTGCCGAGGTGCTCGGCGAACTGGCCGTAGATCTGGCGGGCGATGACGGGACCGGGCTTGTCGGCCTGGATGTCGATCCTGACCGGCTCCGCCGCCTGGGCAGCGATCGGTATCAAGGAACCGAGGGCGAGGCTGAGGGCGGGGAGCAGGTGTTTCATCGGCAGGAGAGGATCTGGAAGTCTCTGATCTGTATTCGGCTGGCCGTCGTGCGCAGCGCGAAGTAGCCTTGCAGGCGCGGATTGGGATCGGCGCGCGTAAAGACTTCGTTGCTGTCGGCGGCCCAGCGCAGGTGAACGGGATCGGCAGCCGTCGGTTGACGCGAAACAATCTCGATGCTGAGCGGTTTGCCGGCGTGCAGCCGCGTCTGCGGCGTCATCGGCAGTTCACCGGGCTCGGCGATGGCTCCGTCGGCGAATCCGGTTAGCAGGCGGCGCTGGCTGCCGTCGTACAGGCGCAGCCGCGTCGTCGTGTTGCCGTTGGCGCCGAAGCCGGCGTAGTAGGTGGGCAGCGTGTCGTAGCCGGCGAACTTGCCCGTGCGTGGATAGGGCTGGCTGCCGTCGGCTTCGAGCGCGTTCCAGAACATGTTCAGGTCGGAGATGCGGCCAGCCAGCGCACCGGCCGTGGCCGGCGCGGGCAGGGCCACGGCGGTGAAGCGGATGGCGTAGTCGCCCGACAGCGGCTCGCGCCACCACAGCGACAGGCCGGCGGGCGTGGCGATGTCCAGCACGCCACCCGCCGCGGTGACGACGGCACGCTCGTCCTCGGCCTCCAGCCGCCAGCGGGCGAGGCCGGCGCGGAAGTCGTCAGCGGCGACTTGCTCCAGCTTCCTGGGCGGCTCGCACCAGGCCGCGGCGAGCAGCGGGATGCTGAGGATCAGCCCGCAAAGTGGAAGACGGACGGCAGGTCCCATTGGCGCGGCTTGTTGTCGGGTTCCACTTCCATCAGCGGGGCCATGTAGTCCCACCAGCGGCGCATGACGGGCAGCGTCGGCAAATCGTCGATGGGGTGGCCGGGCTTGAGCTTGAGCACGGCGAACAGGCTCAGCGTGCTCTCGTCCAGGAAGATGGAGTAGTCATGGATGCCGGCGCCGCGCAGCGCGTCGGCGAGGTCCGGCCACAGCTCGTCGTGGCGCTTCTTGTACTCGGCGACCACGCCGGGCTTGAGCTGCATCTTGAAGGCGCGAATCTCGTCGCTCATGTCTTGTTCCTGTCTCCTAGAGAACGTCTTGTTCGGCCATGCTCAGTGTCGACACGTCGCGGCGGCGCTGAGAGGTGTCCACGCGCCAGTGCTCGGCGTCCAGGCCGGCCAGCGCGGTCTCGTGGTTGGTGGCGATGGGCTTGCCGAGCTGCAGCCGGCAATCGTCGTCGAAGCGCCAGCCCAGCACGTCCAGCACATGGCCGCCGCAGCGGGCCTGCAGGTCCAGGCCGGTGAAACGGAAGTGGCGCAGTGGCGCGTCGGTGTCGGCGTCCACCTCGAAGGCGACGTCGGCGCCACGGGCTTGCAGGCGCTGGATGTGCACGCCGGCTACCTGCGTGCGGCCTTGTTCGGGCGGCACGGTCGCGGCCAGTGCCAGCCAGTGCGAGGGCGCGTGGGCGCGCTCGGCGTCGGGGATGGCGGCGCGGCTGTAGGCGGGGTTCCAGTTCATCGTCGCGCGCATCGCGACCGGCACGTCGTGCAGGATGAGGTCGCTGATGACCACGCCATCGATGAAGCCGCCGCGTGTCGGGGCGGACTTGAACAGCAGCCCCACCGGCACCGGCGCATGCACGTCGATGCGCTCGGCGGTGATGCGGCGGAAGCCGCCGGAGGTCTCGCTGCCGAAGGTGAGGCCCGCGGCGCCCTCGCGGACGATGCAGTCGCTGATCGTGATGTCTTCGCAGGGCCGCGCGACGCGCAGGCCGTCGGCGTCACGGCCGGCCTTCAGGCACAGCGCGTCGTCGTTGACGGCGATGTCGGCGTGGCGGATGGCCACGCGGCGGCAGGAGTCGATGTCGATGCCGTCGGTGGAGGGACCGTGCGCGTCGTCGTTGTTGCGGATGACGACGCCGTCGACGGACACGTCCTCCGAGTAGCAAAGGTGCAGCGTCCAGAAGCCGGAGCGGCGCAGCAGCAGGCCGCCGCCGATGTTGACGCGTGACGACTCGTACACCTGGACCAGCCGGGGGCGCTGGCAGTCGTAGTCCGACGCCCAGCGCAGGCCGCGCGGCTCGTAGGTGGCGCGCAGGGCCCAGTAGCTGTCCCAGAAGACCTTGCCGTCGCCGTCGATGCAGCCTTCGCCGATGAGGCCGACGTCCTGCTCACCGTAGATGTTGATGAGGGCGGCCGGCCAGCGCATCTCGATGCCCGCAACGCGGGTGGGCAGCAGCGGGTAGTCGGCCAGGTCGCGCGAGCCGAGCAGCATGGCGCCACGGTCGAGCCGCAGCGTCATGCCGGTCTTCAGGAAGAGGGCGCCTGTCAGGTAGACACCGGGGGCCAGACGCAACTCCGCGCCCTGCAGGGCTGCCGCATCGATGGCGGCCTGCAGGGCGCGGGTGTTGAGGGTGCACCCGTCGCCGCGTGCACCGTAGGCCTGCGCTTCCACGCAAGCCCGCGTCATCAGACGATGCCTGAGCCGCTGGCGCCCGCCTTCGGGGGACGCTTCACCGCGACCTGCTCGCGATAGCCCGCAGCGCGGTAGGCGGCCACCGGATCGATCGCGCCGCCCGAACGCAGGCGGGCCATTGCGAGGATGGGGCTCACGTCGGTGCGGAAGGCCTTCTTCAGCGTCTGCGCGGCCTGCAACACGTCGTTGCTTTCCTGGAAGCCGGCCAGCGCGGTGCGGTCCACCAGCGAAGCCTGCACGAAGGCGCGCTGCACTTCGACGGCGCTGCTCATCAGGCTTTCGATGGGATCGGTCACGTTGTGCGACTGGTCCAGCATGTACGACGGGTTGAAGCCGGCGCCGTCACGGGCTTGCGAGTCGGCCAGCTCGTTGAAGATCAGGAACAGCTGGAACGGGTCGATGGAGCCCGAGTCCAGGTCGTCGTCACCGTACTTGCTGTCGTTGAAGTGGAAGCCGCCGAGCTTGCCGAACTGGGCCAGGCGCGCCACGATCATCTCGATGTTGGTGTTGGGCGCGTGGTGGCCCAGGTCCACCAGGCACTTGGCCTTCGGGCCCAGCGTCTGCGCGACCGCGAAGCTGGTGCCCCAGTCGGCGATGACGCTGCAGTAGAACGCCGGCTCGAACAGCTTGTGCTCGATGTACATCTGCCAGTCGTCGGGCAGCGCGGCGTAGATGCCCTTGGCACTGTCGATGTAGCGCTCCAGCGCGCCGCGCAGGTTGCTCTGGCCGGGGAAGTTGGCGCCGTCGCCGACCCAGACCGTCAGGCCCTTGGAACCCAGCGTCTTGCCCAGCTCGATGCAGTCGATGTTGTGCTGGACGGCCAGCTCGCGCGAGGCCTTGTTCGTGGACGTCAGGCTGCCGAACTTGTAGGTGTGGGCCTGGCCGGCCTGGTCCTGGAAGGTGTTGGAGTTGACGGCGTCGAAGCCCAGGCCCAGCTCGTCGGCCTGCTGGCGCAGGGCCTTGGGGTCGCTCGGCTTGTCCCAGGGGAAGTGCAGCGACACGGCCGGCGTGGCGCGGGTCAGCTGGTTGATGACGGCGCAGTCTTCCAGCTTCTCGGTCACGTCACGCGGTTCGCCCTTGCCGGGGAAGCGCGCGAAGCGCGTGCCGCCGGTACCGGCGCCCCAGCTGGGCACGGCCACGCCGAAGGTCTGGGCCTTGGCGGTGAGGGCCTCGATGTCCACGCCGCGGCGGGACAGCATGCCGCCCAGCGCGTCGTAGTCGGCCTGCAGCGCGGCGCGTTGGCTGGCGTTGTGTTGCTCGACCTGGGCCGCGTCGATGATGTTCTTGGTCATGTGGATGTCTCCTTCGCGCTGATTCTCAGCGCGTGAACGCAGCGGCGTTGCCCGCGTCCACGTTCAGCACGTTGCCGGTGCTCTTGCCAGACTTGTCGCTGGCCATGAAGTAGACCGCCTCGGCGATGTCCTCGGGCAGCACGCTGAGCTTGAGCATGCTGCGCTGGCGGTAGAACTCTTCGATGTTGTCGCTGTCGATCTTGTTCGACGCGGCACGCTCTTCCTTCCACTTGCCGTCCCAGATGCGCGAGCCGCGGATGACGGCGTCGGGGTTGACGACGTTGACGCGCACGCCGATGGCCGCGCCTTCCAGCGCGATGCAGCGCGCCAGGTGGATTTCAGCGGCCTTGGCCGTGCAGTAGGCGGACGCGCCGGCAGAGGCGACCAGGCCGTTCTTGCTGGCCACGAAGACCATCGAGCCGCCGATCTTCTGCTGCTTCATCAGGCGGAAGGCACCACGGCCGACCAGGAAGTAGCCCGTCACCAGGATGTCCTGGTTGCGCTGCCAGATTTCCAGCGTCGTGTCTTCCAGCGGCGCGGCGGAGGCGATGCCGGCGTTGGAGACGAGGATGTCCAGGCCGCCGAAACGCAGCGCGGTGGCCGACAGCACGGCTTCCACTTCAGACTCGGAGGTGATGTTGCCCTGCACGGTGGCGATGGCGTCCTTGCCACCGACCTTCAGCAGGTTGGCCTTGGCTTCTTCCAGCGCGCCCGCGTCGATGTCGGTCAGCATGACGCAGGCACCTTCCTGCAGCAGCTGGCGGGCCACGGCCTGGCCGATGCCACCGGCGCCGCCGGTGACGAGAGCCACGCGGCCGGCCAGGCTCTTGGGCTTGGGCATGCGTTGCAGCTTGGCTTCTTCGAGCAGCCAGTACTCGATGTCGAAGGCTTCCTGCTCGGGCAGGCCAACGTACTTGTCGACGCCGTTGGCGCCGCGCATCACGTTGATGGCGTTGATGTAGAACTCGCCGGCGATGCGGGCGGTGGCCTTGTCCTTGGCGAAGGACAGCATGCCGACGCCGGGGATCAGGTAGATCACGGGGTTGGCGTCGCGGATGGCCGGGCTGTTGGCGCGCTTGCAGCGCTCGTAGTAGGCCGTGTAGTCGGCGCGGTAGGCCTCCAGCGCCTTGTCCAGGCCGGCCAGCAGTGCGTCGACATCAGGCTTGCTGGGGTCGAAGTCCAGCACCAGCGGGCGGATCTTGGTGCGCAGGAAGTGGTCAGGGCAGGACGTGCCCAGCGCGGCCAGCTTAGGCAAATCGTTGCTGGCCACGAACTCCAGCACCGCGGCGCTGTCGTTGAAGTCGCCCAGCTTGCGCTCACCGGCGCTGATGCGGCCGCGCAGCGCGGGCATCAGCTTGGCGGCGAGGGCCGCGCGCTCTTCGGCGGGCAGCGTGATCGTCTTGACGCCGCCGAACACCGGCTGCTTGACGTTCTCGCCCAGCCACTGCTCGGCCAGGCGGATCATCTCCAGCGTGATCTCGTAGCAGCTCTTGGCCGTGTCACCCCAGGTGAACAGGCCGTGGCCTTCGAGGATGATGCCCTTCAGGTCGGGTTGCGACGTGGCCAGGGCTTCCAGCTTCAGGCCGAGGTCGTAGCCGGGGCGCTGCCAGGGCAGCCAGCCCAGCTGGCCGCCGAAGATGGTTGCAGTCAGGCGCTTGCTGTCGGCGCAGGCGGCGATGGCGATGATGGCGTCCGGGTGCATGTGGTCGACATGCGCCTTCGGGATATAGGCGTGCAGGGGGGTATCGATACTCGCAGCACGCGGGTTCAGGTTGAACGTGCAGTGCGGCAGGTAATCCACCATCTCGTCTTCATGTTCCAGGCCGCGATAACGCTTCTTCAGCGCATTCAGCTTGTCCATGTAGAGCGTGGAGAAACCATCCAGCTTGATGGAGCCCAGGTCGCCGCCCGAACCCTTGACCCACAGCACCTCGACGTCCTCGCCGGTCAGATGGTCGCGCATCTTGACCTTGGCCGAGGTATTGCCGCCGCCGAAATTCGTCACGCGCAGGTCCGAGCCCAGCAGATTCGAGCGGTACAGCAGCAGTTCGGGTTCGCTCAACTTGGCCGCCACGGCGTCGTCCCATTTGGAGGCGATCGGGGTTTGAGCGGAGGTTTGGGAATTTGCAGTCATCAGCTTGCCTGTAATCAGTCCGTATTCATCGCCGTGACCGCGATGTGCGGGTCCGGCACCCGTCGTAGGCGGGTTGTCCATGGTGGAAACGGGCCGCAGTGTGAAGCGAAACACCGCCCGGTGCGCGGGGGCTGAGCAGAAGATCAAAAGGATGAGCGAAAGCGCGTGTCTCAGGGTCTTCACTCAAGAAACGCTCAAGGCCGTGAGCGTTTCTTGATTGACCCTGTCATGGGATTGACGTAATCTGTGTTTGGAACGTTGTTTCACCCAGGTTTTGAGCGGTTATGAGCAGGGGTGGTGCGGTTCCGGCGGCCGGCGCCTACGCTCACCGGCCGCGAGCAGGCGAGCGGCCTGAGCCAGCCCGCCGAACGCAAGCGACGCCCGCCCCGTGAGCGCAAGCCGAGGGCAGGGCGATATAACGACGAGACAACGGTCGCCCCCCCCGTTCCGAGGGGCGCCCGATAAAGGTGATCCCCATGATCAATCACAAGCGTCACAAGCGGCTGCTCAAACTGTTGGATGAGCGCGAACATGCCAGCGTCCAGCAATTGATGGAATGGTTGTCGGCTTCGGCCGCAACGGTGCGCCGGGATATTTCCTGGTTGGCCGCAAAAAATCAGTTGACGCGTACGCGCGGCGGTGCCCAAAGGCTGGAACAAAAGAAAAAGTCATACACGCTGTCGAGCGAGACTTTTCAAAACAACGCCCAGCAGAATACTGCGGCCAAGCGTGCCATCGCCCGTTATGCCACATCGATGTGCAATAACGGCGAAACCATCATCATCAATGGTGGCACCACCACGTTCATGATGGCGGAGTTTCTCGTCGAGAAACAACTGAAGATTCTGACGAATTCGTTCCTGATGGCCGAGCGCCTGCTCGTCACCAGCGACAACGAAATCATCCTGCCCGGTGGCAAGGTCTACCGCGAGCAGAACGTCATCCTGAGCCCGTTCGAGAACGACGTGGCCCAGCACCACTACGCCGCCAAGATGTTCATGGGCGTCTACGGCCTGAGCATCCTGGGCCTGATGGAAGCCGACCCGCTGCTGATCCAGGCCGAGAAGCGCCTCATCGGCCAGGCGGAGGAACTGGTCGTGCTGGTCGACAGTTCCAAGTTCCAGCGCAAGGCCGGGCTGGTGCTGTGCGGGCTGAACCGCGTGTCCACCGTCATCACCGACACCGGCGCGTCCGACAGTGCCGTGCAACTGCTGGAGCACTACGGCGTGCGCGTCATCACCGTGGAGCCGGAACACGTGGACCCTCGCGTGGTGGAGGCTTCGGCCATGAGTTCGCATGACTATGCGGCCGTGCTGGAGTCGGGCGCTTACCACCATCACCACGCGGGATTGAACTCTTGAGCGCTGCGACCCGTGGAACCGTCGTCCTCGACATCGGCAAGACCAACGCCAAGCTCACGCTGATCGACCCGGCCGGCAAGACGTTGGCCGAGGTCCGCACGCCCAACACGGTCCGCCGTGTCGGGCCTTATCCGCACCATGACACGGAGCGGTTGTGGAACTGGATGCTGGGCCAGCTGCGCGAGCTGGCCGCGCTGGCCGACATCCGCGCCATCGTGCCGGTCACGCATGGCGCGACGGCAGCCCTCGTCGACGACGCGGGCCTGGTGCTGCCGGTGCTGGACTACGAACACGTGCCCGGCGACGCCGCGGACGAGGCGCGCTACGCCGCGCTGCGGCCGTCGTTCGACGAGAGCGGCTCGCCGCTGCTGCCGGCCGGCCTCAACCTGGGCCGCCAGATCGAGTGGCTGCGGACGCGCTTCCCGACCGAGTTCGCCAAGGCCACGCAGTTGCTGATGTACCCGCAGTACTGGGCCTGGCGCTTCTGCGGCGTCGCGGCCAGCGAGGTCACGTCGCTGGGCTGCCACACCGACCTGTGGCGGCCGGCCGAGGGCACGTATTCATCGCTCGTCGACAGCCAGGGCTGGCAGCGCCTGTTCCCGCCGCGTCGCGACGCTTGGGCGCGCCTGGGGCGGCTGCGGCCGGAACTGGCGGCGGATACCGGCCTGCCCGCCGATTGCGAGATCGTCTGCGGCATCCACGACAGCAACGCATCGCTGCTGCGCCACCTGTTGACGCTGCAGCAGGGCGGCCCGTGCACGGTGCTGTCCACCGGCACCTGGCTCATTGCCGCGGCGCTGGGCTCGGCGACCAAGCCGCTGGTCGAGTCGCAGGACATGCTGGCCAATTGCAATGTGTTCGGCGATGCCGTGCCCTGCATGCGCTTCATGGGCGGGCGCGAGTTCGGCGCGATCGCCGGCACGCAGCCGGCACCATTCACGGCCGAGGACGTCGAGCGGCTCATTGCCCGCAAGACGATGGCGCTGCCGTGCTTTGCCGAGACGGGCGGGCCGTTTGCAGGCCGCATCGGTCGGGTTATCGGGCCGGTGGCGGAGACCGACGCCGAGCGGGCCGCGCTGGCGACGTTGTACGTCGTGCTGATGACGGACCACTGCCTGGATGCGCTCGGCGCCAGCGGGCGCGTCGTCGTCGAAGGTGCGTTCACGGCCAATCCGCTGTTCGGGCCTTTGCTGGCCGGGTTGGCGACGGGTCGCGACGTGACCGTGTCCGACGACAGCAGCGGCACGACCTGCGGCGCGTGGCTGCTGGAGGCCTGGGGCCGCGAGGCCGGCGGCGCGGGGGCGGCGTCGGTGCAGGCCTGGAACCCGGCGGGCTGGCGGGCCTACCGCGAGGCCTGGCGCGTCCACGCGCAGGGGGCCTGACGATTCGGACCCGACAAGGAAAAACAGCCGGCGCTAGCCGGCTGTTTCGTTTGGGAACTGACGATCAGCCGCGGCGACGGCGGCTGATGCTGGCGGCGGCAATGCCGGCCAGCAGGGCCAGGGCCAGCGAACCCGGCTCCGGCACCTTGAAGGCACGCACCGTGTCGATCGCCGGCGCGCTGTAGCCACTGTTGGCACTGGCGCTGTTGAAGGCGTAGACGCGCACTTCGTCGAAGCCCGCCGCGTCGCTCAGCCCCAGCACGCCGCCGACGCCGGCCGCGCCGAAGGACTGCTTGCCGGTGCCGGTCTGCACGCCATTCAGCCAGGTCTGCCACATCACGTAGATGGTGTTGAAGCCGGAGTCGACAGCGAACTCGATGCCGGTCACGAGGGTGCTGGCGCTCTTGATCGACAGGTAGGCGTTGGTGCCCGCCGTCGCGAAGTAGTTGCCCGAGAAGGCGTCGCTGTAGACCTCGCCGGCGGCCGTGTCGACGCAGAGTTCGCCGGCGTAGCCGCAGCCGCCGTTGTCGGCGCCGAGGGCGTTGGTCTGCGTGAACGTCAGGCCGCCTTCGGACCAGGTGTTGCTCAGGGCCGTGTTGCCCTCGAAGTCGGCGGCGTACGTCAGGTGCGTGGCGCCCGGCGTGGCGCTGCCGGCGCCGGTGGTCTGCACGACGGCCGCGGCCGCGGGCAGCGTGAAGGCCGCGCCGGCCAGCAGGGAGAGGAGGAATGTCTTCTTCATGATGTTGTTCTCAGGATTCAGGGCACGGCGACGAGGTCGATGGCGTCGAAGGCAAAGCCAGGGCTCAGGAAGGCATCGCCGGCCGTGCCGCTGACGGGATAGATGCTCACGACGTTGGTGCCGACGACCAGCTGCGAGGCCGGAATGTCGAACGTGTACATGCGGTTGATGCCGCGGTACGTGCCCACGGTGAGGTTGCGCGACTGCTTGGAGGGCGCCGCCGGGATGGCCGACGTCCAGCTGTTGACGGTGACCTGCGGGCGGGCGCCGGCGAAGTCGGCCGTCGTGCCGATGCGCAGCCGCAGCGGGGCGGTGTTCTGGCCGCGCTTGAGCACGAAGCGGATCTGCTGGCCGCCGTTGACGCCCTTCCACTGGTAGGCGGGCCAGGCGGTCGCCGGCACGGACGTGCCGACGGTGAAGGGGCCTGGAATCCACGAGGCCATGCGCACATCGCTGGGGTGCATGACCGTCAGCTTGTCGCCGTTGATGAACTCGCGCGGCGAGCCATCCCACTGGCCGATGCGCCACAGGGCGGGCGTCGCGGCGGGATCGTTGGCGATGGTGATCGGGTTCAGCGCGTAGTCCGCGTTGGCCGTCACCGTGACGGTGGTCGTCTGCACGCCGAGCTCACCCTTGTAGATGGTCATCGTGTAGGTGCCGGGCAGCATGCCGGTGGACGAGAAGTGGCCGTCCACCGGGTCGGCGTCGACCCAGTACTGCGCCTTGCTGTTGGCAAAGCCGGCCACATAGGGAATGCCCGCCACGCGGCCGTTGAGGCCGGCGACGCTGACCGAGCCGCGCCCCACCGGCGGCACATAGCCGACGAGGTTGACGGCGCCGTACCAGCTGGTGTCCGGGCGCACCGTCGGCAGCGAGCCATCGTTGAACATCATGATGTAGGTGTTCAGGACGCCCAGCCGGAACGCCTCGGTCTGGCCCTCGCCGTAGTTGACGATGTAGGTGAGCTCGTTGTCGGTGGACGTGATCTGCTGCAGCAGGCTGCGGTAGAACGGGCCGCCGGAGTCGCCCTCGTGGTTGTCGCGCCAGAACCAGATGCCCACGCCGGCGCCGGTGCCGCCGAGGACCTGCCAGTCCTTCAGGCGGCGGTTGGAGTAGTGCTTGGAGCGGGACTGGCCGTAGCGCGAGTCGGTGCTGGCGAAGCCGAAGACGTCGGCCGACTCGATGGCGCCGCTGGTGCCGCGCAGGTCCTCGGGCCAGTAGTCGACGCCGTTGACGTTGACGAGGCCACCGGCCGCCTGGGCCGGGCCGCCGTTGGGCAGCTTGGCGATCGGGATGCGGGCGATGAAGCGCACCAGATTGAGCGTGTCGGGCTCCTCGGTGAAGTGCGTGCCCATGTGGATGTTGGGCTCGCCCTTCTTGACGAGGTAGTAGTGCGTCAGCACGCCGCCCTTGGTGCTGGTGCTGGTCAGCGTGATCTTGATGTAGTCGGTGCCGGTGACGACGCCGCCGTTGGTCGTCGCGGCGGGCGTGGAGACACCGGCTGCGTTGACGAGTTCGGCCTTCACGCCGACGGCGCTGACGCCGGAGTAGAGGTAGTCGGCGCCGGAGTTCAGCTGCGTGCCCCTGCTCTGGTCCTGGTACTCCACGCCGTTGTAGACCATGCTGGCGATGTCGCCGGCCGATTGCGTACTGACGCCGTTGTCGTAGCCGCGCACCTTGAACACGAGGCCCGCGTCGGTGTCGATGACGTAGTTGGGCTTGGCCGGGTTGTTGCTGTCCCAGACCGTCGTGATGCTGAAGGCGGCCATCGCGGCCGGAGCCGTCGCGGCGAGCATGCCTGCGGCCAGCCAGCGCGCCCAACGCGGGCGCGAGCTTGTCGTGTTCATGAAGTCTCCTGGTTTGTGTCGTTGTTCACGGATTGCGGGCTTGCCCGCGAGCCGGAGCGGAATGTAGGCAGCGCCTTCGTCCGCGTGTACTCAACCCCATGAGCGTTTGAACCCGCGCTGCACGCGCGTCAACAGTGCAGCGCTCGAATGAGCGCTAACACCGTCTTTGCGATAACCGCGCGATATAGCGAACCGTCTCCCGACGGCTCACATCACCTGATCAGTGCCTGGTAGGTCAGGTTGCGCACGCGCAGGTTCAGCGTGGAGTTGCCGGCGGGCCGCAGCTGCGCCATGAAGAAGATCACCAGCCGCTCCTTCGGATCGATCGTGTACTGCGGGAAATAGGCGCTGCCCCAGCCGTAGGCGCCGACACTGCCCAGTTCCTGGAAGCTGCTGGCGCGCGTGTTGACCCAGAAGCCCAGGCCGAAGCCGTCGCCCTCGCCACGCGCCTTGTCGCTGAGGTGGTCGGCCGACATCAGCTCCACCGTCTTGGGCGCGAGGATGCGCACGCCGTCCAGCTCGCCCTTGTTCAGCAGCATCTGCAGCAGGCGCGCGTAGTCGCCTGCCGTGCTCACCATGCCGGCGCCGCCGGACATCAGTTTGTGCGGCCCGTTGACGAAGTCGCTCTTGGCCGCCGTTTCCATCAGCTTGAGCTGGCCGCCTTCCAGCCCGTAGACGTTGGCCAGCCGGTCCACCTTCTCGGGCGGCACGACGAAGCCGGTGTCGGCCATGCGCAGCGGGTCGGTGATGCGCGTCTTGATGAACTGGTCCAGCGGCTGGCCGGACACGACCTCGATGAGTCGCCCGAGCACGTCGGTCGCATAGCCGTAGATGAACTGCTCGCCCGGCTGGCTCTGCAGTGGCAGCGCGGCGAAGCGATCGGTCCACTCGGCCAGCGTCTCGTTGTTGCCGACGAGGTACCAGTCCTTCATGCCCGCCGCGTCGTAGGCCGCCTTGGCGGGGCCGGCGCCGTAGCTCATGCCGGCCGTGTGCGTCAGCAGGTCGTGGATGGTCAACGGGCGGTGCGGCTTCTCGGTGCCACCGCCGGGCAGCGCGACCTGCAGGTTGGCGAAGGCCGGCAGGTAGCGCGCCACCGGGTCCTTCAGCATGAAGCGGCCCTCCTCGTAGAGGATCATGGCCGCCACGGTCGTCAGCGCCTTGCTCATGGAGGCGATGCGGAAGATCGTGTCCGTGCCCATGGCCTTGCCCGCCTCGATGTCGCGCTGGCCGTAGGCCTTGAACACGACCGGCTTGCCATCGCGCAGCACCACCATCACGCCGCCCGCCAGCTGCTTGCCGGCGATCTGCTCGTCGATGGCCGCGTCCAGCCGCTTGAGGCGCTCGGGCGAGAAGCCCTGCGCGTTGACTGTCTCGGTCGCTTTGGGAGGTGCCGCGACGGTGACGGGAGCGTGGGTCAGCGCGGCGCAGGCCAGCGCCACGGCGAGGACGGTCTTGTTCATTCGGTTCAATCGCCCAGTGGGCGTTGCTGGGTGAATCCCGGGCTCGCGGCGATGTGGAACTGCTCGACCGGCAGCGGCCTGGCGGGGTCGATGGGGCCGAGGTCGTCGCGCAGCTGCGCGGCCACCGGCACATGGGCCTCGCGCAGGCCCAGTGCGACCAGGCGGGCCAGCTGCATGGCGCCGTAGTTGTTGTGGTGCGTGTTGTCGAGCTTGCCGTTGTTGACCGGGTGCAGGGCCTGCGAGCGCTCGGGGCCCAGCGCGGCGTAGAGCTGCTGGCTCATGCCGTTGAGGTCGATGAAGGCCAGCTTCATCTCGGTGGCGACGGCGCGCGCGGCGTCGGCGTACTCCAGCAGACTGGGCCTGAGCTTGCCCTGCGGGTCGAAGTTGCGGCGCTCCATCGAAGACACGACGACCGGCACGCCGCCGCGCGCGAGGATGCGCTCGGCGTGCGTGCGCAGCTCGGCCTTGTAGGTCTGGGCGTTGCCGCTGCCGTCCTTCTGCTGCTTCTGGTCGTTGTGGCCGAACTGCAGCAGCACCGTGTCGCCGGGCTGCAGCGTCGACAGGATCTTGTCGATGCGGCGGCGGTTCAGCGAGTCGCGGTAGGTCTCGCCCGACTCGGCGTGGTTGGACACCGCCACCGTCGGCTTGAACAGGGCCGTGAACATCTGGCCCCAGCTCGCATAGGGCTCGCCGGACTGGTCGGCCACCGTGGAGTCGCCCAGCAGGTAGACGGTGGGCACGTTGACCGGCTCGATGACGACGCGGCGCAGTGCCGGCTGGCTGCCGTTGATCTCCAGCGTCAGGCGGCGGTCCCAGGCCCAGCCCTCGCTGGCGATCTCGCGGTCCTTGAGCTTCACGCGGCCGGCTTCCACGCCGGGCACGGCGGCGATGTTGGCCGTGCGCACGTTGACGATGAAGCTGCGCGTCTCGCTGACGCCCGCGGGCAGCTGCACCCCGTCCAGCATCAGGCGGCGCAGCTCGGCCTTGATCGTCGTGTCGCTGGCCTTGGGGCCGCCCAGCGTGACGGTGACGCGGTAGTTGCCCTCCGCCGGCACGTCCGCCGTGAAGAAGCTGGGCTGGCCGGCCGCGTTGCTCGGCGCGCCGGGCTCGAAGCCCATGCCGCGCTCGCGGCTGTAGGCCTGGTCGACCGCGACGGCCACGTCGCCGGCGGTGGGCTTGCCGTCGAAGCTGAAGCGCAGCGTGTCGGCCGCCCAGGCGGGTGCCGCGAGCAGGCTGGCGATGAGGAGGAGTTGCTTCATGTCAGGTATGGCGTGGCGGCCGGAAACGGTCATGAACGGGCGTGCTGGACGGGCGGCAGTTCGGAGGAGGGAACAGCGGCGCCGCGACCCCAGAGGCGGTCGTAGGGCCAGCCGGTCAGCTCCTCGACGATGCGGCCGCTCTCCTCGGTCTCGGGCTCGGTCGCACCCGCGCGCAGCCGCTCGACCTCGCTCACGAGCACCGCGTGCGTGCTCGCGTTCAGGCGGAAGCGCCACGATGCGATGAGGCCGAACAGCATCATCAGCAGCGGCCCGGCGACCATCAGCGCCGTGACGGTCAGCACGGCGTGCTCGCTCTGCACGACGACCTCGCCGGGCTTGGTCTTGATGTAGCCGCCCAGGTCGATGATCCAGCCGCTGGCAATGCTCGCGGCGCTCATCGCGAGCTTGCGCACCAGCGTCATGACGCCGGCGAAGATGCC
Organism: Pelomonas candidula; assembly: GCF_043555985.1. Lineage (NCBI taxonomy): Bacteria > Pseudomonadati > Pseudomonadota > Betaproteobacteria > Burkholderiales > Sphaerotilaceae > Roseateles > Pelomonas candidula. The sequence continues at coordinate 421,769 of NZ_JBIGIC010000005.1, read as the reverse complement.
CTCGCGGCGTTGGCCGGTGACGGCCTCGTCGATGTCCGGCAGATAGTTGTAGACCGACCAGGGCACGAAGTTCAGCGTGCCGCGGCCCAGGCCCGCGAGCACGATGGGCACGAACAGCCAGAAGACCAGGCCGAGATTGAAGCCCGGCCGCGTCGGGTCCAGCGCCTCGAACAGGTTGGGGCCCAGCGCCTTGAAGCCCTCGGCGAAGCCTTCGGGCCGCGCCAGGTAGAAGGCGAGATACAGCAGCAGCGCGACGGCGAACAAGCCGGACGCCAGCCGGTAAGCCAGCACGGGGCCGGTGCGGATGACGATCTGGATCGCCACCATCACCGAGACCAGCTGTGCCACGTACATGACCGTCAGCAACTGCGAGATGGCCAGCGTGGCGCCCATCAGCACCGTCGCGACGAAGAAGGCGAAGGCGCTGTTGAAGATGTCCTGCGACAGGTAGCCGCCCAGGTAGATGGACAGGTGCTGGCGGAACGCGCGGATCTTCAGCGTGGAGAACAGGTCCCGGAACATCTTGACCGGGATCATCAGCACGGCCTCCAGCTTCACGCCGCCGAAGGTCTGCGACATGACGGCCTGCTCGCGCGTGCCGTAGGGGCGCTCCCAGGTCGTCAGCACGACGATGGTGACGACGACCGAGAACAGCACGCCGAAGATGGCGGCCATCCAGAAGAAGGTGTCGGGCGAGTCCTTGCCGCCGAACTGGCTGATCAGCAGCGTGGGCAGGTAGGACGCCAGGATGGCCGAGCTCTGCGCGACGAGCATGCGCGCGCCGGCGAACCTGGCCTTGCGCTTGTAGTCCTTGGTCATCTCGGCGGCCAGCGTTTCCCAGGGGATGAGAAACATCGTGTAGACCAGCTCGAAGAAGATGAAGGTGAGCAGGTAGTAGTAGAAGGTGTGGCCGCTGCGGAAGACGAGCGCGAAGCTGGGCAGCAGCGGGATCGTGATGAGCAGGAAGAGCTTGCGCCGGCCGATCTTGCGGCCGACCCAGGTGTGGCGCAGGTTGTCGGACACGTAGCCGATCAGCGGGCAGGTGATGGCCTCCATGAGCCGCGGCAGGCCCAGCACCAGCCCGGCCTCGGCGGCGCTGAGGCCGCAGAACGTCGTGAAGAAATAGAACAGCCAGCCCGTGATGACGGCCTGGGCACCGGCGCCCAGCATGTCGCCGCTGCCCCAGCCCCAGTAGTTGATCCAGTTGGGTTCTTTGGCGGCGGGGTGGAGGTTGCGAGGGGGATTCATGTCTCTTGCTGGCTGTGCGCCGGTCTCGTTGCGCTTGTGTTCTGCGGCGTGTGGTGCCGGGATTTCGCCCCGGCGGGCGACCTACTTTTTGGGCCGCTAAAAAGTAGGCAAAAAGCTCCCCCCGACCGCACCGCCCTCCGCTTCGCTGCGGGTGCCCTGCGCTGCTCAGGCTTCGAGGCCCCGCGCAAAACTCGCGCCGCTACGCTCTGCTCAAACAGTTGCGCGGAGTCAGTCCACGAAGCGCGCTGCGCGCGCGGCCTCGAAGCCTTGCGCTGCTCGGCGGTGCTAAAGGGGGCAACCCGAACAGCCGGCGCCAGCCGGCTTTCGGGTTTGGCTGTTGGCTGTTGGCTGCTCGGGGTTCCCCTTTGGAGGAGCCGAGAAGCACAGAACGCCGAGGCGCGCGCGCAGCGCGCTTCGTCAACTGACTCCGCGCGGCTGTTTGAACGGAGCGTAGCGGAGTGAGTTCCGCGCGGGCCTCGGCGTTCGAGCATCGCAGGGCAGCCCTCGAAGAGGGCCGACGGAACAGGGGCGCTTTCTTTGCTTACTTTCTTGCGCGCGCAAGAAAGTGAGTCGGCCGCCGGGACGAAATCCCGGCTGGGCCTGGCCAGAAACCGACCGCAGCGCATAAACAACCTCAGATGAAGCGAACGAGCAGCTCGCCCATCGTTAGCAGCGCCATCGCCTGCCCGAACGGCATGGACGTCAGCGGGATGTCCTTGTAGCCCTGCAGCGTGTCGAACACCGGCGTACCGAAGCTCACCTGGGTCAGCTCACCGGCGTCGTTGATGTGCTTGCGAACGGCCAGCGCGGCCTTCACGCCGAAGGTCTCGTAGTCCTTGGAGATGTAGCCCTTGCGCACGGCCTTCAGGATGCCGTAGGCGAAGCCGGCCGACGCCGCGGCCTCGTCGTAGGACGTCGGGTCGTCCAGCAGCGTGGGCCACAGGCCCGACGGCGACTGGCACCTGGCCAGCGCGCTCACCTGCGCTTCCAGCGTCGAGACGAGGAACTGGCGGAACGCGTCGCCCTCGGGCAGATTCAGCAGCTCGATGAACTCGGGGATGACGATGGTGACCCACGAGTTGCCGCGCGCCCACAGCGCGTTGGCGAAGTTGTGGCGGCCGTCGAAGGTCCAGCCGTGGAACCACAGGCCGGTCTTGCGGTCGGACAGGTACTTGATGTGGACGAGGAACTGGCGCTTGGCTTCCTCGATGTAGTGCGGGCGGTCCAGCAGCAGGCCGAACTTGGCCAGCGGCAGCACCGACATCATCAGCGTGTCGTCCCACAGCTGCTGGTGGTTCACGCTGTTGTAGACGATGTGCTGGAAGCCGCCTTCCTCGGTGCGCGGCAGGTCGTTGTAGACCCATTCGGCCCAGCGGTCGATGTAGGGCAGGTAGCGGCGGTCGCCGGTGCGCTCGAACAGGTAGGCCAGCGTCAGGAAGGGCGCCACCGTGTTGATGTTGCGGCTGGGCATGCCCTCCTTGAAGCGGGCCTCGAACCAGCTGGTCATGATGTCCCAGGCCTTGGGGTCGCCGGTCAGCTCCCAGACCTTGTAGACGCCGTACAGGCCCACGCCGTGCGTCCACTCGAACCCGTTCCAGCCCTTGGTGTCCAGCACGCGGCCGTCGTCCAGGCGCAGCAGGAACTTGCCGTCCTTGTCCTCGATGTTGATCAGGTTGTGGATCAGCCGGTCGATGGCGCCGCGGATGTCGTCGCGGTCCGCACCGAGGTGGGCCGTGTGGTGGGCCAGCAGCGGGTGGATCTTGGACGAGTCGACGGGCTTGAGGATCTGGTTGGACATGATGTTGTCTCGGGTACTGCTTCTAGAAATGGAGGGCCAGCACGGTACCGGCCACCAGCGCCAGCGCGATGCAGGCAGCCAGGATGGTGAGGCGTTCGGCGGCGGTGTTCATCGCTGCAGCGTGCGCGGCTGCGGCACGGTTTCCAGCGGCACGCCGCCGCGGGCCACGGCCAGCGGCACGAGGCGCACGGCTTCCAGTGCGTTGGCCGGCTGGCCATCGGTGGTGACGGCCAGCGTCAGCGTGTTGTCGCCGTTGGGGTTGAGGATGCCCGGCGGCAGCACGAACACGCGCTGCGGGCCGATGTTGGCAATGAACTGGCCCATGTTCCAGCCGTTGACGAAGATCAGCGCGCGGTTCTCGACCTCGGAGCGCGGCTTGGTCGTATCGCCGAACGCCAGACCCAGCTGCACGTCGTGGCCTTGCGGCAGGTCCAGCCTGAAGTTCGTGCGCAGCCAGTAGGTGCCGGGGGCGGGCGGGGCGGCGTTCGGTGTCGTCGCGTCCCAGCCGGCTTGCGGCTTGGCCGGGTCGACGGGCAGGTGCCAGCCCATGCGCTCGCCATGCAAGCCGCCGTTGTTCATCGGGCCGCGCACGAGGTCGGCGATGTCCTCGCCGCCCTTGTTGCCCTGGATCTTCCAGGCGATGGGCGTCGCGAAGCGCTGGCCGCCCCTGGGCGCGATGGACGCGGCGATGAGGCCGCGCGCTTCCTTGTGCGCGTCGTCGGCGAACAGGTCCCAGTTGTGCGAGCCGTTGCGCACGACGACGGCCAGCACGTGCTCGCCCGGCGCGACGTCCTTCAGCAACCGCTTGAAGGTGTCGGTCGTCTCGGGGAAGGGGCGGCCGGTGTCGTTCTCCTGCTGGCCGAGGAACTTGCCGTCCAGCCAGACCTGGATCATGCCCGCGCCGCCACCGCCGAAGAACAGCTCCAGCTGCTGCGGCTTGGCATCTGTCGTCGTGAAGCGGCCGCGGTACCAGACGTCGCCGTGGTGGAAGCCGTAGTCGCTCATCGCCAGCACGGGCTGGCCCTTGTCCGGTGCGGTGTAGACGTTGGCGGCCGAGGCGCCCGCGTCGGCCTTGCGCCAGGCGCTGTCGTCGAAGGCCGGATCGGCTTCGAGCGAATCGAAGCGGCGCGTCCACGCCAGCTGCGTCAGGTCGGGCAGCTTGATGGCATCCGGGCCGGGCAGGGCAGTGCGGGTGGCGAGGCTGAAGTCCTGCGCGTTCGTCGCGATGGCCTGGCCGTCGAAGGAGAGGGCGGTGATGCCGTCGGGCACCCAGGCACGCAGCGCGCTCGGCGCGGTCGTGTCGCCGGTCAGCTTCAATGTCTTGCCGTCGATGACGGCCGTGCGCACGAGGCCGGGGCTGCGCACCAGCACGGCCTGGTCGCCGGCCTTCAGGCGCCAGAGCTCCTGGCCCGCCTTTTCGTCGGCGATCAACAGCAGCAAGGGCGCGCGGCCACCGCCGCTGACGAGGATTTCGATGAGGCCGGTGTGCGCGTAGTTCAGCCGCAGGTCGCCGCTCTTGGCGTCCCAGTTCACCTGGGCCTGGCCGCGCAGCAGCTTCAGGGTCGGCTTGGCGGCGAAGCGCAGCACGGTCTCGCCGTCGTCGCCGTTGCGGCCGTAGAACAAGGCCACGTCGCGCGGGCCCTGCTGCAGCTGGGCCTGCAGCTCGCTGGTGCTGTAGACGAGGTGCTGCCGCTCCAGCGTGTACGAAGCCAGCAGCAGCTTGGCGTCCTGGCCGGTCAGCGTCAGCTTGCCGGCCTGCGGCACGGTGTAGCTGCCGTCCTTTGTCTGCAGCTTGAAGCCGAAGGCCTCGGTGCCCGACAGCTGGTTGTGCTGGGCCAGCAGCACATGGCTGCCCAGCGTGTTGTTGACGTTGTGATACAGCCTGACCTTGGCGTTGCCGCTTTCCAGCGGCTCACCCTTGTCCATCTGCGTGAGCACGGGCGTGGCGGCTTGCACGAAGCCGCCCAGTTGCTTGAGCACCAGCGCCTTGTCGCGCATGACGCGCGCCTCGCTGATCGGCGCGCCGTAGTCGTAGCTCGTGTAGACGATGGGCCCCGGCTGCCAGCCCCAACTGGTGCCGCCGAAGGCCATGTAGATGCTGTGGATGGTCAGCGCGTTGATGAGGCTGCTGCCGTAGAACACGCGCTCGTAGCCGCCGCCCTGGCGCTGGGCCGTGCACTCGTAGGTGCCGTTGCTGCCCCAATAGTCGAACCAGCCCGCGCCGATCTCGGCGACGAAGCCCGGTGTGTTGGGCGAGGCGAGCGAGCCGACCTTGGGGTAGTTCTTGCCGTAGATGCCCCAGTCCGGCGCCGGTGCGGGCGTGCCGGGTTGGGCGTCCACGCCGCAGACGCCGCCGGGATAGCCGTCGAACGCGTAGAGGTCGGTCGGGCCGGGGTTGGCGAACGGCGCGGTGGAGTTCTTAGGCGTCCAGTCCGGCAGGCGTGACGCGGCGTTGTGGAACAGCGGCACGGTGATGCCGTCGGCGCGCGCCTTGTCCGCCAGGTGCTGCATGTGGCGGATGTTCTTGGGCTGCACGGAGAACAGCTCGTTCTCGATCTGATAGGCGATGACGTTGCCGCCGCCGTTGGTGATCTGGTGCCGTGCGAGGATGGCGTTGATCTGCGACATCCACTCGTCGGCGGCGTTCTGGTACTCGGCCGCGTCGGTGCGCGCCTCGGCGCGCTGGCGCAGCAGCCAGCCGGGGAAGCCGCCGGCCGTCAGCTCGGCGTTCACGTACGGGCCCATGCGGGCGATGACGTAGAGGCCTTCCTCCTCGGCCATCTGGATGGCGCGCTCGATGTTGCGCACGCCGGTGAAGTCGTAGTGGCCCGGCTTGGCCGAGTGGTAGCCCCAGCTGAAGTAGAACGACACGGCGTTCAGGCCCGAGGCCTTCATCTTCTGCAGCACGTCGCGCCACAGGCTGGGCGAGGGCAGGCGGAAGGGGTGGATCTCGCCGGCGAAGATCATCTCGCGCTTGCCGTCGATGATCAGCGAGTGGCGGTCCCAGGTGATCTGCTTCGGCTTGTTCTTCGGTGCCGTCGCGCGTTCCAGCTGCGCTGTCTCCTCGGAGATGACGGTGAAGTGCCGCACGGTGCCCGACACGCCGCCCAGCTCCTTCTTCGGCGTCCAGGTCTGCAGGCCGTCGAAGCTGTCGGAGTACCAGTAGCGCTTGGTCGTGTAGTCGTCGAAGTAGATGCGCCAGCCGGGCTTGCCGTCCGCGCCCTTGATGGACACCAGCGCCTGGCCTTCCGACGGGCCGCCCCAGCCGGCCCAGTCGCCGGTCTTCTGCAGCGTCCACGGGCCGTCCAGCGTTGGTGCGGTGGCCATCTCGATGAACTTGGTGGTCTCGTTCTTCGCGAACGCGACGTAGCGGCCTTCGTGCTGGATGACGAAGGTGTCGATGTAGTTGCGCTCCAGCCCCTGCATGGGCACCGGGTCACCGAACTTCGCCAAGCTGGCGTCGAGCGCCTTCACGGAGTAGGCCGCGAACGGGCCTTTGGTGCCGGCCTTGGACAGGCTCACGACCAGCTTCAGGCTGCCGTCGCTGTCGCGGAACCATTCCGGCGCCCATACGTTCGTCACGCCGGGCAGCTTGACCTGCACGTCGGCCACGTGCGTCCATGTTTTCAGGTCGGCGGACTTGGCGATGCCGAAGTTCGAGCCGTTCCAGTTGGTCGTGTAGGCGACGTAGTAGAGGCCATCGGCCGCGCGGACGATGGACGGGTCGCGCAGCAGCTCCTTGGCCGGCGTGTAGACCTCCGAGCCCAGCGACGTGAAGGTGATGCCATCGGTGGACGTGAACAGGCTCAGCGTGTTCTGCGATGTGGCCATGAAGGCCGACATCAGGAAGGTGCGCTCGCTCTTCTTCACGGCGGCCAGCGTTCCCGCCTGGGTGCTGACGGCCGTGGGCGCCTGCTGACCCGGCAGGTCCTGCGCGTGAACTGCGGCACACAGCAACAGCGAAGCCAGCGAGACCAGCCGGAGGGCGCAACGGGGCGACAAAGCGGAAGCAGCAGACATGAGCGGACCGGGAGTGCGGGGAGCCTCGGTCAGTGTCCCCCGGTTCCCCGGCGCCAAAAAATCAAGCGCGTGCGAGAAAGCCGCGTCAGGGCGCTGTCGCGAGGGCAGGCGAAAATGGTGGCCTATGTTCAGTTTCTTCAAGAAGGCGCCTCCGCCGCCCGCGCCTGCCGCCGAAGCGCCCGCCCTGCTGCCCGAGGGGTGGGTCACCAAGCCCGCCAGCAAGCCTGCACCGGAGCCGGCCCCAGTCCCGGCACCCGTACCGGTCGCGGCGCCTGTGCCGGCCCCCGTCGCCACGTCGACCCCGACCCCCGTCTTCGCGCCAGTGCCTGCACCGACGCCGGTTGTCGCGGCCCCGCCGCCGGCACCGGTCGTGGCACCCGCGCCGCCCGCTCGCCAGAGCTGGATGGAGCGCCTGCGCGCCGGCCTGCGCAAGACCGGCGGCAGCATCGCCGGCGTCTTCACCGGTACCAAGATCGACGACCAGCTCTACGAGGAACTGGAAGAGGCGCTGCTGATGGCCGATGCCGGCGTCAAGGCCACGCAGTTCCTGCTTGACGACCTGAAGCGCCGCGTCAAGGACGCCAAGGCCACCGACCCGCAGGCGGTGCGCGCACTGCTCGTCGACGCGCTGGCCGAGCTGCTGACGCCGCTGGAGAAGGGCCTGGAAGTGGGGCGCTTCACGCCCACCGTCATGATGGTCGTCGGCGTCAACGGCGCCGGCAAGACGACCAGCATCGGCAAGCTGACCCGCCACCTGGCCGACTCCAGCCAGAAGGTCTTGCTGGCCGCCGCCGATACCTTCCGCGCCGCCGCGCGCGAGCAGTTGGGCGTGTGGGCCGACCGCGCCCAGGTCGAGATCATCAGCCAGGAGGGCGGCGACCCGGCGGCCGTGTCCTTCGACGCCGTCAACGCCGGCCGCGCGCGCGGTGCCGATGTCGTCATCGCCGACACGGCGGGCCGTCTGCCGACACAGCTCCACCTGATGGAAGAGCTGAAGAAGATCAAGCGCGTCATCACCAAGGCCCAGGAGGGCGCGCCGCACGAAGTGCTGCTGGTGGTGGACGGCAACACGGGCCAGAACGCGCTCAACCAGGTCAAGGCCTTCGACGAGGCGCTGGGCCTCACAGGCCTGGTCGTCACCAAGCTGGACGGCACAGCCAAGGGCGGCGTGCTCGCGGCCGTCGCCCGCGAGCGGCCCGTGCCGGTCTACTTCGTCGGCGTGGGCGAGAAGCTGGAAGACCTCGAGACCTTCAGCGCGCGCGAGTTCGCGCGGGCACTGCTGGAGTAACCCCCGCGGGCCGAGCGCTGGGCTGTCCCGAGCCGGCCCGCCCACGCGACGTGCGGCCGGCCTGATGCCGCACGCATCGCCGTCCCATCGGGGACCGGTCAGTCTCGCCGGCCTTCAGCCTGGCGAGACGGGACGAGGGGCTTCAATGCCGATGCGGGATGTCGGAATAGAAGCCGGCACTGCGCACGGCCGGAAACAACTTGTGGCGCAGCCGCTCGACGGCGTCGTTGGTCCACTCGCGGTCCCACTCGGCGATTGGCAGGTCCGTGGCATGCAGCACGCGCAGCAGCCGCTCGCGCCTGCGCTGCAGGCGCAGCTGGTCGTCCGAGACCGGCATGAGCACGATCGAGCGCACCACGCCATGCTCGTCGCACAGCGCGAAGTCCACGGTCAGCAGACCGGTGCGCGATAGCCATTCGCGGTAGGAGTTGTGCTTGGGTACGCGCACCAGCCTGTGCAGTGGCACGTGTGCGAGCAGGAAGCCCTTGGGGTGCTCCAGCGCCAGCGCATGCATCAACGCCTTGTGCGCGTGCCGCTCCGAGCTGGCCAGCACGCGTGCGGCCGTGGGCGGCCATCGCATGACGGTGTCGCTGGTGTCGGCGTGGAGTTCGCTGTCCTGGCCGGTCAGGCGGTTCAGCCAGGCGCCGAGGGCGTGGGGGAGGTGGAGGTTCAGCATGGCGCGCCACGCTATCGGCCGGCGGGCGATTTGCCCATGCCCCCGCCTCCTTCAACCTTGGGGGCAGGTGTGTGCACTTGTGTCGCCGCTGTCTGAAGACTGACGGCGACCGCTGCCGAGGGCTCAGCCCATGCCGGGCAAGCCTTTCATGCCGCCCATGCGCTTCATCATCTTCATGAGGCCGCCGCCCTTCATCTTCTTCATCATCTGCTGCATCTGGTCGAACTGGTTCAGCAGACGGTTGACGTCCTGGATCTGCACGCCGGCACCGGTGGCGATGCGGCGCTTGCGGCTGGCCTTGCTCTTGCCATCCATCAGCAGCGCGGGCTGGGCGCGTTCCTTGGCGGTCATCGCGCGCAGGATGCCCTCCATGCGCTTCATGTCGCGCTCGGCGCGGTCCATGTCGGCCTGGCCGGGCTGCTTGTTGCCCATCATGTTGGTGGGCAGCTTGTCCATCAGGCCGCCGAGGCCGCCCATCTTCTTCATCTGCGCGATCTGCTGCAGGAAGTCGTTCAGATCGAAGCCGCTGCCGCTCTTGAGCTTCTCGGCCATGGCCTGGGCCGAGGCCAGGTCGACGCTCTGCGTGACCTGCTCGACCAGGGCCACGATGTCGCCCATGCCCAGCACGCGGCCGGCATGGCGGTCGGCGTCGAAGACTTCGAGGCCGTCGATCTTCTCGGACACGCCGGCAAACTTGATCGGCGCGCCGGTGATCTGGCGCACCGACAGCGCCGCGCCGCCGCGCGAGTCGCCGTCGAGCTTGGTCAGGATGACACCGGTCAGCGGCAGCGCTTCCTTGAAGGCCTTGGCTGTGTTGACCGCGTCCTGGCCCTGCATCGCGTCGACGACGAACAGCGTCTCCACCGGGTTCAGGACTTCGTGCAGTTCCTTGATCTCGGCCATCAACGCTTCGTCGATGGCCAGGCGGCCGGCCGTGTCGACCAGCAGCACGTCGATGTAGTGGCGCTTCGCGTAGTCCAGCGCAGCCAGTGCGATGTCGCGCGGCTTCTGCTCGGGCGCCGACGGGAACCATTCGCCGCCGGCCTGCTTGGTCACCGTCTTCAGCTGCTCGATGGCAGCCGGGCGGTAGACGTCGGCGGAGACCGTCAGCACCTTCTTCTTGCGCTTCTCGATCAGATGCTTGGTGAGCTTGGCGGTCGTCGTCGTCTTGCCGGCGCCCTGCAGGCCGGCCATCAGGATGACGGCGGGGGGCTGGGCGGCAAGGTTGATGTCGGCCACGCCCTCGCCCATGGTCGCGGCGAGCTCCTTGTGGACGATGGAGACCAGCACCTGACCCGGGTTCAGCGAGCCGACGACCTCCTGGCCGAGCGCCTTCTCCTTCACGCGGGCGATGAAGTCGCGCACCACCGGCAGGGCCACGTCGGCCTCCAGCAGGGCCATGCGCACTTCGCGCAGCATGTCCTGGACGTTGCTCTCGGTGATGCGGGCCTGGCCGCGCATCGTCTTGACGAGGCGACTCAGGCGGTCGGTGAGGTTGGATGCCATCGATGGGGAGGCCTTGGGCCGCCAGAACGGCGACGGGCCAAAAGTACACTGCGACCCATGAGTTTATCGCCCGCTCTCCTGGGGGAAGCTGCCCCGGCCCAAGCCTTCGGTCCGACCGTCGCCCTGGCCGTCGCCAGCGGCCTGGCGCTGCTGGGCTATGTCTGGGTCGGCCTGCTGCGCGCCCGTGCCGGCGACGCCGAGGCCGCCACGCGCCCGCCGCTGCGCTCGGTGCCGCCCATGGCCCTGGCCTGGACGGCCCAGTTCGTCGCCCTCTACATCGACATCAGCGGCTTCGGCCTGGCCACGCCGGGCGCGCGCTTCGGCTTCGCGCCGGCGCTGTCGATGACGACCTGGCTGGTGCTGACGGTCTACCTGGTCGAAAGCCGCTTCCTGCCGCTGCACAGCGTGCGCCGCGTGCTGGCCTGGCTGGCGGCGGTGGCGGTGCTGCTGGCGTGGAGCTTCCCTGGCGAGAGCCGGCCGACGGCCGTGTCGCCGTGGGCGCCGCTGCACTGGGTGCTGGGCCTGGCGTCCTACGGGCTGTTCGGCGTGGCGGTGCTGCACGCGGCGCTGATGAGCCGCGCCGAGTCCAGGCTGCGGCAGAAGCAAGCCACGCCGGGTGGGCTGCCGCTGCTGCAGCTGGAGCGGCTGACTTTCCAGTTCGTCGCTGCCGGCGTGGGCGTGCTGTCGCTGGCCATCGTGCTGGGCTGGTGGTTCACGCCGCACTGGAAGTGGGATCACAAGAATCTGCTGGCCGTGCTGGGCTGGCTGGTGCTGACCGGCCTGCTGGTGGGCCGCCGCGTCTACGGCTGGCGCGGCCGTCGCGCGACGCGCTGGCTCTACGCCGGCGCGGCGCTGCTGTTGCTGTCCTATGCCGGCTCGCGCTTCGTACTGGAAGTCGTGCTGCAACGGGGGAGCGGCGCATGATGAAGCTGCTGCTGATGCTGGTGCTGCTGGCGGTCGTCTTCTACATGCTGGGTGCCCGCCGTGGCCGACCCGACGAGCCCGAGGCACGCAGCAAGCCGCAACCGCCCGCGCCGCCGAAAGAGATGCTGCGTTGCGCCGAATGCGGCATGCACCTGCCCGCCGACGAGGCCTTGCCCGGCCGCGGTGGCGTGTTCTGCGGCGCGGAGCACCGCAACCGCTTCGAGGCCAGGCAGGGTCAGCGTTGAGCCCGGAGTCGACGTTGCCGCCCAGCCTGGACCCGGTGTCCATCCGCGGCAGCTGGTTCGTCGAGTCGCCGCCGGCCGAGCCCGTCGACAGCGGCAGCACGGCCTTCGACCGGCTTTATCGCGCCTTCCTGGCCGCCCGCGCGGCGCTGGGGCTGGCGCTCGTCACGGCGCACCTGATCGCGTCCGTGCTGTCGGCACCGCCCGCGCACTCGACCCTGGCGCTGAGCGCGTCCTACGCGGTGGCCGCCGTCGCGCTGTGGCTGTTGCCGCAACTGCGCCGCGGCGTGACGGCGCGCAGCCTTGCGCGCATCAGCAGCCTGCACTGGTGGGCGGCCATCGGCATCGACCTGATCCTGTTCGGCGTGCTGCACGCGCTGGACCCCAGCGGCGTCAACTACGGCGCGCTGTTCGTCATGCCGGTACTGATGGCCGCCGTGCTGAGCCCGCGCCGGCTCGCGCTGGCGACGGCGGCGATGGCGACGCTGGGCCTGCTGGCGGCGGCGGCATGGTCGCTGCTGCTGGGTGTGGACGTGGGCCTCAAGACGACGCAGGCCGGCCTGGTGGGCGGTGGCCTGTTCGCGGTCAGCCTGCTGGCCGGTGAGCTGAGCGCGCGCCTGGCCCGCGAGGAAAAGGCCGCCCGCGGCAGCCTCGCGCTGGCGCGGCAGCAGGAGCTGCTGAATCGCCTCGTCATCGACGAGATGCAGGAGGGCGTGCTGGTCGTCGACCGGCGCGGTCGGGTGCGCGCGATGAACCCGGCGGCGCGAACGCTGCTGGGGGCGGCCAGCGGCGAGCTGAGCTGGCAGCTGCGCGGGCGCGGCGACTGGCGGCCGCTGGTGCTGGCGCTGGAGCAGGCCTACGTCGACAGTCGTGGCGGCGAGATCGACGTCGCCCTGCCGCTGGACAGCGGCGTCGCCCGCAGCTTGCGCTTGCGCTTGCGCTTTACGCGCCAGCGCGAAGGCAGCGAGGAACTGTGCGTGCTGTTCCTGGAGGACAACCGCGAGCTGCTGGCCCGCACGCGGCAGGAGAAGCTGGCCGCGATGGGCCGCGTGTCCGCGGGCATCGCGCACGAGATCCGCAACCCGCTGGCGGCCATCGCGCAGGCCAATGCGCTGATCGCCGAGGACGTGGCCGGTATGCGCGCCGAGCAGCTGACGCGCATGGTGGCGTCCAACGTACAGCGGCTCAAGCGCCTCGTCGACGACGTGACCGAGGTCGCGCCCGGCGTGCAGCCCGACACGCAGGCGCTGGACGTCAGCGACCTCGTGCACGAGATCTGCGTGGACTGGGTCGTCGTCAATGGCCTGGAGAGCGGCGCCGGCCACGGTGCGGGCCGCTTCCAGCTGCAGATCGAGGCACCGGGGCTGAGGGGGCTGTTCGACGCCGAGCACCTGCGCCGCGTGCTGGTCAATCTGCTGGACAACGCGCTGCGCCATGCCGACGAGGGCGCCGGCTCCGTGCGCGTGCGGCTGGCGCGCGCCGGCGACGAGCTGGATCTCGTCGTGCGCAGCGCCGGCCCGCCGGTGCCGCCGGACGTGGAGCGCCATCTGTTCGAGCCCTTCTTCTCGACACGCAGCCGCGGTTCGGGCCTGGGCCTCTATATTTGTCGTGAGCTGTGCGAGCGCCATGGCGGTCGCATCGACTACCGCCGCGCCGCCGATGCGGCTGCCAACGAGTTCAGCGTGCGCCTGCGCATGCCACCTGCATGATGACTGCCTCTCCCGTGCGCCTGCTGGTCATCGACGACGAGCCCGACCTGCGCACGCTCTACGAGCTGACCTTGCTGCGCGAGGGCTACGAGATCGACAGCGCCGGCTCGGTGGCCGAGGCGCTGGCGCACCTGGGCGCCAACCAGTACAGCGCCGTCATCACCGACATGAAGCTGCCCGACGGTTCGGGCCTGGCCGTGCTCCGCTGGCTGGAGCAGGCCGGGCGGCCCGAGAAGGCCATCGTCATCACGGCCTTCGGCTCGGCCGAGAACGCCGTCGAGGCGCTGAAGGCCGGCGCCTTCGACTACCTGACCAAGCCGGTGGACCTGCGGCAATTCCGCCTCGTCGTCGGCTCGGCGCTGGGCCGCCAGCCCGCGGCGCGCCATTCCGAGCCGGAGCCGGCGGCCGACACCGCGCCGACCGGCGCGGCGACGGCGCTGCGCCTCGTCGGCGAGTCGCACGCCATCCGTGCCGTGCGCGCGGTCATCGACAAGGTCGCGCGCAGCATGGCACCGGTGCTGGTGCAGGGCGAGTCGGGTACCGGCAAGGAGCTGGTGGCCCGAGCCATCCACGATCACGGCACGCGCGCCAGCCAGCGCTTCGTCGCCGTCAACTGCGGTGCCATCCCCGAGAACCTGCTGGAGGCCGAGTTCTTCGGCTACCGCAAGGGCGCGTTCACCGGCGCCAACGAGGACCGCGAGGGCTTTTTCCAGGCGGCGGATGGCGGAACGCTGTTCCTCGACGAGATCGGCGACCTGCCGCTTGCCATGCAGAGCAAGCTGTTGCGCGTCATCCAGGAGCGTTCGGTGCGACCGGTCGGTGCGACGGCCGAGACGCCGATCAACGTGCGCATCCTCAGCGCGACCCACAAGGACCTGGCAGCCGAGGTCGCAGCCGGCCGCTTTCGCCAGGACTTGTTCTACCGCCTCAACGTCATCCAGATCCGCGTGCCGCCCCTGCGCGAGCGGCTGGAGGACCTGGGCCTCATCAGCAATCGCGTGCTGGCCCGCATCGCGCAGGACGCCGGCGTGTCGCCGACGCCGCGGCTGACGGCCGGCGCGATGCAGACGCTGTCGCGCTATGCCTTCCCCGGCAATGTGCGCGAGCTGGAGAACCTGCTGCATCGCGCGCTGGCGCTGGCCGGCGGCGAGTGGATCGACGCCGACGACCTGGGCCTGCCCGACGCGTTGCTGGACGAGGGCCGCAGCGAATCGCAGTTCGCGGCGCTGGAGACGCCGCCGGCGATGGCGCCGGTGGCCGAGGGCCTGTCGCTGCCGGAGCAGTTGCCCAGCGACCTGGCGCTCTATCTCGACGAGGTCGAGCGCGCCATCCTGCTGCGGGCACTGGAGCAGCACCGCTTCAACCGCACGGCAGCGGCGGCCAGCCTGGGCCTGTCGCTGCGCCAGATCCGCTACCGCATGGCGCGGCTGGCGATCTCGGCTGGCGACAGTTGAGGCAAAAAAGCCTTCTCGGGATTTGCCCTGCTTGAATCCCGAGAGGCCTGCGCAGGCCTCTCGGCAAACCCAGCAACGGCGCGGCTTTGCGGCCCGCTTCGGCCCGCCAGCCCAGTGCTGATGCGGGCTTCGCGGGCCGAGTCCCGATCTGATCGGGGATCGGCGCGCGCGGCGGTTTTGTCCAGGGGAATCAGTGCCCGGGTTGACACTAGGGATGTGGCCTCCCCGCGGGGTCAAGCACTAGATATAGTGTTCTCTCGTGATATCCTGCTGACCCAGTCGACCCCATGACCCTCTTCCCGGAATCGCTGTTTGCCGTGGCCTGGCCACGGTGGCAATGCACCCGGGAACCCCGCCGGAACGCCGGTTGGGCAATGGAGCGACCGGGCCGAAACACCTCCATCCAAGCAACGCGCGACGCGTCGATCCGTCACCGGGTCTGTGCCGCGCATTTGCCCGTCATTTCTCGTTAAAAGGATTCCCTCATGCTGCATGAAGCCGCCACGGGCCAGGCTGCTCCCGCCTCGGTCTCCCCGGTCGCGTTTGGATCCGACGCTGCCGCCACCCCCAGCGCCCCCGCGCTGACGAGCTATCAGGCCTACCAGATCATTCGCCGCAACGGCGCCGTGGTCTCGTTCGAGCCGAGCAAGATCGCCGTTGCGCTGATGAAGGCCTTCCTGGCCGTGCACGGCACCAGCGGTGCGGCCTCGGCCAGCGTGCGCGAGACGGTGGAACAGCTGACCCAGAACGTCGTGCGCGCGCTGCTGCGCTCGCGCCCGAGCGGCGGCACCTTCCACATCGAGGACGTGCAGGACCAGGTTGAGCTGGGCCTGATGCGCAGCAGCAACCACGAAGTTGCCCGCGCCTACGTGCTGTACCGCGAGCGCCGCGCGCAGGAACGCGCCGCGCACGGCGAGGCCGCCCGCGCCGCCGAGCCGCAGTTGATGGTCGTCGACGGTGGCGAGCGCCGCCCGCTGGACCTGGGTGCGCTGAAGTCGCTGATCGCCTCGGCTTGCGAGAACCTCGGCGCCGACGTCCGCCCCGAGCCGGTGCTGGCCGAAACCCAGCGCAACCTGTACGACGGCGTCGTCATCGACGAGGTCTACAAGGCTGCCATCCTGGCCGCCCGCACGCTGATCGAGAAGGACCCGGGCTACAGCCGCGCCACGGCCCGCCTGCTGCTGCACACGATCCGTCGCGAGATCATTGGCGGCGAGGTCACGCAGGCCGAGATGCAGTCGCGCTACGCCGAGTACTTCCCCGGCTACATCAAGAAGGGCATCGCTGCCGAGCTGCTGGACGAGAAGCTGGGCCAGTACGACCTGGCCCGCCTCGGTGCCGCGCTGAAGGCCGAACGTGACCTGCAGTTCGACTACCTCGGCCTGCAGACGCTGTACGACCGCTACTTCCTGCACATCGCCGACACCCGCATCGAGATGCCGCAGGCCTTCTTCATGCGCGTGGCCATGGGCCTGGCGCTGAACGAGATCGACCGCGAAGCCCGCGCCATCGAGTTCTATGAAGTGCTGTCCAGCTTCGACTTCATGTCCAGCACGCCGACGCTGTTCAACAGCGGCACGCGCCGCTCGCAGCTGTCCAGCTGCTACCTGACGACGGTGGCCGACGACCTCGACGGCATCTACGAGGCGCTGAAGGAGAACGCGCTGCTGAGCAAGTTCGCCGGCGGCCTGGGCAACGACTGGACGCCCGTGCGTGCCCTCGGCTCGCACATCAAGGGCACCAACGGCAAGTCGCAAGGCGTCGTGCCCTTCCTGAAGGTCGTCAACGACACGGCCGTCGCCGTGAACCAGGGCGGCAAGCGCAAGGGTGCCGTCTGCGCCTATTTGGAGTCGTGGCACCTGGACATCGAAGAGTTCCTGGATCTGCGCAAGAACACCGGCGACGACCGCCGCCGCACGCACGACATGAACACGGCGAACTGGATTCCCGACCTGTTCATGAAGCGTGTGCTCGAAGGCGGTGACTGGACGCTGTTCAGCCCCTCCACCTGCCCGGACCTGCACGACAAGTTCGGCAAGGCTTTCGAGGAGGCTTATGTGGGTTATGAGCGCAAGGTCGATAGCGGCGAGCTGAAGCTGTTCAAGCGCATGCCGGCCAAGGACCTGTGGCGCAAGATGCTCTCGATGCTGTTCGAGACGGGCCACCCCTGGATCACGTTCAAGGACGCCTGCAACGTGCGCAGCCCGCAACAGCACGTCGGCGTCGTGCACTCGTCCAACCTGTGCACCGAGATCACGCTGAACACCAACGACAGCGAGATCGCCGTCTGCAACCTCGGTTCCGTCAACCTGGCCCAGCACCTGAAGGATGGCCAGATCGACCAGGCCAAGCTGAAGAAGACCGTGCGCACGGCGATGCGCATGCTCGACAACGTCATCGACATCAACTACTACGCCGTCAAGAAGGCGCGCGACTCGAACCTGCGTCATCGTCCGGTGGGCCTGGGCATCATGGGCTTCCAGGACGCGCTGTACGCGCTGCGCACGCCCTACGCGTCCGAAGCTGCCGTCGAGTTCGCCGACCGCTCGATGGAAGCCGTCTGCTATCACGCCTACTGGGCGTCGACCGAGCTGGCCGAGGAGCGTGGCCGCTATTCCTCGTACAAGGGCTCGCTGTGGGACCGCGGCATCCTGCCGATCGACTCGCTGGACCTGCTGGCCGAAGCCCGCGGCGGCTACGTCGACGTGGACCGCTCGACGACGCTGGACTGGGACGCACTGCGCGGCCGCATCGCCAGCTTCGGCATGCGCAACAGCAACTGCGTGGCCATCGCGCCGACCGCGACCATCTCCAACATCATCGGCGTGGACGCGTCGATCGAGCCCTGCTTCGGCAACCTGTCGGTCAAGTCCAACCTGTCGGGCGAGTTCACGGTCATCAACGAATCGCTGGTGCGTGACCTGAAGGCGCTGGGCCTGTGGGACGACGTGATGGTCATGGACCTCAAGCACTTCGACGGCTCGCTGCGCCGCATCGACCGTGTGCCCGAGGACATCAAGGCGCTGTATGCGACGGCCTTCGAGGTCGACACCTCGTGGCTGATCGAAGCCGGTGCCCGCCGCCAGAAGTGGATCGACCAGGCGCAGAGCCTGAACATCTACATGGCGGGCGCGTCGGGCAAGAAGCTCGATGAGACGTACAAGCTCGCGTGGCAGCGCGGCCTGAAGACGACCTACTACCTGCGCACGATCAGCGCGACGCAGGCCGAGAAGAGCACGGTCACGCGCTCGGGTCAGCTCAACGCGGTGTCGTCCGGCGCTGCGCCGGTGATGGCTGCGCCCGCCGCCGCGGTCGCGCCGGTTGCCGCCGTCGAGCCCGAACTGCCGGCCACGGACATGAAGTTCTGCGCGATTGACGACCCCGGTTGCGAGGCCTGTCAGTAATTGAAGCGGCATCGCGAGCTTGTATAGACAAGTTCGCGATGTCTGTTTTCGATGCCCTCGCGCAACAAACTTTGCGCGAATGATGCAAATAGCAGTCGCTGGTTCTTGTTTGTTGGCACCAGCACTGCCGATAATTCGAAGTGATAGGAAAGACACCATGCTGGATTGGGACGAAGACCTGAAGTCCACTGATACCCACACCGCGAAGCCTCTCGCGGTCACGCCTTCGGCGACAACGTCGCACGGAGCTGCCAGCGTCTCCATCCCCGCTCCCCAGCTGTCCGGCGAGTCCACGACCGCGCGTCGCGTGAAGGCTGCCGACAAGCGCATCATCAACGGCCAGACCGACGTCAACCAGCTGGTGCCGTTCAAGTACAAGTGGGCCTGGGAGAAGTACCTCGCCACCTGCGCCAATCACTGGATGCCGCAGGAAGTGAACATGAGCCGCGACATCGCGCTCTGGAAGGACCCCAACGGCCTGACCGACGACGAGCGCCGCATCATCAAGCGCAACCTCGGCTTCTTCGTCACCGCCGACTCGCTGGCCGCCAACAACATCGTGCTGGGCACCTACCGCCACATCACGGCGCCCGAGGCTCGCCAGTTCCTGCTGCGCCAGGCCTTCGAGGAAGCGATCCACACGCACGCCTACCAGTACATCGTGGAGTCGCTCGGCCTCGACGAGAGCGAGATCTTCAACGCGTACAACGAAGTCCAGTCCATCCGCGATAAGGACGAGTTCCTGATCCCCTTCATCGAGGCGATCATGAAGCCGGACTTTCACACCGGCACGCCCGAGACCGACCAGACGCTGTTGAAGTCGCTGATCGTCTTCGCCTGCCTGATGGAAGGCATGTTCTTCTACGTCGGCTTCACGCAGATCCTCGCGATGGGCCGCCAGAACAAGATGACCGGCGCGGCCGAGCAGTACCAGTACATCCTGCGCGACGAGTCGATGCACTGCAACTTCGGCATCGACCTGATCAACCAGATCAAGCTCGAGAACCCGCACCTGTGGACGGCCGAGTTCAAGGCCGAGATCAAGGCGCTGTTCCTGAAGGCTGTCGAGCTGGAATACCGCTACGCCGAGGACACCATGCCGCGTGGCGTGCTGGGTCTCAACGCCTCGATGTTCAAGGGCTATCTGCGCTTCATCGCGAATCGTCGCGCGGTGCAGATCGGCCTCGAAGCCCTGTTCCCGAACGAAGAAAACCCCTTCCCGTGGATGTCCGAGATGATCGACTTGAAGAAGGAACGCAACTTCTTCGAGACCCGTGTCATCGAGTACCAGTCGGGCGGGGCACTGAGCTGGGACTGAGTCCCAGCCATCACAAGATCAAGACCTGGCCAATGCAGTCACCGAGCGAAACCCGCATCAACACGCACGACGTGGCGGGGCTGCATGGCGATCCGATTCATCGTACCGAGGCGTTCCTCCTGAGCGACTCTCGGACGGTGAATAGCCGTATCCGCACGGACCGGTCCGTGCGGGGCGGTGACTTTTCCACTTGATCAAGGAGAAAACCATGGCAACTGCGAAGAAAGCTCCGGCCAAGAAGGCCGCTGCAACCCCGGTGAAGAAGGCCGCCGCCAAGAAGGCTGCTGCTCCGGCGAAGAAGGCCGCTCCGGCCAAGAAGGCCGCTGCGCCCGCCAAGAAGGCCGCTGCGCCCGCCAAGAAGGCCGCTGCGCCCGCCAAGAAGGCCGCTGCAACCCCGGTGAAGAAGGCCGCCGCCAAGAAGGCTGCTGCTCCGGCGAAGAAGGCCGCTCCGGCCAAGAAGGCTGCTGCTCCGGCGAAGAAGGCCGCTCCGGCCAAGAAGGCTGCCTCCACTCCGGTGAAGAAGGCCGCTGCCAAGAAGGCCGCTCCGGCCAAGAAGGCCGCTGCGCCCGCCAAGAAGGCTGCCGCCCCCAAGAAGGCTGCTGCCAAGCCTGCCGCGAAGCCGGCTGCCAAGAAGGCCGCTGCTGCCAAGCCGGCTGCCAAGGCTGCCGCAAAGCCCGCTGCGAAGCCTGCCGCCAAGAAGGCTGCTGCTCCGAAGAAGGCTGCTGCTGCCAAGCCTGCCCCTGCCGCCAAGCCTGCCGCTGCTGCGCCCGCTCCTGCCGCCAAGACGGCGCTGAGCCCGCAAGCCGCGTGGCCTTTCCCCACCGGCAACAAGCCCTAAGCGTTTGTCTGAACGGGCGGTCTGACTGCCCGTTTCCTCACGCGCGAAACCCGGCCCGCTCACGCGGTGCCGGGTTTTTTATTGGCTGTTCGTCGGGGCAGGGCTGCCCGCCGCTGCTCGGGCCGGGCGAGAAGCGCCGTGCTCAGGGGTAGAACGCGATGACGTTGTAGCCGCTGACGCGCTGACTACCGGTGCTGAAGCTGAACGACAGTGCCTGCTCGGACTCGGCGCCCACCTGCTTCAGCTGCGGCGTCAGCGCGTCCGGCCCGACCACGCGGCGGGCGAACGGCGCGCCGCTGGCATCCGTCAGGCTGAGCTCGATCCATGGCGCCGCCACGTCCACGCCGGTCTTGTTGCGCAGCGACAGGTTGAGCTTGTAGCCGCTGCTGCCCACCGGGTTCAGCGACGTCGATTCGATGCTGAGCGCCTCGATGCGTCGCCACGGCCGGACTTCGCAGCCGAACGTGCCGCACAGCGCCTGCAGCCCTGCGCGAAGCGGGGGATGCAGCGCGGCGAGCGCGTCGCGGAAGTGCAGCGTGACCTGCAGCGCCAGCAGCGCCGCCAGCAGCATGGACACCACCCCGAGCGCGATGCGGACGGCAGGCCGGTTCCAGCGTGCGGTGCTCTCCGCGCGGCGCATGAACTCCGGCACCACGGCCTGCGGGGCGGCCGCAGGCGCAGCGGTCATCTGCGCTGAAAAATCGTCCGACGGACGAGAAGACGGCTTCGGCGGTTCGACGGCGGGCTCCGCGTCGATCCAGCGCGGCTCCTGCCGGGTTTCCTCGTTGGTCGGCCAGCCCGTCGGCAGCGCGTCGTGGCGCAAGGTGGGTTCGGGCTCGGGCGGCGGCATCCATACCGGCTCGGGAGGGGGCGGCGGTGGCGGTGGAGGAGGCGGCGGTGGTGGCGGAGGAGGCTCGATGACCGGCGCAGGCGTGGGTGCCGGTGCGAAAGCCGGCGGCCAGGGCGGTGGCGTTTCCTGCTCGATGTCGAACAGCAGCTCGCGGGCGTCGAAGATCTCGGCGCAGCGACCGCAGCGTACCCAGCCGTCGGAAACGCGCAGCTGGTCCTCGACGATCCTGAAGATCGTGCCGCAGGCGGTGCAGCGCGTTGCGAGGCTCATGCGGCGCGCTGTGCCGTCATGAGAATCCAGCCGTCCTCCTCGTCGCTGACTTCCAGTGCCAGCCAGGGCGCGTAGGCCGCCTTCAGCTCGTCCGCCTGGCGCGACAGGATGCCAGCCAGGATCAGGTGGCCGCCGGGCGCGACGTGTGCGCACAGCAGCGGTGCCAGCAGCTTCAGCGGGATGGCCAGGATGTTGGCGATGACCAGCGGGTACTCGCCGTGGGCAAGGTCGGGCAGGCCGGGGTTGATCGCGACGCGGTTGGCCGTCGCGTTGTCGCGCGACGAGGTGACGGCTGCCGGGTCGATGTCGACGGCGTCGATGTCATGGGCGCCGTGCAGCGCCGCGCCGATGGCCAGGATGCCCGAGCCGCAGCCGTAGTCCAGCACGCGCGGCCATTTCTGCGCGTTCTTCGCGATCCAGCGCAGGCACATGCGTGTCGTCGGGTGCGTGCCGGTGCCGAAGGCCAGGCCGGGGTCCAGGCGCATGACACGCTGGGCTTGCGGCGGCGCCTCGTGCCAGCTCGGCACGATCCAGAAGTCCGGCGTGATCTCGACCGGCGCGAACTGGCTTTGCGTGATGCGCACCCAGTCCTGCTCGGGCACGGTCTGGATGGCCTGCACGTGCACGTCCGCGGCCCATTCCTGGGCCAGGATCAACGTCGCGGCTTCGGTGGCCTCGGGCTCCGACGGGAACAAGGCCTTGACGACCGAGCGTTCCCAACCAGCCGCCGGTGCGGGCATGTTCGGTTCGCCGAACAGGGCCCGCTCGGCGTCGGTGTCGGCATCGGCGTCCTCGACGGACACTGCCAGCGCGTCGATCTCCATCAGCGCATCGCTGACGATCTCGACGTCGGCTTCGCGGCAGACCAGCGCAAGTTCAAACAAGTTGCTCATGCGCCTATTGTCCCGCGACTGCCGAGGCTCGCCGCGGTCGGCTCATCGTTTATGCGCGGCCATCCAGCCTTCGAGGTAGTGGATCGACGTGCCACCTTCGATGAACTTGGCGTCGGCCATCAGCTCGCGGTGCAGCGGGATGTTGGTCTGGATGCCTTCGACCACCGTCTCGCTCAGCGCGATGCGCATGCGTGCCAGGGCCTGCTCGCGCGTGTCGCCGTGAACGATGATCTTGCCGATCATGGAGTCGTAGTTGGGCGGCACGAAGTAGTTCGTGTACGCATGCGAGTCCACGCGCACGCCGGGGCCGCCGGGCGCGTGCCACATCGTGATGCGGCCGGGCGACGGGATGAACTTGACCGGGTCTTCCGCGTTGATGCGGCACTCGATCGCGTGGCCGCGCATCTCGATCTGGCGCTGCGTGAACGGCAGCTTCTCGCCTGCAGCGATCTTGATCTGCTGCTGCACGATGTCGATGCCGGTGACGAGCTCGGTGACCGGGTGCTCCACCTGCACGCGCGTGTTCATCTCGATGAAGTAGAACTCGCCGTTCTCGTAGAGGAACTCGAACGTGCCGGCGCCGCGGTAGCCCATCTTCTTGCAGGCGGCGGCGCAGCGGTCGCCGACCTTCTCGATGTTGCGGCGGGGGATGCCGGGTGCCGGCGCTTCCTCGATGATCTTCTGGTGCCGGCGCTGCATGGAGCAATCGCGCTCGCCCAGCCAGACGGCGTTCTTGAAGGTGTCGGCCAGCACCTGGATCTCCACGTGGCGTGGGTTCTCCAGGAACTTCTCCATGTAGACCTCGGGGTTGCCGAAGGCCGCACCGGCTTCGGCACGGGTCGTCTGCACGGCGTGCACCAGGGCTGCCTCGGTGTGGACGACGCGCATGCCGCGACCGCCACCACCGCCGGCTGCCTTGATGATGACCGGGTAGCCCACCGAGCGGGCGATGCGGATGATCTCCTTCGGATCGTCCGGCAGTGCGCCTTCCGAGCCGGGCACGCAGGGCACGCCGGCGCGGATCATGGCCTGCTTGGCCGAGACCTTGTCGCCCATCATGCGGATGGACTCGGGCGTCGGGCCGATGAAGGTGAAGCCGCTGCGCTCGACGCGCTCGGCGAAATCGGCGTTCTCGGACAGGAAGCCGTAGCCGGGGTGGATGGCCTCGGCATCGGTCACCTCGGCCGTCGCGATGATGGCCGGCATGCTGAGGTAGCTCTGCGCCGACGGCGCGGGGCCGATGCAGACCGCCTCGTCGGCCAGGCGCACGTACTTGGCGTCGCGGTCGGCCTCGGAGTAGACGACGACGGACTTGATGCCGAGTTCACGGCACGCTCGCTGGATGCGCAGCGCGATCTCGCCCCGGTTGGCGATAAGAACCTTCTTGAACATCAGAAGTCCTTATTCGATGACGAACAGCGGCTGTCCGAACTCGACAGCCTGGCCGTTCTCGACCAGGATCTTCGTGATCGTGCCGGACTTGTCGGCCTCGATCTCGTTCATGATCTTCATGGCCTCGATGATGCAGATGGCTTCGCCTTCCTTGATCTGCTGGCCGAGTTCGCCGAAAGGCTTGGCGTTGGGGCTGGAGGCACGATAGAAGGTGCCGACCATGGGCGACTTGACGACGTGGCCGGTCTCGACAGCGGCGGCGGGGGCTGCAGCGGCGGCAACCGGGGCTGCAACGGGTGCGGCAGCGGCCGTGACAGGAGCCACGGGCGCTGCGGCGTAGACCGGCTGCGCTGCCACGGCGGCGGCCGGGTCGGTCTTGACGATGCGGACCTTGCCGTCGGCCTCGGTGATTTCCAGTTCGGAGATGTTCGATTCCGAGACCAGGTCGATCAGGGTTTTGAGCTTGCGCAGGTCCATCATGGCTCCAGGCGATGTTGTTGTTGTGGGGAAGGAAAAGGAAGGCCGGCTGCCTGGGTCAGGCGCCGACCGCTCCCAACGATGCGAGGGCGTGGCGCACGGCCAGGCGGTAGCCGTTGGCGCCCAGGCCGCAAATGACGCCCACCGCCAGATCACTCAGATAGCTGTGATGGCGGAAGGGCTCGCGGCGGTGGATGTTGGACAGGTGGACTTCGATGAACGGCAGCGACACGCCGGCCAGCGCGTCGCGGATGGCGACGCTGGTGTGCGTGTACGCGGCCGGGTTGATGACGATGAAGCGCGTGCCGTCGGTGCGCGCGGCCTGGATACGGTCGACCAGGGCACCTTCGTGGTTGCTCTGGAAACTGGTCAGGCTGGCGCCGGCTTCGGTGGCGATCGCGCTCAGTTCGGCGTCGATCTGAGACAGGGTCTGCGAGCCGTAGACCTCGGGCTCGCGGGTGCCGAGCAGGTTGAGGTTGGGGCCGTGCAGGACGAGAACTTGCATCAAACACGTGGCGGGCCGCCGGGCCTGAACGGTCTAGAGAACCGCCACTAAATTGAGGAAGGGCGAACTTTACGCGTTTTGGGACCGAAATCCTGCGGGATTGGGGAAATTCTGGGGTCGAGGCCCAGAGCCTCAGCTTTTGGCCAGCTGACGCAGGTCTTCGAGCCTGCTGACGCCCAGGCGGCGCCAACTGATCTCGCCCGTCTCGTCGAAGACCACGGAAAACGGCAGGCCGCCAGCGGGGTTGCCCAGCTCGCGTACCAGCGACAGGCCCTGCGGACCAGCCAGGGCGATGGGGAAGTCCAGCGGCGTCTTTTTCAGGAAGGCGGTGACCGGCTCGGCCTGGTCCACCGCGAGTCCCAGCACCTGCCAGCCCTTGGTCTTGGCCTCGCCGTAGAACTGGTTGATCTCGGGCAGTTCCTTGACGCAGGGCGGGCACCAGGTGGCCCAGAAGTTGACGAGCAGCGGCTTGCCGCGCCAGCGAGCGACGTCCAACTCGGCGCCGTCGATGCCTGGGAAGCGCCTGGCCCAGAAGGCCTGGGCAACAGGGGAGGCCGCCGGCGGGTTCAGCTTGCGCCAGGCGAAGGAGGCGCCCAGTGCGGCGGCGCCGGCGCCGGCGCCAGCGAGGATGAGGCGGCGGGTGGGAGAAGTCATGCCTGGGATTCCTCCAGCAGGATTTGCAGCGTGCCCAGGTCGCCTCGCTCGGTCAGGCCGCGGGCGTCGGGCTTGAGGGCACCGCGCAGGTCGTCGAAGTCCAGGATCGTCAGGCAGATCGTCACGCGTTCCTGCAGCGCGGGGCAGGGCGCGTCCAGCACCAGCATGTCGACGGTGCGGCCCCTGGGACCTTGGGTTTCCGCGGTGTCGAAGTCCACGCCGCGGTCCAGCAGTGCGATCTCGGCAGCCTTGCTGTCATCGCAGTAGAGCTGCAGGTGGATGTTGGACAGGCGCGTGGCCGTGCCGCGCCAGACGGCGCCGGTCAGGTGGGGGCGGAACTCGGCCAGCCGCGCCATCCAGACCGCGGCCAGCTCGCGCAGCGCGCGCAGCTCGGCCGGCTGCGTGTCGGCGTGGAAGATGGCGATGTGCTCGCGCACGGCGTCCTCGACCTCGTCGTTGCCGGGTAGCGCGGCGCGCGGCGCGCCGAGGTCACGGGCGGCGCGCTGCTTGGCGGGGCCCCAGTCCATGCCTTCATCGACGATGAGGCGAGCCGCCGCTGCAGCGATTTCCTCGGTGGTGTTCATGCTGTCTTTCGGGCCGGGGGCCGGGCCGCCCCAAGCCGGCCCGCAGCGGCGATGTGCGAGCGGGGCTGCTCCCGCAAGCATCGCCGTCCCCGCGGGGGACCGGCCAAGGTACTCCTTGGACGAGGGGCTCCAATCATGGCAGTTGGGCGCTGTTCATGCGCCCGGCGATGAGGCCGGCGCGGTCCATGATGTACGGCGAGCCCGGCTGGCGCTCGTAGCGCTTGGGCGCGGGCAGCATGACGGCGAGCCGTGCGGCCTCGAAGCTGCCGAGGCGGCTCGCGTCCATGCGGAAGTAGTGCCGCGCCGCTGCCTGGGCGCCGAACAGGCCTTCGCCCCACTCGACGCTGTTCAGGTAGATCTCCAGGATGCGCTGCTTGCTCAGCAGGCCTTCCAGCATCAGCGTGATGATGAGCTCCTGGCCCTTGCGCAGCAGCGTGCGCTCGCCGGACAGGAACAGGTTCTTGGCCAGTTGCTGCGTGATCGTCGAGCCGCCGACGACCTTGGCCGGCGCCTTGGCCTTGCGGGCCTCGGCGCGCGCCTGCGCTTTCTCGTTCTTCGCCCAGGCACCCTTCAGCGCGTCCCAGTCCACGCCGCCGTGCGTGGCGAAGGAGTCGTCCTCGCTGGCGATGACGGCGCGCTTGAGCGTCCGGGGCAACTGGTCGTCGTCCACCCACTGCTGCGCCCAGGCGACCTGGTGCTTCTCCTTCGCCAGGCGCAAGACCTCGCTGCGCTGGAAGCTGGTGGACTGAGGCGCCACCCAGTTCATCAGTGCGATGCGGCCGGCAAACCAGAGCTGCAGGCACAGCACGGCCAGCGCCAGCACGCCCAGCAGACGGCCGGCATGGCGCATCACAGCGCGGCCCTCAGCGTAGCGAGCACCGGCGCCGTGTCCGGCCGCACGCCGCGCCAGAAGAAGAAGGCCTCGGCCGCCTGCTCGACGAGCATGCCCAGGCCGTCGCGCGGCTCGGCGCCGTGGGCGGCGGCCCAGTCGAGGAAGCCTTGTGCCTTGGGGCCGTACATCATGTCCAGCGCCAACGCGTCGGGCTTGAGCACACGGGCGTCGACCGGCGCGGCCGCGCCGGCGAGGCTGGTGCTGGTCGCGTTGACGACGATGTCCTGCGCAGCCGGCGCGTCTGCCAGTGTCGCGGCGGTGAGCGGCACACCGAGGTGGGCATGGCTGGCGACCAGCGCCTGCGCCTTGTCCGCCGTGCGGTTCACGACAGCGATGTGCGCCGGCCTGGCAGCGATCAGGCTGCCCAGCACGCCCGCCGCCGCGCCGCCGGCGCCGACCAGCAGCACCTGCAGCCCCGCCAGCGGGCGGCCGGCATTCTTCTGGATGTCGTTGACGAGGCCGGCACCGTCGGTGTTGTCGCCCGTCCAGCCGTCCGCGTCGAAGCGCAGCGTGTTGACGGCGCCGCCCAGCTGTGCGCGCTCGGTGCGTTTCGTGGCCAGCGCGAAGGCGTCGAACTTGAACGGCACGGTGATGTTGCAGCCTTTGCCGCCAGCGGCTGCGAAGGCGCGCAACGTGGCCTCGAAGCCGTCCAGCGGCGCGAGCAGGCGGTCGTACGTCAGTACCTGGCCGGTCTGTTCGGCAAACATGGCGTGGATGGCCGGCGAGCGGCTGTGCTCCACCGGGTTGCCGACGACGACGTATTTGTCCGTCATGGGTTTTGTCCAGTCAAAGTCGTTTCCAGCCCCTCGTCGCGCGTGAACTTGAAGCGTGACGTGATGATCAGCACTTCGGCGCCCTTGCGCATCTCGGCGCTGAAATCGCCGAAGGGCGAGGCGGCCTGCACGATGGCGACGGCGCGGCGGTCCAGCGTCGGGTTGCCGCTGGGGGCCAGGATCTCGGTCTCGACGACGCGGCCCTTGAAGTCGATGTGGATATTCATCGTCAACTCGCCGTAGAGCTTCTTGCCGCGATACATGGGGAAATCGCGCGTGCCGCGCTCCTCGATGCGGCGGCGCAGGCTGTCGTAGTACATCGCGTAGACGACCTCGCGCGTCTGCGGGCTGATGTAGCGCTTGCGAGGCCTGGCGTTCTCGAGGTTGACCCGCTTCTCGATCTCCGCGAGCAGGTCGACGAGCTGGCGGCGCTTCTCGGCCTGGGCGCGTTCGTTGGCGTCCGTCTTCTCTCGGCGCGGGTCGGGCGGCGGCAGCAGCGCCAGCTCGCGGCGCACCTGGGCCAGCAACTGCTGCTGCTGTTGCTGCAGCTGGGCGATCTGCGAACTCTGCGCCTCCGCCGAGTCGCCGACCTCGTTGTGCCGTGCGGGCGGCAGCGGCGATGTGGCGCGGCCCTGCTCCATGTTGCCGCCACCGACCAGGTTGGCCTGGGCCAGCGCCGCGGCCTTGGTGGGCTGCTCGTTGGAGCGCGTGTTGACGAGCACGACTTCCAGCGGCGTGTCCTGGAACACGCGGTTGAAGGAGTCGGGCGAGCCGACGCGCCATGCCAGCAGCACGCCGTGCACGCCCAGCGAGGCCGCCAGGGCAATCTGCAGCGTGCTCGGGCGGCGCATCAGCTTTGCGGGGCGTCGGCCGGTTCGGCGTCGTTGACGTCGATGGCCAGCGTCAGCGGTGCCGCGGCGGCTTCGAGGTCGTCGTCGTCGCCCTCGGACTCCGCTTCGGCGGCCGGCTCGTCCACCCGCTCGATCAGCGTCGCGTGCACGTCCAGCGTCATCTCGTCCAGGCCGGTGATGCGCACCTTCACGTGGCTGCCCCGCGGCAGCGGCTCGCAGCCCAGCGCCTTGAACACCAGCGGCAGGTCGTCGGCCCGCACCAGGCCTTCCTTCATGACGGTGGCGGTCAGCTCGGTCGTGCCGGTCTGCTGCAGCCAGCGCAGCGTCCAGAAGCGCTCGATGCCGTTCTGGAAGCCGTTGTAGGCTGCGTAGGCCGATTCGAAGGCGGAGATGATGGAGAACAGTTGCGCATCCTTGGGCTTGAACGGCGCGACAAGCGCGGCCGTGCGGCCATGGCGGGCGCAGGCAATGATCTGCCACTGGTTCACAAGGTCCACGTAGCGGCGCAGCGGCGACGTGGCCCAGGTGTACTGCGCGACACCCATGCCGGCGTGCGGCAGCGCCTTCACGCCCATGCGCACCTTGATGCCGGGCGCCAGGCTGGCCTGGCTGCGGTAGATGCCCGGCAGGCCCAGTTCGGCCAGCCAGCCGCCCCAGGCGGAGTTGGCCAGGATCATGGCCTCGGCCACGATCAGGTCCAGCGAGCTGCCGCGGGCGCGCACGCTGATCTCGACCGACTCGCTGCCGTTGGGCGCTTCCGAGCGCTCGCCGACGAGGCGGAAGTTGTAGTCCGGCCGGTTGAAGTTCTCGGGCTTGCCGCGCACGACTTCGCGCTGAACCTTCAGGTGCTTGGCCAGCCGCCAGCAGAAGGCCAGCTCGGGCGCGAAGGCATAGTCGGCCGACGCCTCGCCGGACAGGGTGGCGTCGGTGACGATGCCGTCCAATTTGTCGTGGCGCAGGTTGGACGCGATGTGCACGCGCTCCAGCTTCGTTTCCTTGGCCTTGATCTCGAACGTCGTCTCGTCCATCGTGAAGTAGATGGACACGGCCGGGCAGTCGCGGCCCTCGATCAGCGTGTACGTCTGCACGACCTCGTCGGGCAGCATGGTCAGCTTCCAGCCCGGCATGTAGACGGTGGACAGCCGCTCGCGGGCGACCTTGTCGACGGCCGAGTCCGGCGTGATCGCCAGGCCGGGCGCGGCGATGTGCACACCGAACGTGACCGTGCCCGTGCCCAGGCCCTGTACCGACAGCGCATCGTCGATCTCGGTGGTCTGCGAGTCGTCGATGGAGAACGCCTTTGCCGGGCTCAGCGCCAGCTCGTCCTTGATCTCCGGCGCCGTCAGCGCGGGGAAGCCCACGCCCTTGGGGAAGTTCTCGAACAGGAATCGCTTCCAGTGGAACTGGTAGGGGCTGGTGATGGCGCCCGCGCCCTGCAGCAGGTCCAGCGGCGCCTTGTGCGCCAGCTTGCTGGCCTCGACGACGGCCTTGTATTCGGGGCCGTTCTTGTCGGGCTTGAAGAGGATCTTGTAGATCTGGTCCTGGATGGGCTGCGGGCAGGTGCCGGCGGCCAGCTCCTGCGCCCAGGCCTCGATCTGCAGCGCCTGCTGGCGCTTGCGCTCGATGCCCAGCAGCGCGGCCTTCACCGTCTCCTCGGGCGCCTTCTTGAACTGGCCCTTGCCGGCGCGGCGGAAGTAGTGCGGCGCGTCGAACAGGCGGAAGAGGGCAGCGGCCTGCTGCACGATGCCGGCCTTGGCGTCGAAATAGTCCCGGGCCAGGTCGGCAAAGCCGAACTCGCCCTCGGGCGCGAACTCCCAGGCCAGGTCCAGGTCGATCTCGTCGGCCAGCGCGCGGGCGTCGGCCAGCAGCACGGCGGGTGCCGGCTGTTCGAACTTCAGCAGCACATTGGCGGACTTGACCTTGACACGCTTGCCCGAGTCCAGCTCGACCTGCAGCGAGGCATCGGCCTCCGACATCACCCGGCCGGCGAGGAACTTCCCGGCGTCATCAAACAGCGCAAACATAAGCCGGCGATTGTCCCTCAGCGCGTCAGGTGCTCGAGGAGTCCGGGCAAGTGGGCCTCGAAGTCGGTCAGGCCGTGGTCGCTGCCGTCCAGCACGTCGCCGTCGCAGCCGGCGTAGCGGGCCAGCATCTCGCGCCAGTCCAGCAACTCGTCGCCCTTGGCGATCAGCGCGTAGTAGCGCGCCGGGTTCGTCAGATGTGCTGGCGGCGTCAGCGCGGCAAGCTCGGCCACGTGCTGGGCCGTGAAGTCGAACTTCAGCGTCGGGTCGTGCCAGGCGCTCAGCTCGCCGATGTGCCTGGCGAGGTCGCGCGCCGGGTTCACGGCCGGGTTCAGCACCGCCACGCGCCAGCCGCGATGGGCGCGCTGCTCGGCGAGCGCGGTCGCGTAGAAGCCGCCCAGCGAGCTGCCGATGACCGCCGATCCTGAAGCCGGCCAGCCGGCCACGAGGCGGCCCACCAGTTCCATCGCGTCCAGCGGCGACGGCGGCAGCTGGGGGCAGACGAAAGTCACGTCCGGCCGCGTGGCTGCCCAGTCCGCCATGCGCCGCGCCTTCGCGGACTGCGGAGAAGAACGAAAGCCATGCAAATAAATCAGATGGGTGAGGGGCATGACGGAAGTTTTGATGGGAAGCTTGGTGGCTGCGCGACGCTGGCGTCCTCGGATTGACGCGAGTGTCGCTGCCGGCCACAGTGCCGCACTTTTCATCCTCTCTTCCTCCCGGACGCTTCGCATGATTCGGATGCCTCGTACTGCCCTCGCCACCGCTGCACTGATCGCGCTGGCCGCCGCCCAGACCCAGGCCCAGACGCCGCCCGCGCCCAACGGTGCCGCCTCAGCACCGGCCGGTGCGGCCTCGGCGCCCGCCGCCCGTCCGCCGGTCGACCCCACGGCGCCCAAGCCGTTCGCGGAAATCATCCGCGGCGCGAAGGAGCAGCCGGGCCTGTTCCCGGTCTGGCGCAAGGACGAGAAGGTCTGGATCGAGATCCCCAAGGAAGCCTTCAACAAGCCCTTCCTGTTTACCGTCAACGTGGCCAGCTCGATCGGCGAGCGTGGCCTGTACGCCAGTCAGATGCTGGGCGAAGAACTCGCGGAGTGGCGCCGCATCGGCAACCACGTGCAGCTCATGGCGCTCAACACCAAGTTCCGCGCCGACAACCCCGCGGGCAAGCCGGCACTGGACCAGGCGTTCTCGCCCAGTCTGATCACGGCCGGCCCGGTCGCGAGCGCGGACCACCCCGATCGCAAGTCCGTGCTGGTGGATGTCAGCGGCTTCTTCCTCGGCGACATCCCCGGCCTGTCCACCCACCTGGAGCAGGTCTACCGCCTGCCCTACGCCCCGGACCGCAGCAACTCCTTCATCGAAGCGACGCGGGCCGATGCGCAGATCACGACACTGACCGCCCGCATGCACTTCGCCACGCCGCGCATTCCTGCGCCGCCGCTGGTGCCGCCGCCGGTGGCCGTGCCCACGCCGCCGCAGTCCACGCCGGACCCGCGCTCGATGTTCTTCAGCATCGTCTACAACCTGCGTGCGCTGCCCGAGACGCCGGCCGCCGTGCGCCTGGCGGACCCGCGACTGGGTCATTTCACCGAGAGCTACAGCAACCTCGGCGACGACCTCAAGGCCAACCCGCGCGTGCACATGGTCGCCCGCTGGCGCCTGGAGAAGAAGGACCCGTCGGCCGCGTTGTCCGAGCCGGTGCAGCCCATCGTCTACTGGATGGACAAGAACATCCCGCCCAAGTACCGCGAGTCCGTCAAGGCCGGCATCCTCGAATGGAACAAGGCCTTCGAGAAGATCGGCTTCAAGGACGCCATCCAGGTCAAGCAGCAGCCCGACGATGCCGACTGGGACAACATGGACGCCACGCATGCGTCCATCCGCTGGTTCACCGGCGCCGACGTGGGCTTCGCGCAAGGCCCCAGCAACCGCGACCCGCGCACCGGCGAGATCCTGGATGCCGACATCCGCATGAGCGACGTCTTCGGCCGCGGCTCGCGCCGCCTGGCCGCGGACGACGTGCTGGGCTTCCAGGGCCATGACCACGGCAGCGCCACCGGTGCCTGGACCGGTGACCGCAGCCAGCAACTGCTGCTGGAGCAGAGCTGCAACTACGTGGCCGAGCAGGCCAGCGAACTCGGCTTCGCGCTGGACCTGCTGGCACTGCGCGACGGCATGGACATGAACGGCCCCGAGGCCGAGGCGCTGGCCCAGGCCGTCGTGAAGGACACGATCATGCATGAGGTCGGCCACACGCTCGGGCTGAAGCACAACTTCAAGGCCTCCACCACCGTTACCCAGGCCCAGCTGCGCGACAAGGCCTACACCGAGGCCCACGGCATCTCCAACTCGGTGATGGACTACAACGCCTACAACCTGCCACTGAAGGGCGAGGCCAAGGCCAGCCTGACCAACACGACGCTGGGCGCCTACGACTACTGGGCCATCGAGTACGCGTACAAGGTCATCCCCGCCGAGCAGGAGGCCGCCGAGCTGGCGAGGATCGCCGCCCGCTCGACCGAGCCCGCGCTGGCCTTCGGCGACGACTTCGACCAGGGCGTCGGCGGCCCCTACGACGGCTTCGACCCGCGCGCCAACCAGTTCGACCTGGGCGACGACCCGCTGGCCTACGCCAAGCGCCGCCTCAAGCTCAGCCAGGAACTGTGGGACCGCGTGCAGGCCCGCCCCGCCGCCGTGGGCGACGACCCGCTGCGCAACCGCCGCTCCATCGCGTCGTCCTTCCGCCAGCTGGACGTGGCGGCCACCAACGTCAGCAAGTACGTGGGCGGCCTGCTGGCCGAGCGCGTCGTGCCGGGCGTCACCAGCGGCCCGGCCTTCAAGCCGGTGGACAACGCGCAGCAGCGCGAGGCGCTGCGCTTCATCGCCAGCGGCCTGCTGTCCAGTGACTCGTTCAAGTTCAAGCCCGAGTTCCTCGTCTCGCAGACGCTGGACTACAACGAGTGGGAGCGAGGCCTGCCGCTGTCCATCCCCGACGCCGTCGCGGCGCTGCAGGGCAAGGTGCTGGACCGTCTGATGTCGCCCAACACGGCGCGCCGGCTCATCGAGCAGGGCGCCTACCTGCCCGAGGCGCAGCGCAAGGGCGCGGTGTCGCTCAACGAGGTCTACGGCACGCTGCAAAGCGCCATCTTCAGCGAGCTCAAGACCGGTGCCGAGATCGACCGCATGCGCCGCAGCCTGCAGCGCGAGTACCTGCGCCGCCTGCAGGCCCAGCTGAACCGCGCCACCAACGGCGCCACCGTTTACGCCGACGCGTTCTCGATGGCCCGCTGGCACGCCACCCAGTTGGCCCGCGAGCTGCGCGCGGCCGGCGCCAAGCCGGGCCTGTCGATCGAGACGCGTGCCCACCTGGCGGAGACGCTGGACATGCTGGACAACATGCTCAAGGCCACGCTGACGCGCACCTGATCGCCACGCACCCCGCAGCAGCAAGGCCGGCAGCGATGCCGGCCTTTTTCGTTGTCACTACGATGGCCGCCGTCCCCCGAGGAGATCCCATGCCCGATGTCGCCCAGATCAACCAGTTCGGCGCCAACTACCTGCCGGGCTATCTCGGCATCCGCTTCACGCGGGTCGACGCTGGCGAGGTGCATGCCGAGCTGCCGGTGCGGCAGGAGTTGATGGCGCCCAACGGCTATCTGCACGCCGGCTCGGTCGTCACGCTGGCCGACTCCTGCGCCGGCCATGGCTGCCTGGCCAGCCTGCCCGAAGGGGCCACGGGCTTCACGACCGTCGAGCTGAAGTCCAACCACCTCGGCACCGCCCGCGAGGGCACCATCACCTGCATCGCCAAGGCCGTGCACCTGGGCCGCACGACGCAGGTCTGGGACGCGACGGTCACGCACCGGGACACGGGCAAGACGGTGGCGCTGTTCCGCTGCACGCAGATGATCCTGTACGGCCGGTGAGCCCCCCGCGGGCAGGGGAGGCGGGTGCGGCGCGTCCCACGTTCTAGGGTCGGCGCGAGGTGGAGGCGCAGGCAGACTCGCGGCTCGATACGCACCCACACCGCGCCCATGACCCCAGCCCGTTGCCTGTTCGCCGTTTCCGTTGCCGCGCTGCTGCTGAGCGCCTGTGGCAAGTCGTCCACGTCGCTTGGCGAAGGGGGCTCGGTCGTCACCGGGTCGGCCGGGCCCGCGGGCGCGCACCATGCGGCGCGCGAGCTGGTGCGCTGCGACGCGCCGGTGGCCACGCTGGCGTTGGTGGAGAACCCCAACGGCTACAGCTACTCCAGCAGCTACCAACTGCCGTCCAGTCCCGTGCCGCTGATCCGGCTGATGGCCCAGCAGAGCGGCTGCTTCCGCGTCGTCGACCGGGCCGCGGGGCTGAAGGCCACGGTGCGCGAGCAGGAGCTGAAGGACGCCGGCATCCTGCGCCGCGAGGGCAACACGGTGGCCAAGGGCAAGGGCTACGAGGCGCAGTACAGCCTGACGCCCAGCCTCACGTTCAGCGAGCAGGACGCCGGCCGCCAGATCGGCAGCGTGCTGCAGGCTATTCCCTACCTGAACAAGCTGGTCGGCGCGGCCGAGCACGTCAAGATGAAGCAGGCCCAGGCCGCGCTGCTGCTGACCGACAACGAGACCACCGAGCAGATCGCCGCCGCCACCGGTTCGGTGGAGGTGGCGGACCTGGGTGTGGGCGGTGCCATGGTGGGCAAGCTGGGCGGCGTGGCCGGCGCCGGCTGGAGCAACTCCAACGAGGGCAAGGTCATCGCCGCGGCCTTCCTGGATGCGCACAACCAGCTCGTCGCGCAGGTGCGCGAGCTGCAGGCGAAGGTGCTGCCGCCCGAGGTGGCGAAGAAGCCGTCCGGCGGCGCCTGACGCGCCTGCGCGGCAGCGGGGCATCCAAGCCCCGAACCCCTGCCTGCGTGACCGGGCGCGGCTATGCTGCACGCATGCCTCCCGTCGATCTGCCCAAGCCGTTCAAGATCCCCGAGTCGGTCCTCGTCGTCATCCACACGCCCGATCTGCAGGTGCTGCTGATCGAGCGTGCCGACCACCCGGGCTACTGGCAGAGCGTCACCGGCTCCAAGGACAGCCTCGACGAGCCGCCGGCCGAAACCGCGCGGCGCGAGGTGCTGGAGGAGACCGGCTTCGACATCGCCGCCGTGGGCGGCGAGCTGGTCGACTGGCAGCTCGCCAACGTCTACGAGATCTACCCGCAGTGGCGGCACCGCTACGCGCCCGGCGTCACGCGCAACACCGAACACGTCTTCGGCCTGCAGCTGCCCGCGCCGCTGACGCCGACGCTGGCGCCGCGCGAGCACCTGGCCTGGGTCTGGCTGCCCTGGCACGAGGCGGCCGACCGCTGCTTCTCGCCGTCCAACGCCGAGGCGGTGCTGCAACTGCCGCGCTTCAGCGCCGCCGAGACGTCGACCTGACGACCCGCAGGCCATGAGATCCGCCGCCCGCCCCACGCCCCACGCGCCCGGCGACGACGTACTGCGCGTGGCCACCTACAACATCCACAAGGGCGTGCGCGGCCTGGGGCTCGCGAAGCGGCTGGAGATCCACAACCTGCAGATGGGCGTGGAGGCGCTGGACGCCGACCTCGTCTGCCTGCAGGAGGTGCGGCTGTTCCACCACCGCGAGGCGGCCTACTTCGACCGCACCTGGTTCGGCTGGCCCGAGAAGGGCCAGGCCGAGTTCCTCGCGCCCGAGGGCTACGAGGTGGCGTACCGTACCAACGCGACGACCCGTTACGGCGAGCACGGCAATGCGCTGCTGTCGCGCTGGCCCATCGGCGACATCGGCCACCACGACGTGTCCGACCATTCGCTGGAACAGCGCGGCCTGCTGCACGTGCCGGTGCATTGGCAGGGTACGGCGGTGCACGTCATCGTGGCCCACTTCGGGCTCATCCATTCCAGCCGCATGCGCCAGGTCGACCGGCTCGCGGCCTTCGTCAACGAGAACGTGCCGGCCGGTGCGCCGGTGCTGGTGGCCGGTGACTACAACGACTGGGGCGAGCGGCTGGACACGCCGATGCGGGCCCATGGCCTGCGCCGCGCGGCGGCGCCGCACGGGCGCGTGCGCACGGCGACCTTCCCGTCGCGGTTGCCGGTGTTTTCGCTGGACCGCGTCTACCTGCGCGGCCTGCGCTGCACCGGTGTGCAGGTGCCGCGCGGCCCGTCGTGGGCGCGCATGTCGGACCACTTGCCCTTGGTCGTCGAGCTCGCGCTGGAATGAGGCGGCTGGGATCGAGGCGGCGCAGGCGGCCCGTGGGAGCCGACACCGGCTTCATCGGCGCCAACGAGGTGGAGCTGCTGCGCGGCGGCGACCAGCTGTTCCCGGCGATGGCGGCGGCCATCCGGCGGGCGCATCGCGAGGTGTGGCTGGCGACCTATATCTTTCATCACGACGCTACCGCGCTTGCTCTCGTCGACGCGCTGCTCGAGGCCGACCGCCGCGGCGTGCGCGTGCGGCTCGTCGTCGATGGCTTCGGCAGCGGCGCCAGCCTGCCCACGCTGCGCCAGCGGCTGGCCGGCAGCGGCGTGGCGCTGGCGGTGTTCCGGCCGATGGACCGCTGGTGGCGCTGGTTCCAGCGCGGCCAGCTGCGCCGCCTGCACCAGAAGCTCTGCGTCGTCGACAGCGAGATTGCCTTCGTCGGCGGCATCAACGTCATCGACGACCGGCTGGACATCCGCCATGGCGTGACCGACGCGCCGCGGCTGGACTTCGCCGTGCAGCTTCGCGGTGGCCTCGTGGACCTGGTGGCCCAGGGCGTGCGCTCGATCTGGTCGCGCGCCTGGCTGGGGCGCGACTTCGACGACGCGCTACTGGACTACGTGCCGCTGCGCCGCCGCTTCGGCCTGTGGCTGACGCAGCTGTGGCGCGGCCCGCAGCGCCTGCCCGAGCCGTCGGCGCGCCTGCCGCCCGTGTGCGCCGCCTTCGTGCTGCGCGACAACCTGCGCCGGCGCCGCACCATCGAGCATGCCTACGCCGATGCCATCCGCGCCGCACAGCGCAGCGTGGACATCGTCTGCCCCTACTTCTACCCGGGCCAGCGCATCCGGCAGGCGCTGCGCGACGCGGCCGACCGCGGCGTGCGCGTGCGCCTGCTGCTGCAGGGCAAGCTGGACTACCGCCTCGCTGGCTGGGCCGCCGAGGCGCTGTACGCCGACCTGCTGCGCCACCACATCGAGATCTACGAGTACATGCCGGCCTACCTGCATGCCAAGGTGGCCGTCGTCGACGACGAGTGGGCCACGGTGGGCAGTTCCAACATCGACCCGCTGTCGCTGCTGGTCAACCTGGAGGCCAACGTCGTCGTGCTGGACCGCGGCTTCACGACGCGGCTGGCGGCCGAGATCGAGACGGCCATCGCGGCGTCGGCGCGTGTCGGCGAGGCCGCCGGCAAGGGCTGGCGCGCGCTGGTGCATCGCGCCGTGGTCGTGTGGTTCGCCTACGTGTTCCTGCGCGTGGCGGGGGCGACGGGGCGGTACTGAGCGGGCTCAGCAGCCGCGCGAGAAAAACCACAGCGTCGGGCGCCGCCGGGCGTCGTGGAAGGGCACCCAGATCGTGGCCTTGGGTGGCGCTTCGGTGTCGGTGCAGGCTTCGGTGGCGCGCACCTCCAGCTGCAGCCAGGTCTCGCCCCGGATCTCGCGGGCCTGGATGAAGGCGGCTGATTTCGGCGGCCAGTCCAGGCGCGGGCGCTGGCCGCCGCCGGGCGCCGTGCGGGCCAGCGGGCGAAGGTCGTGGGGCAGGTCCAGCAACTGCCCCTCCAGCAGCTTGCCGGCCGGCAGGTAGCCGGCGAGGCCGGGGCGGTGAATCCACGCCGGCGCGCGGTCGGTGGTGATCTGCAGCATGTCGCCGCGGCGCCTCACGACGACGGCGGCGCGCTCCTCGTAGCCGGACTCCTTGATCGGCCATTCCTCGCTGGTCTTGCCGTCGGCCCAGCGCAGCTGCGCGACGGAGCCATTGCAGTTGCCCGGCGACAGCAGTTCCATCGGCTGGACGACCGTGATCCGGCCCACCGGCGCGCGCCCGCGGGCGAGGTCGTCGGGCGCGGCGTAGAGCGGGATGTCCTGCGGTGTGTGCGGCTCGCAGCCCGGACCGCTGAACACCTCCGGCAGCGTGACGAGTCCCAGCAGGCCGGTGGGCAGGTCGTCGACTTGGGCCCGGGCCGTGGCGGCCAGCAGGGCCAGTGCGGCCGTCAGCGTCAGTCGGGGCAGGAAGGGCATGGGCGGCTCCGTGGCAGGTCGCGCCATGCTAGGGCCGGCGGAGCGACGGCGCGTCCCTCCGATCGGGCTCAGCAACCGCTGTTGCCTGTGTCAGAAGCGCGGCGCGTGTGGCGGCTGCAGAGTGCCGGCCTGCACCAGCGCCGCGGCGCGCTCGATGTCCGGCGCGAGGTAGTGGTCGGCCGGGCTGCTCGCGCAGTCGGCGCGCAGCCGCGCGTGCAGCGCTTCCACCGGCGCCGAGCTTTGCAGCGGGCGCAGGAAGTCGATACCCTGCGCGGCGGCCAGCAGCTCGATGGCGACGATGTGGGCCGTGTTGTCCAGCATCGCGTGCAGGCGGCGCGCGGCGAAGGTGGCCATGGACACGTGGTCTTCCTGGTTGGCGCTGGTCGGCAGGCTGTCGACGCTGGCCGGGTGGGCCAGGCTCTTGTTCTCGCTGGCGAGCGCGGCGGCGGTCACGTGGGCGATCATGAAGCCGCTGTGCAGGCCGGCGTCGGCCGTCAGGAAGGGCGGCAGGCGCGAGATGCCGGGGTCGATCAGCATTGCGATGCGACGCTCGGCAATGGCGCCGACCTCGGCGATGGCCAGCGCCAGGTTGTCGGCCGCGAACGCGACGGGTTCGGCGTGGAAGTTGCCGCCGGAGATCATGGTGTCTTCAAAGACCAGCGGGTTGTCCGTCACCGCGTTGGCCTCGCGCACCAGCACCTCGGCGGCGTGGCGGGCCTGGTCCAGGCAGGCGCCCATGACCTGCGGCTGGCAGCGCAGGCAGTAGGGGTCCTGCACGCGCTCGTCGCCTTCGCGGTGGCTGGCGCGGATGGCGCTGCCGGCGAGCAACTCGCGGTAGACGCCGGCGACCTCGATCTGCCCCGGCTGGCCGCGCACGGCGTGGATGCGAGCGTCGAACGGGCCGTCGCTGCCGCGGGCGGCGTCCAGCGTCATCGCGCCGCTGGCCAGCGCCGTCGCGAACAGGCCCTCGAAGCGCAGCAGCGCGTGCAGCGCCAGCGCCGTGCTGGCCTGCGTGCCGTTGATGAGGGCCAGGCCTTCCTTGGCGGCCAGCGTCAGGGGGGGCAGCTCCAGCCGCTTGAGTTCGTCGCGCGCCGACACGCGCTGGCCATGGACCAGCGCCTCGCCTTCGCCCATCAACGCCAGCGTCAGGTGGGCCAGTGGTGCGAGGTCGCCGCTGGCGCCGACCGAGCCCTGCGCCGGCACGTAGGGCACGAAGCCGGCGTTCAGCGCGTCCAGCAGCGACTGCACGACGACACGCCGCACACCCGAGAAGCCGCGCGCGAGGCTGCCGGCCTTCGTCGCCAGCATCAGCCGCACGACCTCCGGCGACATCGGCGCGCCGACGCCCACCGCGTGGCTGCGGATGAGGTTGAGTTGCAGCGCGGCAAGCTGGTCCTTGGCGATGCGCGTGCTGGCCAGTTTGCCGAAGCCGGTGTTGACGCCGTAGACCGGCGCGTCGCCCGCGGCGGCGGCGGCCACCAGCGCGGCGCTTGCGTCGACCGCGCTCCAGTCGTCGAGCTGCAGCTTGGCGCGGCCGGCGGCGATGTCCGCGAGCTGGGTCAGCGTGAGTTGTCCAGGGATGAGTTTCATAGCGAGGGCAGGTTCAGTTCGTTCTTGCAGGCGCAGGCGATGGCCGTGTCGTAGCCCGCGTCGGCGTGGCGCATGACGCCGGTGGCCGGGTCGTTCCACAGCACGCGCGAGAGGCGCTTCGCGGCGGCGTCTGTGCCATCGGCCACGATGACGACGCCCGAGTGCTGCGAGTAGCCCATGCCCACGCCGCCGCCATGGTGCAGGCTGACCCATGTGGCACCGCCGGCGGTGTTCAGCAGCGCGTTCAGCAGTGGCCAGTCGGAGACGGCGTCGGAGCCGTCCTGCATGCCCTCGGTCTCACGGTTGGGGCTGGCCACCGACCCGCTGTCCAGGTGGTCGCGGCCGATGACGATGGGCGCCTTCAGCTCGCCGTTCTTCACCATCTCGTTGAAGGCCAGGCCGGCGACGTGGCGCTCGCCCAGGCCCAGCCAGCAGATGCGCGCCGGCAGGCCCTGGAAGGCGATGCGCTCGGCGGCCATGTCCAGCCAGCGGTGCAGCGCGGAGTGTTTGGGGAAGAGTTCCTTCAGCTTCGCGTCGGTCTTGCGGATGTCCTCCGGGTCACCTGACAGCGCCACCCAGCGGAACGGGCCCTTGCCCTCGCAGAACAGCGGCCGTACGTAGGCGGGCACGAAGCCGGGGAAGTCGAAGGCGTTGGTGACGCCCTGGTCCTTGGCGACCTGGCGGATGTTGTTGCCATAGTCCACCGTCGGGATGCCTTGCGCCTTGAACGCCAGCATGGTCTTCACATGCGTCGCGCAGCCGGCGGCGGCGGCGGCCTTCAGCTCTGCGTGGCGGGCCGGGTCGGCCGCGGCGGCCTTCCACTGCTCGACGGACCAGCCCGGCGGGCAATAGCCGTTGATGAGATCGTGGGCGCTGGTCTGGTCGGTCACCAGGTCCGGCTTCACGCCGCGGCGCGCCAGCTCCGGCAGCACCTCGGCCGCGTTGCCCAGCAGTGCGATGGACACCGCGCGGCCGGCGGCCGTGTGGGCCTGGATGCGGGCCAGCGCGTCGTCGAGGTCGCGAGCCTGTTCGTCCACGTAGCGTGTCTTCAGCCGGAAGTCGATGCGCGATTGCTGGCACTCGATATTCAGCGAGCAGAAGCCTGCGAACGTGGCCGCCAGCGGCTGCGCGCCGCCCATGCCGCCGAGGCCTGCGGTCAAGATCCAGCGGCCCGCGGCGACGCCGCCGTAGTGCTGCCGCGCGGCCTCGGCGAAGGTCTCGTAGGTGCCTTGCACGATGCCCTGGCTGCCGATGTAGATCCAGCTGCCGGCCGTCATCTGGCCGTACATCATCAGACCCTTGCGATCCAGCTCGTGGAAGTGTTCCCACGTGGCCCAGGCGGGTACGAGATTGGAATTCGCCAGCAGAACGCGCGGCGCATCGGCATGCGTGCGGAACACGCCCACCGGCTTGCCGGACTGCACCAGCAGCGTCTCGTCGTCGTCCAGATCACGCAGCGATTGGAGGATGGCGTCGAAGGCGTCCCAGTTGCGAGCGGCCTTGCCGATGCCGCCGTAGACGACCAGCGCATCGGGGTTCTCGGCCACGGCAGGGTCGAGGTTGTTCTGCAGCATGCGGTAGGCGGCCTCGGTCAGCCAGCTCTTGCAATGCAGCTGGGTGCCGGTGGGGGCCTTCACAGGGCGGGGCAGGGCGGTCATGAGGTCTCCCGTTGAGCGGGTGGACTCTAGTTGTCTATACAAGTTAAGTCAACTAGGATGGCGGCATGCCCCGATCAGCCGCCACGCCCGAGCCCCAGTACCTCAAGGTCAAGAACCACCTGCGCGAGGGCATCGCCAGCAGCCACTGGGTGGCTGGCGACCTGCTGCCCAGCGAGGGGGCGCTCGTCGCGCAGTTCGAGGTCAGCCGCATGACGGTGAACCGCGCGCTGCGCGAGCTGGTGCAGGAAGGGCTGATCGAGCGCGTTCAGGGCGTGGGCAGCTTCGTCGCGCAGCTGCACCGCATCTCGTCGACGCTGAACGTGCGCGACGTGCACGAAGAGATCCTGGAGCGGGGCGGCCAGCACGAGGCGCGCGTGCATGCGCTCACCCGCGGCAAGGCCACGCCGCAGCAGGCGGCCGAGCTGGGCCTCAAGCGCGGTGCGCCGGTGTTCCTGAGCCTCATCGTGCACCTGGAGAACGGCCACGCGATCCAGTGCGAGGAGCGCGCCGTCAACCCGGCCTGTGCGCCGGACTATCTTTCGCAGGATTTCACGCGCACCACGCCGACTCACTATCTGCTGGACGTGGCGCCGCTGTCTGAAGCGCGCTACATGATCGAGGCGGCGCTGCCCGGCGAGGTCGAGGCCAAGCTGCTGGGCATCAACCGTCGCGACCCCTGTCTGGTCGTCAAACGCATCACCTACAGCCGCGGTGTGGCGGTAACCTCCGTGAAACTCACCCACCCCGGAGCACGTTACCAATTGCAAGGGAGCTTCTCGGCATGAGCTTTGCCGCCCGGAGCTGCGGAGAATGCGCAGTTCCCTGCCAGGCAGGGCCGGTGCAAAAGGTAAGAACATGAGTTGGAGCAAGGTCAGCGCGGCCGACGTACAGCCGCAGGCCTGGATGAACAAAGGTGGCCTAACGCGCGAACTGCTCGCGTGGCCGCATGCGCACGACTGGGCGCTGCGCGTGAGCGTGGGCCGCGTGGAGCGCAACGGGCCGTTCTCGGCCTTCCCCGGCGTGCATCGCTGGCTGGCGGTCGTCAAGGGCGCCGGCCTGCGCCTGTTCGACTGGCCGCAGAGCATCGGCGACGAGCCGCTGCGCTTTGACGGCGGGTTGGCGCCCGAGGCCGAGCTGATCCGCGGCGAGACCGAGGTCTTCAACGTGATGGAGCGGCGCGGCAACCTGGAGGTCGAGTCGGCCAGCCACGTGCTGCTGCCGCGCACGCCGTGGGTGGGGCTGTTCACCGTCGAGGGCGGCCTGCTGGAACACGGCCACCGCGCGATGCCGCTGGCGCCGCTGACGCTGGCCTGGTGCGAGGCGCCGGCCGCGCAGAGCTGCGTCTTCACCGGGCCTGACGCCACCAGCAGCCACGCCTGGTGGCTGACCTGGAGCCCGGATTGAAACTCTGGCGGGGCGGGTGCCTCGCGACGCTGGCGGGTGACCGCGGCTGGGGGCTGGTCGACGACGGTGCGCTGCTCGTCGACGGCGGCCTGCTGCGCTGGGTAGGCCCGGCGGCCGAGTTGCCGCCCGAGGCCACGAATGCCGAGGTCGTCGAGTTGCGCGGCGCCCTGGTCACGCCGGGGCTGGTGGACTGCCACACCCACCTTGTCTACGGCGGCAATCGCGCCCACGAATTCGAGCAGCGCCTGCATGGCGCGACCTACGCCGACATCGCGAAAGCCGGTGGCGGCATCCGCGCGACGGTGGCCGCCACGCGGGCCGCCAGCGAGGCCGAGCTGCTGGCCTCGGCGACGAAGCGCGCCCGGTCGCTCATCGGCGAAGGCGTTACGACGCTGGAGGTCAAGTCCGGTTACGGGCTGGACGCCGCGACCGAGGCGCGCATGCTGCGCGTCGCGCGCCAGATCGCCGGCGTGGATGTGCGCACGACCTATCTCGCCGCCCACGCGCTGCCGCCCGAGTTCGGCGATGCCGACGACTACATCGCCGCCGTCTGCCAATGGCTGCCCGGGCTGCACGCGCAAGGCCTGGTCGACGCGGTCGACGCCTTCTGCGAGCACATTGCCTTCAGCCCGGCCCAGGTGGCCCGCGTGTTCGAAGCGGCCCGTGCACTGGGCCTGCCCGTCAAGCTGCATGCCGAACAGTTGAGCGACCAGGGCGGCGCGCAGCTCGCCGCCTCGTACCGGGCGCTGAGCTGCGATCACCTCGAGTACCTCAGCCCGGCCGGTGTCCAGGCCATGGCCCAGGCCGGCACCGTGGCCGTGCTGCTGCCCGGCGCGTTCTACGCGCTGCGCGAGACCAAGCTGCCGCCGGTTCAACAGCTGCGCGAGGCCGGTGTGCCCATCGCCGTCGCGACCGACCACAACCCCGGCACGTCGCCCACGCTGTCGCCGCTGCTGATGCTGAACATGGCCTGCGTGCTGTTCGGCCTGACGCCCGAAGAGGCGCTGCGCGGCCTGACCGTCCATGGTGCGCGCGCGCTGGGCCTGCATGATCGCGGTCAGCTGGTGGCCGGGCAGCGCGCGGATTTCTGCGTCTGGGACGCTGGACACCCGCGCGAGCTGGCGGCATGCTTTGGGC
The DNA here is from genome assembly GCF_043555985.1 of Pelomonas candidula. NCBI lineage: Bacteria > Pseudomonadati > Pseudomonadota > Betaproteobacteria > Burkholderiales > Sphaerotilaceae > Roseateles > Pelomonas candidula. Next base: position 377,190 of record NZ_JBIGIC010000005.1, on the reverse strand, counting down.
ATAACCCGCTGATAGAACGGGTACGCCACGGCATCCAGGGAGGATCATGAGCGTGTTCCAACTGCAGCCTGGCCGCGTGCCGCTGCTGATCAGCCTGCCGCATGTCGGCACCGAGATACCGCCCGAGCTGGCCGAGCGGTTCGTGCCCCGCGCCTTGCTGAGCGAGGACACCGACTGGCACCTGGAGCGGCTCTACCGGCCGCTGGCTCAAGCGCTGGGCGCCAGCCTGCTGGTGCCGCGCTACAGCCGCTACGTCATCGACCTGAACCGGCCGCCCGACGACCGGCCGCTGTATCCCGGTGCGTCCGGCGGCACCGGCCTGGTGCCCACGCGTTTCTTCACGTCCGAGCCGCTCTACCGCGACGGTGCCGAGCCCGACGCCGCCGACATCGCATCGCGCCGCCGCACCTATTGGCAGCCGTATCACGACGCGCTGGCCGCCGAGCTGGCGCGTCTGCGCGCCGAGCACGGCCACGCGCTGCTGTTCGACGGCCACAGCATCCGCTCCGAGCTGCCCTGGCTGTTCGAGGGCCGGCTGCCGGCGCTGAACCTCGGCACGGCCGACGGCGCCTCCTGCGCGCCCGCCATCACCGAGCGCCTCGGCGCGCTGCTGGCCGGGCAGGCGCGGTTCAGCCATGTCGTCAATGGCCGCTTCAAGGGCGGGTACATCACGCGCCACCACGGCCGGCCTGGCCAGGGCATCCACGCCGTGCAGCTGGAGATGTGCCAGCGCTGCTACATGGACGAGGCGCAGGACCCGCGCCACGCCTATGACGAAGCCGCGGCGGCGGCCGTCGCGCCGCTGATCGAACGGATGTTGGAGGAGATGCTCGCATGCCGGCCCTGAAACGACTGCACGCGCCGCTCGCCTGGGTCCACGGTGGCTGGCAGCGCGACGTGCTGCTGACGGTCGATGCCACCGGCCACTGGTCCGAGATCACCGTCAACCATCCCGCGCCGCCGGACGCCGAGAAGCTGGCCGGCCCCGTCATCCCCAGCCTCGTCAACGCCCACAGCCACGCCTTCCAGCGCGCCTTCGTCGGCCTGGCGGAGCGGCGCGAGGTGGGGCAGGACGACTTCTGGAGCTGGCGCGACCGCATGTACGCGCTGGCGCTGCGCATCTCGCCGCAGCAACTGCGGGCCGTTGCCAGCCAGCTCTACGCCGAGCTGCTGCGCGGGGGCTACACGCAGGTCTGCGAGTTCCATTACCTGCACCATGCCGCCGCAGGCCAGGAGTTCGAGGACGAGCTGGACATGGCCTGGGCGCTGGCCGCCGCGGCCGAGGACACCGGCATCGGCCTGACGCTGCTGCCCGTCGTCTACACGCGCGCGGGTTTCGACGCTGCCGGGCTGCGCCCCGACCAGCACCGCTTTGCTGCCGACGCCGACTGGGCCTGGCGCGCCTGCCAGCGCGTCATGGCCGCCGGCCTGCCACGTGTGAACGCCGGTGTGGCGCTGCACTCGCTGCGTGGTGCAGCGCCTGGCGACATCACGCGGCTGCTGGGCCTCGTCGGCAGCGCCGACCTGCCCATCCACATCCACGTGGCCGAGCAGACGGCGGAGGTGGCCGACTGCCTCCAGGCCACCGGCCAGCGCCCGCTGCAATGGCTGGCCGAGCACGGCCGCCTGGACCCGCGCTGGCAACTGGTGCACGCCACGCACGCCGAGCCAGCCGAGATCGAGGCCGTGGCGCTCAGCGGCGCCGGCATCGTCATCTGCCCCGGCACCGAGGCCAATCTTGGCGACGGCCTGGCCGACCTGCCGCGCTGGCTGCAGAACAACGTGCCGCTGACGGTGGGCTCGGACAGCCAGGTCACGCGTGGCTGGGTGGAGGAGTTGCGCTGGCTGGAGTACGGCCAGCGGCTGGCGCACCGCCAGCGCAACATCGCCTCGATGCCGGGCACGCAGCCGTCCAGCGCAGCGCGGCTGTTCGATGCCGCCGTGCACGGCGGCGCGCGCGCGGCCGGCTTCACGGCCTGGGGGCTGACGCCCGGTGCCCGCGCCGACGCGCTGGTGCTCAACCGCGAGGCCGACGCGCTGCGCGGCCTGCCCGACGAGGCGCTGCTGGATGCTGTCGTCTTCGGCAGCAATGGCTCGCCGTGGCAGTCGGTCTGGGTGGCCGGCCGGGCGCGGCCGTGGCGGGCGCCGCAGCGCGTGGGCGATGCCTTCGAGGCCGCCATGCACGAGTTGTGGCGCCCGGACGGCGGCACGTCAGCCTGAGCGCTGGTCGAAGTCGCGTCAAAGGACTAGTCTCACGCCGGAACTCGTCTGGAGGGACGGCGATGAAGCTCAGCGACTACACGATCAAGGCGCGGCTGCTCGCGCTGGCGGCCCTGGCCGTGGCCGGCATGCTGCTGGTGGGCGTGCAAGGCCTGTACAGCCTGGCTCAGTCCAAGGCTCAGTTCGTCCACTACGTGGACAACGACGTCGAGTCGCTGACGCAGCTTGCGGGCATCCGTGCCGGCGTCGGCAACCTGCGGCGCTACGAGAAAGACCTGCTCATCAACCTGGCCGACGCCAAGGCCGTCGAGCACTACCGCAAGGAATGGAACGAGACCTTCGAGAAGGTCACCTCCAGCCTCGACAACATCGCCAAGCTGGACGCGCCGGAAGACGTCAAACGCATGCCGGCTGAGCTGAAGACGGCGCTGTTGGACTACCGCGGCGGCTTCAGCGGCATCCTGGAGCGCATGGCCAAGGGCGAGTTCGCGGATACCGCCGCAGCCAACCATGCGATGGAGCCGGTCAAGGGCCCGGTGCGCGCCGTGGACAAGGCGCTGGGCGACATGACCGAGAAGATCGACCGGCACTCGGCCGCCCAGGTGGCCTTGCTGGAAGAACACGAGAACGACATCCGCCGCAACCTGGTGCTGGTCGTCATCGTCGCGGTGCTGCTGCTGGCGGGTTACACCGCGGTCAACATTCGTTCCATCCTCGCGCCGCTGGCCCACGCAGTGAAGACGACCGAGCGCATCGCCAGCCACGACCTCAGCGCCGCCGTGAAGGCCGAGGGCCGGGACGAGACGGCCGCGCTGATGCGTGGCGTGCAGGGCATGCAGGATTCGCTGGTCACCGTCGTCTCCGGCGTACGCCAGAGCACCGACAACATCGCCAACGCGTCACGCGAGGTGGCCACGGGCAGCCAGGACCTCAGCAACCGCACCGAGCAGGCGGCGTCCAACCTGCAGGAGACGGCATCGGCGATGGAGGAACTGACGGCCAGCGTCACGCACAACGCCGAATCGGCCCGCCAGGCCAACCAGCTGGCCAACGACGCGGCGTCGGTGGCGCGCCGCGGTGGCACGGTGGTGGACGAGGTCGTCGAGACCATGGGGCGCATCAGTGCCTCGTCGGCCAAGATCGCCGACATCATCTCGGTCATCGACGGCATCGCCTTCCAGACCAACATCCTGGCGCTGAACGCGGCGGTGGAGGCGGCGCGTGCGGGCGAGCAGGGGCGGGGCTTTGCCGTTGTGGCCGGCGAGGTGCGCACGCTGGCGCAGCGCTCGGCCGAGGCGGCCAAGGAGATCAAGTCGCTGATCACGCAGAGCGGCGAGAACGTGCAGGGAGGCGCGGCGCTGGTGGCGCAGGCCGGGCAGACGATGCACGAGGTCATTTCGGCCATCGAGCGTGTCAGCCACATCGTCTCGGAGATCAGCCACGCCACCGGCGAGCAGAGCACCGGCATCGGCCAGATCGGCCAGGCCATCGCGGGGCTGGACCAGATGACGCAGCAGAACGCCGCGCTGGTGGAGGAGTCCGCCGCCGCAGCAGCCAGCCTGCAGCAGCAGGCGGATGCGCTGGCGCGGTCGGTGGCGGTGTTCCGGCTGGGGTGACGGTCTCACGACGCTCGGTCTGGCGTCGGCCGCGCCTGCTGGTTGTGGCGATGCTCATCTGCATGGCCATGCTCATCGCGAGCATTGGCCTCATCGTCGATCGTGTCGCGATTCGGGACGCCGGCCTGCATCCGCCCGCGGTCGGCCAGGTCGCCTTCAGCGTCGCCGTGGCTGACGGTGTCGATGTGCCGGTCTACTTGGCGGGCAACGTCGACGGCGGGTGCGTGATCCTCTTTCCGGGGCAGCACGGGCTGGCCGGAGGGTTCGAGGGCCAATTGGCGCCATTGATGGCCTCGCGCGGCATTGCCACCTTCACGGCCACCTACGCGGCCAGGCCGGACGGACCCAGGCTCACGCTGGAGCAGGCCCGACGCTTTGCGCTTGAAGTCGTTAGACAGGTCGAGCAGCGCTGTGGTCGGCGCTACTTGGTGATCGGCCGCTCGCTCGGGTCCATGCTCGCCGCCTACGCCACCCGGGGCCATCGTCCCGCGGCCCTGCTGCTTGAAGGCGCGAGCCCCAGCCTCGCCGCAGCGCTGCGCTCGGCGATGACGCCGCTGCTGGGGCGCCGTCTGGCGAGTTGGATGCCGCTCGAGCGACTGCTGACGACGAACTACAACCTGCAGGACGCCCTGGGCGCCGAGCCACGTTTCCCCGTGACGATCATCCAGGGCGCGCGCGATGTGCGGACGCCGGCGTCCGACCTGACGGAGCCGGGTGCGGTGCCGGCCTGGGTCGAGATCGTGCCGGTCCCGGATGCCGATCACCAGGGAACATGGCGAGCTTTCATGCCTGAATACATTGAACGAATCGCTGGCGCGCTGTAAACGACGGCCACCGAGCAAGATGTATTGAAGCCTGATCTCGCGACCATCATCTACGCGCGCACATGGGTCGTGCACCTGGGCAAGGCGAAATGCCTATTGCTTGTACGTATCGAGGAAATTGCCGACGAAGTTGCCCTCCTCGGACCCATCCGGCTTCGTGATGAGCCAGTCCAAGAGGCGATCCTCAGGGAAGGAATACGCATCCCGGTACTTGTAGGCCTTGACGATGTGAGGGTCGCTCCAGATCCTGCCCATGACTTGGCCGTCGCGAATGGACTGCACCGCGATAAACACCTGTTCGAAGCTGCCATCCGCCCCAAGTAGCCGCGTCGTGACGAAGAAGGACTGCCCTTTGGGCAAGCCCTGGAGAAAGCGCGCTTTCGCCTGCGGGTAGGTCGATTTGGCACGTGCGACGTAAGGCGCGATATCCCGCTCAAACTTCTCGCGAGACGCCACAGCCGTAGGCTTGTCCTTGGGCGCATTCGTTGCCAGTGCTGGCTCCTGCGCATGGGCGCTGGCGCATAGCAGCAAGACGACTGCAAGTTTGGAATGGCTCAGCCTCATCTCGGACTCCCTGGAACGATGTCGGCAGGAGTGTCTCCCAGCTGTTCACAGAGTGGACCGGATGTCAGACGGTAGCGTCCGAGAAGTGGTGACTGCTGCCCGTGGCCAGGCCCGACCGAACGGGTGGCAAGCAGCTTGGAAGCGACGAACGAACCATGGGGCCGCTGTTTCGCAGGCTTGCACCGACTCCCCAAACGCCTAGACTCGCCGCATGCCCAGCTACTTCAACACCTACGTCGATGAAGAGCAGCTGCTCAGCTATGCAGGAGCAGACTTCGACGAGGTATGCCTGGCTGACCGGGCTGGCGAGCTCGGGGCGCAGGTGTGGTGCTGGACGCGGCGCGAGGGCGATCGCTGGAAGGCCAGCTGGCTGCGGCTCATCGTGGCCGTCGACGACAAGCATTCGGCTGCCACCGTCGAGCGCGTCCGGGAGACGCTGAAGCCGCGGCCGGTGGCCGACCCGCATCGGCCGCCCTGGTTGCATTGAGTTCGCCTGCCCGCCATGAAAAAGACCGCCCACGGGCGGTCTTTGCACATCGGCATCAGGCCGAGGCCGGCGCCTCCTGCCCCTTCGTCCTGCGGCGCGTGACGCGCTGGATGAAGTCGTCCACCACCTCGTAGAGCACCGGGATCACCAGCAGGCTCAGGAAGGTGCTGGTGATGAGCCCGCCGATGACGACGATGGCCATCGGGGCGCGGAAGCTCGGGTCGGTGCCGAAGCCCAGCGCGATCGGCATCATGCCGGCGCCCATCGCGAGCGTCGTCATGACGATGGGCCGAGCGCGCTTGTGGCAGGCGTCCAGCAGCGCGTCCAGCCGCGAGAGGCCCTGCTCGCGCTGAGCGACGATGGCGTACTCCACCAGCAGGATGGAGTTCTTGGTCGCGATGCCCATCAGCATGATCATGCCGATCATGGCGGGCATCGACAGGTCGGTGCCGGTCACGAACAGCGCCAGGATGGCGCCGGGGATGGATAGCACCAGCGCGCCGAGGATGGTCACCGGCTGCACCCACGCGTGGAACAGCAGCACCAGCACGATGTAGATGCAGGCCACGCCCGTGCCCATGGCCAGCAGGAAGCCCTGGCCCAGCTCGGCAAAGGCCTCGGCGTCGCCCACTTCGGCCTTGGTCACGCCCGGCGGCAGGTTGGCGATGCTGGGCAGCGCGGCGGCAGCGGCCTGCACCTCGCTCAACGGCTGCCCGTTCAGCTCGATCTCGAAGTTGACGTTGCGCAGCCGGTCGTAGCGGTCGATCTGCGCGGGGCCGCTGGTCAGGCTCAGCTCGGCCACCTGGCGCAGCGGCACGGGGCCGCGCGCGCCGGGCACGGTCAGCTCGCCCAGCAGGGCCAGGTCGGCACGCGCTGCGTCGGGCAGGCGCACGACGATGGGCACCTGACGCTGGCTGAGGTTGAGCTTGGGCAGGAACTGGTCGTAGTCGCCCGCGGTGGCGATGCGCAGCGTGTCGGCAATCGCGGCGGTGGACACGCCCAGGTCCGCCGCGCGCGCAGCGTCCGGCCGAACGATGAGCTCGGGCCGCTGCAGGCTGGAGCTGCTGGTGACCTGGCCGATGCCGTGCAGCGTGCGCAGCTCCTTCTCGACCTTGATGGCGTGCTGCGTCAGGGCCTCGCCGTCCTCGCCGGCCAGCACCAGCTGGTACTTGTCGTTGGAGCCGCCGAAGGTCACCTTCAGCCGCGCGCCGGCGATGTTCTCCAGCCTCGTGCGCAGCTCGCGCTCGATCTGCTGCTTGCTGGTGCCGCGGCGCTCCTTGCGGGGCGTGAGGTTGAGCGTCAGGGTGGCCTTGCGCGACTCGGCTGCGCCGCCCATCGCGAACGGGTCGCTGCCGGCGCTGCCGCCGCCCACGGCGGTGTAGACCAGCTTGACGTGCCCGTGCTGCGCCGCGGCAGCGCGGGCCTGCTCGGCGATGGCGGCGGTCTGCTCGTAGGTGCTGCCGGGCGGCAGCTCGATGCTGATCTGGGTCTGGCTCAGGTCGTCCGGCGGCAGGAAGGCGCCCGGGATGGCGCCCATGAACTGAGGTGTGCAGGCCGCCACACCGAAGGCCGCCGTGATGGCCAGCGTCTTGCCCTTGTGCGTGAAGGCCCAGCGCGCGGTCTTCATGTAGCGGGCCATCCAGAACGGTTCCTTGTGCTCGTGCGTGGGGGCCTTGAGGATGTAGGCGGCCATCATCGGCGTCAGCATGCGGGCGACGACGAGCGAGAAGAACACGGCGATGGACGCCGTCCAGCCGAACTGCACGAAGAACTTGCCGACCACGCCGCTCATGAAGGCGGTGGGCAGGAACACGGCGATCAGCGTGAAGGTGGTGGCGATGACGGCCATGCCGATCTCGTCCGCCGCCTCGCGCGCCGCTTCGAGCGGCGTCTTGCCCATCGTCAGGTGTCGCATGATGTTCTCGATCTCGACGATGGCGTCGTCCACCAGCACGCCGATGACGAGGGACAGCGACAGCAGCGTCACGACGTTGAGCGTGAAGCCCATCATCTGCATGACGAAGAAGGTCGGGATGGCCGACAGCGGCAGCGCGACGGCGCTGACGAAGGTGGCGCGCCAGTCGCGCAGGAAGAACCACACCACCACCACGGCCAGGAAGGCGCCCTCCAGCAGCAGCGACAGGCTGCCGTGGTAGTTCTCGATGACGGGGTCGACGAAGTTGTAGGCCTCGGTGACGGTGATGTCAGGGTGGGCTGCCTTCAGCTCCTGCAGCGCAGCGCGGATGCGCTCGGCCACGTCCACCTCGCCGGCCCCGCGGGCGCGCACGATTTCGAAGCCGACGACCGGCTTGCCGTTCAGGAAGGCGCCCGCGCGCCGCTCGGCCAGCGTGTCGCTGACGCTGGCGACCTGGTCCAGCCGCACGCGCCGGCCATCGGCCAGCGGGATGTCCATCGCCGCCAGCTCGGCCGCGCTTTGCACGGTGGCGATGGTGCGCAGCGACTGCTCGGCGCCGCCCAGTTGTGCGCGGCCGCCGGGGGCTTCCTGCTGCACCTGCTTGAGCTGGCGCGACACCTCGGCCGCGGTGACGCCCAGCGCCAGCATGCGCGACGGGTCCAGCTCCACGCGCAGCTCGCGCGTCACGCCGCCCACGCGGGCCACCGAGCCCACGCCGCGCACGGCCAGCAGCCGCTTGGTGACCTGGTTGTCGACGAACCAGGACAGCGCCTCGTCGTCCATGCTGCTGCTGGAGACGGTGTAGGTCAGGATGGGCGCGCCCGACAGGTTCATCTTCGTGATGACCGGGTCGCGCAGGTCGGCCGGCAGGTCCGCGCGGATGCGGGCGACCGCGTCGCGCGTGTCGTCCTGGGCTTCCTGCAGCGGCTTCTCCAGCCGGTACTCGACGGTGACGGTGGCCATGCCGTCCTGCACCTTGGTGTAGATGTGCTTGACGCCCTGAGCCGTGGCGACCGAGTTCTCGATCTTGCGGGCGACCTCGGTTTCCATCTGCGCGGGTGCGGCGCCCGGCAGCGACGCGCTGACGACGATGGTGGGCAGCTCCACGTCCGGGAACTGCTGGATCTTCATCTTGCTGAAGCCGTAGAGCCCGGCCGCCGTCAGCATGATGAAGAGCATGACGGCCGGCACCGGGTTGGCGATGGACCAGCGGGAGACGTTGAACATCTCGGTGTCTCCTTACTTGGCTGCGGGCGCGGTGTCGCCCCCGCCGTTCGCCAAGCGAACGGTGTCCCCATCCGCCAGGAAGCCGACACCCGACTCGACGACCGCGGCCCCCGCGGCCAGGCCGGACGTCACCTCCACGCGGTCGGCCTCGCGCCGGCCGACCTGCACCTTGGTCTGGCGCACCTTGGTGCCGTCGATGCGGAACACGTAGCTGAAGCCGTCGCGCAGCAGCACGGCGCTCTGCGGCAGCGTCAGCGCGGGGCTCTCGCCGAGCACGAAGTCGCCGCGCGCGAACAGGCCCGCACGCAGGGCTTCGCCCGGCTTCAGGTCCACGTAGACGAGGCCGTTGCGCGTCTGCGCGTCCACCTGCGGCGCGACGCGGCGGATGCGACCCTCCACCGGCGGCGCGCCGCTGGGCTGCACGCGCACGGCCTGGCCGGCCTTCAGTCGGGACAGCTCGGCACCGGGTACCTCGGCGCGCCATTCCAGCCGGCCCTGGCGCTGCAGGCGGAACAGCTCCTGCCCGGGCTGCACCAGCGCGCCCGGAACGGCGGCGCGGGCGTTGATGACGCCGTCGTCCGGCGCGCTGATCTGCGTGTACGACAGGCGCAGCTGGTCGGCCTGCACGCGCGCCTTGGCGGCGGCAACGCGGGCCTGCGCGGCAGCGTCGGTGGCCAGCGCCTGGTCGATGGCCTGCGGCGACAGCGCCTCGCTGCCCTGCAGCGTCTTCACGCGCTCGGCGGTCTGGTGCGCCTCGCGGGCCGAGGCCTCGGCCTCCAGCAGCGCGGCCCTGGAAGCGGCCAGGTCGGCCTCCAGCGTGCCGGGGCTGAGGCGCGCCAGCACCTGTCCCTTCTTCACGCGGTCGCCCACGTCGACGTTGAGCTGCGCCAGCCGCTGGCCGCCGATCTCGGCGCCGATGACGACCTCCTGCCAGGCGGCGATGGAGCCGGTGCCCGACAAGGTCTGCGGCCAGGTGGAGGCTTGCGCGACGACGCGCTTGACGGTCAGCGCCGGCTTGGGCGCCGCGCTGGCGGGCTGGTCCGCGGCTTGTGCGGTGCTGGAGATCGCGACGACGAAGGCCGCGGCCAGCGCGAGGGTGAGGGCGGCGGTGACGAGGATGGGGGTGCGGATCTTCATGGCTCAGCGGGGCGTGTTCAGGGCGGTGTTCGTGACGGTGTCGGCGGTCCAGCCGCCTCCGAGGGCGCGGTAGAGCCGTATCCAGGCGAGCGCCTGCTCGGCGCGCACGGACAGCACGGCGTCGTAGGCGGCCAGCGCGTTGCGGTAGGTGGTGTTGCGCTGCGCGCCGCTCTGAAGGCCGGCCTGGGCCTGCGCGCCGGAGCGCAGCGCGATGCCTTCCCACTCGCGCCGCACGGCCTCGATCTCCTGCTCGCGCTCGGCGCCGGCGGTGACGCGCTGCAGCGCCTCTTCCACCTCGCTGACGGCAACCAGCCAGCGCGCCTGCAGGGCCGCGGCGGCTTCGTCGGCCGCGGCCCGCGCGCCCTGGCCGGCGGCGACCAGCGCGCCGCCATCGAACAGCGGCAGCGTCAGGCTGGGCCCGAATGACCACATCGAGCCGCGGCTGTTCTTGTTGCCCGTGCGCAGCCATGACTCACCGGCCATCGCGGCCAGGCTGAGCTGCGGGTAGCGCTGCGCGTCCACGCTGCGCTGCTGCTGCACGGCGGCGATCCAGCGCTGGTGGGCGGCGGCGAGGTCGGGGCGCTGGGCCAACAGCTGCGAGGGCAGCGCGTTCACATCAAAGGCGGGTGCCTGGGGCTGCGTGCGGCGCAGCTCGAATCCTTGCGTTGCGATCGCGGGCGGCGCGAGTTCGTCGGCCAGCGTGTCGGCGCGCTCGGCGCACAGCACGGCCAGCGTCTGCAGCGCGATCTGCGCCTCGGCGCGCCACTGGCTGCGACTGGCGGAGGCGACGGCGCGCTCGGTGTTCAGCAACGCCGCGTCGCTGGCGCTGAGCAGGCCGGCCTTCTGCTGCTCGCGGCCCCAGGCGGCGATCTGCTCGGCGAAGCGCGTGTCCAGCTCGGCGGACTCCTCATGCGCCTGCGCCAGCCGCATCTGCACATAGGCCTGGGCCACGTCGGCGGCGAGGCTGACGCGTGCCGCATGCCAGTCGGCGGATGCTGCCGTGGCCTGGGCTGCCGCGGCAGCCGCAGCAGCGCGCTGGCCACCGAAGAGGTCGATCTCCCAGCTGGCGCTGAACTGGGCGCTGGACTGCGTGCTGTCGCCCGGCACGGCGTTCAGTGCGCGGCCGCGCTGCACCTGGCCGCCGACACCACCCTGCGGCATCAGCCCGGCGCGTGCCTGGGCGGCGCCAGCCTCGGCCTGGCGGCGCCGCGCGGCGGCCTGCTCCAGCGTGGGGCTCTGGCTCTCGGCGCGGGCGACGAGGCGGGCCAGCTGTGGGTCGTCGAAGGCCTGCCACCAGCTGTTCAGCGCGGCCGTGCTGCCGCCATGGGGCAGCGGCGAACGCCATGCGGCGGGGACGGTCGTGGGCGTGGGCGGTGGCGCGGGCGGGGCCGTCATGCAGGCGGTCAGCAGCGCCAGCAGCGGCGCGGCAAGAAAAAGGCGTTTTTTCATCGGGAGGCGTGGCGTTGGCGTTCGAACTCAACCAGCGCACAGCCCCAGTCGGCAAGGCGGTGGCAGGTCTGCTCCAGCAGCGGGTCGTCGGCCAGCAGTTCGGGGTGGAAGGCGTCCAGCATGGGCCGGGTCATGGAGTAGTCGTGCGCCATCGCCTGCAGGCCCATGGCGAGCTGGTGGATGGCGGCGTTGGGCTGCTCCATGCCGGCGTGCCGGGCCAGCAGGCGGGCAAAGCGGTCGAACAGGGGGCCGACCTCGCGTGCCACCGTCTCCATGAACACCGGGCTGGGCGCCTGCATCTCGCGGAAGAACAGCTGCGCGTTGCAGGAGCCGTCGTCGAACAGGAAGGGCTGGATGAAGCGGCGGATGGACTCGTGCAGGCTCAGGCCCGGGTCGTCGAAGCCGGCGAGCTGCCGGTCCAGCTCTGCGACGGGTAGGCGCAGCACCTCGCGGTAAAGCCCGTCCTTGTCGCCGAAGTGGTAGTGGATGGCGCCGGGGTTCACGCCGGCGGCGGCGCAGATCTCCCGCGTCGTCACCGCATCGACCCCGCGCTCGCCGAACAGCCGCATGGCTTCGGCGAGCAGGCGGTCGCGGGGCGAGGGCGGCGGCGCTGGCGGCACGGGGCGGGCTGGCGGTCGGGCGGGCATGGGGCCGGACTGTAGCAACCAACCAAGCGCTTGCTTGGTCTCGTTTTGTATCGTTTTTTCTCGGCTGGGCGGCAGGCCGCAACGTGGGCCTGCTCTCGATCCATCGGCCGATGCTGCTTGCGGACGAACGCGTGGCTCGTTATAGTTAGCCATATGGATAACTATAGCGCGTCGCTGGATTCCATCTTCCGTGCGCTTGCCGACCCGACGCGTCGGGCCATCGTCGAACGGCTGGGCAGAGGGCCGGCGACGGTGACCGAGCTGGCGCAACCCTTTGCGATGGCGCTGCCTTCCCTGATGAAGCACGTCGGCGTGTTGGAAGAGACCGGGCTGATCCGTTCGGAGAAGGCCGGTCGCGTGCGGACCTGCGTCCTGCAGCGCCAGCGGTTGGGCGCGGTGGAGCAGTGGTTAGGGGAACAGCGAGCCATCTGGCAGGCCCGTTACGGGAACCTGGACGAACTCTTGGTGAAACTCAAAGGAGAAGACGATGAAAATTGACCCGCGTTTCGAATTCGTGGTGGACAAGGCCCGCAACCGCATCACCGTGGAACGGGACTTCGCGGCGAGGCAGCAACTGGTGTGGGACTGCCATACGCGGCGTGAGTACCTCGACCAGTGGTTCGCGCCCAAGCCGCTCACGACCCGCACGAAGCACATGGAATTCAAGGCGGGAGGCTACTGGCACTACGCCATGGTCACGCCCGACGGGCAGTCGTTCTGGAGCCGCCTGGACTACCTGTCGATCGAGCCGATCCGCAGCTATGTGGCGCTCGATGGCTTTGCCGACGAAAGCGGCGTGGTGAATCCGGAGATGCCGCGGGCCCGCTGGGACGTGGCCTTCGCCGGCGCGCAGGACCGCACGACCGTCACGACGATCATCCAGTACGACTCGGCGCAGGACGTGCAGAAGGTGATCGACATGGGCTTGCAGGCCGGTCTCACCTCCACCCTCGAACGACTCGACGAACTGCTGCTGACGCTGCAACCCTGAGCCTGCGCGCTCCAGGGCACCCGCCATTCACGACAGAAGGCCTCACTGAATGAAGCAACAGGGACGTTTGAATCCGCAGTTCGACGAATACCAGGAGGCCGCGTCGGATTTCGCGAAGCCCATCATGGCGCACCTGCGCCAACTGGTGCACCAGCAGTGCCCGGAGGTGATCGAGGAGATCAAGTGGGGCATACCGCACTTCGACTACAAGGGCGAAGCGCTGTGCATCTTTGCGGCCTACAAGAACCACTGCTCCTTCGGTTTCTGGAAGGAGCCGCTGATGAGCGATGCGCGGCTCAAGGCGAATCGCGACTTGAAGGCCGCCAAGCGCTTCATGGGCAAGCTCACGTCGCTGTCCGACCTGCCGCCCGACGGTGAATTGATCGCCTTCATCCAGGAGGCGATGGCGCTGAACGACCAAGGGGTGAAGCTTCCACCGCGCCAGGATGTGAAGGCTGCGAAGGCCGCCGAGATCGCCGTCCCCGAGGCCTTCGCGGAGCAGCTGTCGCGCCATGCGCAGGCGAACGAGGTCTTCCAGAGCAAGTCACCATCGTTCCGCAAGGAGTATGTGGTGTGGATTGCCGATGCGAAGACGGAGCAGACACGCCAGAAGCGCATCGATGAAGCCCTCGAATGGATCGCCCAGGGCAAGGGCAGATTCTGGAAGTACGAGAAGAAGTAGAGGGAGAGGGCGCCGCAGGCCTTCGCCGTGGCGTTTCGCGGCCTCGGGCGCGAAACGTCAGGGGGCTCGCAGCGCCGCCGTGAGTGCCTCGCCCGGCCGCAGCGCCCCGACCTCGATGCCCCGCCAGTTGCGCAGCACGGCGTGGCTGTAGCCGTGCAGCAGGTCGCCCCGGTCTTGCAGCAGCCGGGCCGCGACGACGGCCATTGCCGCCTCGGCCGCGCGGGCGGCACCGTCGTCGATCTTCAGCGCCACGCCCAGGCCCAGCGCCGGCAGTGCTGCGCAGTAGACGCCCTCGGCGCCGATCTTGCAGAACAGCTGCTCGCCGAAGGCCTGCATCACGCGGGTGTCGAAACGGTCGGTGCCGCCGACCATGAACGGCGCCCGGGCGACGGCCTCGCGCAGCCGGCGCGCAGCGCGGGCATTGGCGTCGGACAGGTCATGCCCCGTGCCGGCGCGCGCGAATGCCAGCGCGAGGGAGCGCAGCGGCAGCGCGAAGGTGGGGATGGAGCAGCCGTCCGTGCCGCGTGGTGCGCGCTCGACGTCCACGCCGGTCGCGGCCGACAGTGCGGCCGACACCTCGCGCATGACCGGGTGCTCGGCGGCCACGTAGCCGCGCGCGAACGCGGCCGGGTCGGTGCCGGCGTTGCGGGCCATCAGGCAGGCAAGGCAGACGAAGCCGCTGTGCTTGCCCGAGCAGTTGTTGTGCAGCGGCCCTGCCGTCTCGCCGCGTGCCAGCATGCCGCGCAGCACCGGCTCGCGGCTGGGCCATTGCGTGCCGCATTCCAGCGCGTCGGCCGTCAGCCCCAGCTTGGCCAGCACGCCGGCGGCCGTGGCCACATGCTCGGGCTCGCCGCTGTGCGAGGCACAGGCCAGGGCCAGCTCGGCGTCATTCAGCCCAAAGGCTTCGGCCGCGCCGCTGGCCACCAGCGGCAGCGCCTGCAGCAGCTTGACGGCGGAGCGCGGGAAGATGGGGCGCTCGATATCGCCCAGCGCCGTGTGCACGGCGCCCGACGCGTCGACGATGGCCAGTGCACCGGCATGGCAGGACTCGACGGCGTTGCCGCGCAGCACTTCGACGAGGATGGGGTTCATCCGGGGACTCTCCGCAGGGCACCGGAATCGGATGACTCGAAGGCCACGGTGCCGCTCCTCAGTCCACGTGCACCCGGTTGCGCCCGCCGCGCTTGGCGGCGTAGAGCGCCTGGTCGGCCCGGTTGAGCAACTGGTCGGCCTGCAGCGGCGGCGGGCCGCCGGCGATGCCCACGCTGACGCGAACGACCAGGCCCGGCGTGATGGCGGCCCAGTCGTGCTCGGCGACGGCCAGGCGCAGGCGCTCGCAGATCTCGGCGGCTTGCTGCGGGGCGATGCCGACGAGCACGGCCAGGAATTCCTCGCCGCCGATGCGTGCCAGCAGGTCGGCGCTGCGCAGCCGGTGGCGCAGCAGCTGCGCGAGTTGCTGCAGCACGGCGTCACCCACCGCGTGGCCGTGGGTGTCGTTGATGCACTTGAAGTGGTCCACGTCCAGCGTCGCGACGCTGATGACCTGGCCCGCCACGCGTGCGCCTTCCACCAGCAGCGGCAGTGCGAATTCGGCGTGGCGGCGGTTGTGCAGGCCGGTCAGCACGTCCTCGTGCGCGGCGCGGTCCAGCGCGTTGGCGTGCTCGCGCAGGCGCTGCTGCTCGTTCTCGAGGTGGGTGGCGCGGGCGCGCTCGCGCCGGGCGTCGGCCGCGGCGCTGTCGGCGCGGGCCTGGGCCTGCTCGACCTGGTCGCGAATGAGGATGACCTCGGTCTGCAGCACGAGGTTGTCGCGGGTGATCTGGCGGTCCAGGCCGACCAGCTCCTCCAGCCGCTCCAGCGCCTGGCGGTACTGGCCGCAGGCCTTGTGCGTCTCGTAGAGGTTGCGGATCAGCAGCCGGCGCAGCTTGGGCGGCGGCTCGCTGGCGGCGGCGATCAGCGCCTCCAGCAGGCGCACGGCCTGCAGCGGCTCGCCCTTCAGCCGCAGGAAGACGGCGCGCTGCGCGTCGGCCTCGATGGCCAGCGTGCGGTAGCCGTGGTCGTGGGCCAGATGGCCGAATTCGTTGAGCAGCGGCAGGGCCTCGTCCAGCTGACCGCCGGCCAGCAGCGCGTTGAGGAGGTTGGACACGGCGACGGCGACCTGGAAGGCGCTGCCCGAACGGCGCGCCAGCGCCGTGGCCTCCTCGGCCGTGCTGCGCGCCTGCGTGACCGCCTCGGCCAGCGCAGCGGCGTCGTTGCACGTGCGGGCCTCCTCCACGCGCAGCAGCCAGAAGTAGGCGAGGTTGTTGTGGCAGGAGAACAGCACCTCGGCGACCGGGGCGCGCTGTGCGATCTCCAGCGCCTGACCGGTGGACGCGCACGCCTGCGTCGGGTTGTCCAGGCTGGCGTAGGCGACGCCGACGCGGTTCAGCGCCCAGGCTTCGCGCACCGGGTCAGCCGTGCGGCGCGCGGCGGCCAGTGCCTTCATGCCGGCCTGCAAGGCCTCACGGCCCATCAGCAGCTGGCCATAGACGTAGGCCTGCGATGTCAGCGCGTCGGCCAGCAGCGTGTCGTCGCCCAGCCGCTCCGCCAGCGCGAGGGCCTCGGTGGCGCAGCGCGCGCTGGCCGTCAGCCGTCCCAGCCGTGGGTACTGGTGGGCCAGCAGGGCCAGCACTTCACAGCGGCGGCGCTGCTGGCTGGGCGGGCAGTCCTGCAGCAACTGCTCCAGCACGTCGTTGGATGCCTGGTAGGCCCCTGCCGCGGCGAGCTGGCGCTGGGCCGCGAACGCGGCGTCGAACGCGGAGGCGTCGAAACCCGCGTCGTCGGCGGGCAGGGCGGGGAGGTCGAGCAGGTCGGACATGGGAGCCCGCCATTCTGCCCAGCCCCAGAATGCCGCCCATGCAAGACGGCACTATTTTTGGGATCGACTTCACAAGTGCGCCACGTCGCGTCAAGCCTGTCCGCGTCGCGGCGGGCCGCCGGCACGGCGCGGTCGTGCGGCTGGAGGGCTTGACGGCACTGGACAGCCTGGACGCCTTCTCCGCCTGGCTGGCCCAGCCCGGGCCCTGGGTGGGCGGTTTCGACCTGCCGTTCGGCCTGCCGCGCGAGCTGGTCGAGCAGCTGGGCTGGCCGACCGACTACGCCGCGCTGATGGCCCACTACGCGGCGCTGGGCCGCGACGAGATCCGCGACCGTTTTGCCGCCTTCTGCGATGCGCGCCCGGCGGGCTCCAAGTTCGCCCACCGCGCCTGCGACGGCCCGGCTGGGGCCAGCCCCAGCATGAAATGGGTCAACCCGCCGGTGGCCTGGATGCTGCACGCCGGCGTGCCGCGGCTGATCGCGGCGGGCGTGCATCTGCCCGGGCATCTGGCTGGCGACGAGCGCCGCGTTGCGCTGGAGGCCTACCCGGGCCTGCTGGCGCGCGAGTTGATCGGCCGGCGCTCGTACAAGAGCGACACCAAGGCCGAGCAGACGCCGGAGCGCTTGATCGCCCGTAAGGACATCGTCGACGCGCTGGAGCAGGGCCGCACAAAGCTGGGGTTGCGGCTCAAGCTCAGTCACGCGCAGCGCGACGAGCTGGTGGCCGATGCCAGCGGCGACAGCCTGGACGCCGTGCTGGCCCTGCTGCAGGCCGCCTGGGCCACCACCCAGCCGCGCTACGGCTGGCCCGAGGGCGTGGACCCGCTGGAGGGGTGGATCGTCAGCGCCTGAAGCCCGGGCGTTGCGGGGAGCCGACGCCGGCTCGCGATTTGTCGCGGCCGGTGTGCGGCGCGGTTCTTGCTGGTTCGAGAATCGCGCGCTTTCCAACCCGTCCTGACGAGGTGACCCCACCGTGAACACCATTGCCCGTTCGCCCCTGCTGCCTCTGGCGGCTGCCCTGCTGACCTGTTTCTCCCCGGCCCTCTGGGCCCAGGCCACCAGCGGTGACGGCGCGGCGGGCGACGGCCAGGGTGCCGACAAGGCCACGCTGGCCCGCGTGACGGTCACCGGCTCCAACATCCGCCGCACCGACGGCGAGACGCCCAGCCCGGTGCAGAAGCTCACCGCGGCCGACATCGCCCGCACCGGCTACAGCACGCTGGGCGAGGTGCTGCAGCACCTGTCGGCCAACAACATGGGCTCGCTGGGCCAGGCCACGCCGGGCGCCTTCGGGGCCGGCGGCTCGGGCATCTCGCTGCGCGGCATGACGGTCGGCGCCACGCTGGTGCTGATCGACGGCCACCGCATGGCACCGTACCCGCTACCCGACGACGGACAGCGCGACTTCGTCGACATCGCCTCCATCCCGGTCGACGCGGTCGAGCGCGTGGAGGTGCTGAAGGACGGCGCCTCGGCCATCTACGGCTCCGACGCGATGGCCGGCGTCGTCAACGTCATCCTCAAGCGCAGCCAGCAGGGCGGCGCCCTGCATGCCGAGCTGGGCAGCTCCAGCCGTGGAGACGGCCAGAGCGTCAAGCTCGCGGGCGTGCGTGGCTTCGGCGACTTGGACCGCGACGGCATGGCCGGCTACGTGGCCGTCAGCGCGCGCCGCCAGCGCGCCATCCTGCTGAGCGACCGCCCGGCGCTGGGCGGCTCGGACTGGACCCGCTACGGCGGCGCGGACCTGGGCCTGACCGCCAACCCCGAACTGCAGGTGGCACCCGAGACGCGCAACTACAGCGTGCTCGGCAAGTTCACGGCCCTGCTGCCGCAGGACTGGACGCTGTCGATGGCCGGCTCGGTGCTGGGCAGCTCGGCCACGCAGGTGGGCCTGCTGAACAGCGTGTCGCCGTCGGGCGGCATCACGACCTTCGTCTTCGGCCCCGACCACCCGCTGCCCACGCCCACCGCGCTGAACGGCACCAACGTCATCGACCCTGCCACCGGCAACCCCGTGGACCAGGAGTTCGGCGACCTGCCGGCGCAGCGCTCGCGCACGGCCACGCGCTCCACGCGCTTCGTCGCCGAGCTGTCGGGCGGCTGGGCCGGCTGGGACGTGCAGGCGGCCCTCGGCCTGACCCGCGTGGCCACCGAACTGACGATGCGCAACTTCATCAGCCTGCCGGCGCTGCAGGCCGCGCTGAACAGCGGCAAGTACGTCATCGGCGGCAAGAACACCGCTGACGTGCTGGCCTCGCTGACGCCCGAGGGCCGCTCCACGTCGACCAATACGCTGAACTTCATCTCCCTGCGCGCCAGCCGCGACCTGATGAAGCTGGGCGGCGGCAACCTCGCGCTGGGCACGGGCCTGGAGTTCACGAAGCGCTCGCTGGACGAACGCTTCCCCGACGGCTTCGCCAACGGCGCGCAGGCCAGCAACATCTACGCCTTCGGCGTCGGCAAGCAGACCATCACGGCCGCCTACGTGGAGCTGGCCGCGCCGCTCACGAAACAGCTGGAGGTGGACGCCGCGGCTCGCGTGGACCACTACGACACCTATGGCTCGTCGGTCACGCCCAAGCTCGGCTTCAAGTTCCTGCCGCTGCGCGAGCTGACGCTGCGCGGCACCTACGCGGGCGGCTTTCGCGCACCCAACCCGGTGGAGATCGGCACGTCCGGGTCGAGCGCCGGCTACCTGCCGCCGCTGCTGGACACGGCGCTGTGCAACCTCGTCAAACCCGGCCAGCCCTGCGACATCGGCGTGGGCGGCACGCAGCTGCAGCTGCCGGGCAAGGACCTGCACCCCGAGAAGAGCAAGAGCTACACGCTGGGCCTGGTGTTCGAGCCGGGGCCGATGTTCAACCTGTCGCTAGACTACTACGACATCAAGATCAGCGACCAGATCGTGTCGGTCGGCCTGTTCGGCCAGTACCAGATCGACGACCCGGCGGCCTACGGCACCAAGCTCTACCGCGTGAACAGCCCGACGACGCCCAACGCCGCGCCAACGGGGCCGGACGACACCATCCTCTACGGCACCTACCCCTTCATCAATCTGGGCAGCGCGCGCACCAACGGCATCGACCTGGACCTGCGCGTGAAGCTCGACGGTGGTGCCTGGGGCCAGTTCACGCCGCAGCTGCAGTGGACGCACATGATCCGCTACACCATCGACCGCGGCCCGGGCCAGATCTACGAGCTGGCGGGCACGCACGGGCCCAGCTTCGTGTCCACCAATACCGGCACGCCCAAGGACCGTGGCGCGCTGGCGCTGACCTGGGCGCGCGGCCCGGTGGAGCTGACCGGTACGCTGAACTACATCAGCGGCATGCGCGTGGAGGACGCCAGTTACAACCTGCCGGACTGCGCCTCGGCGCTGTCGACCATCTTCCCCAACGGCCTGCCGGCCGGTGGCTCGCCGCTGTGCCACGTGCCCTCGTTCACGACCTTCAACCTCAGCGGCAGCTGGCAGATCAGCGAGGCCCTGAGCCTGCGCGCGTCGATCGCCAACCTGTTCGACCGCGCGGCGCCCATCGACGCGTTCGCGTCGGGCTCCACGGGTGGTGGCGTGTCGTCGGGCGGCGCGCACTACAACCCGTCGCTGCATCAGGAGGGCGCGGTCGGCCGCTACCTGACCGTGGGGCTGAGCTACAAGTTCTGACGCGATGGCTCGTACCTCCTTGCTTGGCGGCTTGTTGCTGCTGGCCGCCCTGGCCAGCCCGGCCGCCGAGCTGAGCCTGCGCACCGCGCACGACAGCGAAGCCGAGAAGCAGACCGTAGCCCAGTTGCAGCGGCTGCTGCAGGCCCATGATCTGTCGCGCTGGACGGTCACGCGCGACATCGTCGTCGACCAGGACGAGATCCCGCACAGCCACCCGGTGCTGACGCTGCACACCCGCCACCTGCGCGACGACGAGCTGCTGCTGTCGACCTATGTGCATGAGCAGATGCACTGGTTCCTGGCAGCCCACCCGGAGCAGACCGCGGCGGCCACCGCGGCGCTGCGCCGCCTCTTCCCGAAGATCCCGGTCGGCTACCCCGACGGCTCCGACAGCGCGGATGGCAACTACGAGCACCTGCTCGTCGTCTACCTCGAATACCGCGCCGACCAGCGCCTGCTGGGCGAGCTGAAGGCGCGCGAGGTCATGCAGTTCTGGGCCGATGACCACTACCGCTGGATCTACCGCCAGGTGCTGCGCGAACCCGAGAAGATCGGCGCCGTGGTCAAGAAGAACGGGCTGATCCCCAAGGCCTGAGCCACGTCAATGCGCTGCGGCGGCCGTGCGCCAGGCTGCGGCGAAGCGCTCCAGCTCGGCGCCGTCCACGTCGGACACGGCCCAGAACTGCATCGCGCCGTCACTCCAGCGCACAAGGTTGAAGCCGCGGCGCTGCAGCCTCTCGGGCGCGCCGCCGCGCTCCATCGGCCACTGGTAGAGGTCGATCTTGTGCAGCCGGACCTGGTAGGCCAGTACGGCCGTCGGCCGGCCCTGCACGGCCTGCATGCGGCCGCCGAGCAGGGTGAAGCCCTGCTCGCGCAGCGGGCCGTCCAGCACCGTGGGCGCGTAGTCCAGCCGGCCCTGGAACCAGGGCTTGACCGTGTGACGGTCGCTGGACGCGACCTCGTACAGCGGGCCGACCTGCAGAGCGCGCACATGGGCGGCGACCAGCTCGTCAGGCAAGGGACCGTCGGGCGTGAACCGCGGCGCGATCAGCATGACCGCCAGCGTCAGCGCGACGCCTGCCGCGAGGCCGCCGGCGCCGGCGAAGGCCGGGTGGATGCGCGCCAGCACGGCGAAGCGCTCGCGCCAGCGCGGACGCACCGGCGGCGTCTCCTGCGCAGCGGCCTGCAGCGTCAGCTGTGTGCGCACCTTGGCGCGCAGTCCTTCGCCAGCCGGGTGGCGGCTGGCGTGCTGCTGCAGCAGGCGGGTGAGGTCGTCGTCTTCCATCTTGGTGATCAGGGCAGTCCGGCCAGGCTGAGCTGGCGCTTGAGTTGGGTGCGGGCGCGCGACAACCGCGACATCACGGTGCCGATGGGGATGCCGGCGATGTGGGCGATGTCGCGGTAATCCAGGCCTTCGAGTTCACGCAGCACGATGACCTCGCGCATCGGCGGGGTGAGCTGACGCAACGCGGCGTCGACGAGCACCTGCTCGCGCCGCGCGCCCAGGGCTGCGAGCGGATCGGGCCCGGGGCTGGGCGAACGGGCCTCGAGCTGCTCCCAGCCGTCCTCGTCCAGCAGCGTCACGTCGGCCCGGCCGCGCTCGCGGGCCAGCGCCGTGAAGCAGGCGTTGCGCACGATGCCGAGGAACCAGGGCTTGGCGTCCTCGCCCGCGCGTAGCGAGCCGAAGTAGCGGAAGGCGCGCAGCGCAGCCTCCTGCACGGCATCCTCGGCCGCCGCCGCATCGCGCAGCAGCCAGCGCGCCAGGTTGTGCGCCGTGTCGAGCAGCGGCAGCACCGTGGCCTCGAAGCGGCGCGCGTCGGTCATGTGACGTCGAAGTGCCCGTCCATACCCTCGTGCCCGTCGCCACAGAAGTTGTCGCACAGGAAGGCGATCTCCCCCGGTGCCTTGGGGGTGAGAGCGAGGCGGACGACGCGGCCGGGCATGAGGTCGGTGCGCAGGTTGAGGTCGGGCACGAAGAAGCCGTGCGCGAAGTCGAGGGAGCGTATCAGCAGCACGACCGGCTCGCCGGCCTTCAGCGGGATCACGTTGGGCGTGAACCTGAAGCGCTGGGCGGTGATCTCGATCTCGCGCGGGGCCTGGGCGCGGGTGCTGGTCAGCGCGGCGCCGGTGGCCGCGGCGCCAAGCAGCAGGACGTGTCGGCGCTTCATGCGGCGTTGACTCCATGCTCGATGCGCTCGATGTCCTTGCCGCCCGCCTCCACCTCGCGCCAGCCCAGGCCGCGGTAGGGCGCAGCCGGGTCCCACGGCAAGGCCACGGGCTTGTCGGCCGTGCCGGGCGCGGGCAGCGGAAACATCAGCGAGCGTGCCGAGTGGTGGGCGATGTGGCCCGTCATCTGGTGGTGTTCCTGGTGGATGTGGCCGTAGAAGACGGTCACGTTCCTGTGCGGCATCAGCAGGGCCAGCGCCTGCTCGCCGTCGCGCGTGTGCCAGTCCCATTTGGGCACCAGCGGGAACAGCGGCCGGTGGGCCAGCACGACAAGGGGCGCGTCGGGGTCCAGCTTGGCGAGTTCGGCCTGCATCCAGGCGAGCTGCTCGGCGCCGAGGCTGGTGCCGCGGTCGGACACGTTGTCCAGCGCGATGAAGTGCACGCCCTTGTGGTCGAAGCGGTAGTAGGTGTCGCCGAACAGTTCCTTGAAGGCCGCGCCGCGGTCGAGTGACGCGTCGTGCTCGCCGGGCATGAAGCGCACGGCCTTGACCTTCAACTCGCCGACGATCTGCTTGAACTCGGCCATGCGGCGGCGGCGCTCGGCGGGGTCGTCGGTGGTGTGAGTCAGGTCGCCGGTGAAGACGATGAAGTCCGGCGGCTTGGGCAGCGCGTTGACAGCTGCGACGGCCTTGGGCAGCGTGCCGCGCGCGTCCGGGTTGGGGGCGCCCTGGAAGCCCCAGTGCGTGTCGGAGAGCTGCACGAAATAGAACTCGTCCCGGGGCCGGCCGGCCGTCGCGCAGCCGGCGAGCGAGGCCGAGAAGATGGCGCCGCCGCCGAGGCCGGCGAGGTGGAGGAAGTCGCGTCGCTGCATGGCGTTCGCTCGCAGGAAGTGGTGACCTGCAGACATACCGGCCGGTGCGCCGATTTATTCCTTGGCCTTGGCCAGCGTGCGCAGGAAGGCGATGACGTCGGCGCGTTCACCCGCGTCGGGCACGCTGATGCCCATGGCCTGGCCGGGCACCAGCGCCTCGGGGTCGGCCAGCCAGCGGTCGAGGTTGGCCTCGTTCCAGGTGAGGCCCGACTTCTTCAGTGCCGCCGAGTAGCCGGCATAGCCCTTGGCCGTGCCCGCCAGCCGCCCGAACACGCCGCGGTGGGCCGGGCCCACGCCGTTGAAATCCGGCGAATGGCAGGCGGCACAGCGCGCTTGGTAAAGGGCCTGGCCGCGGGTGGCGTCGGCGGCCTGGGTGAGTTGCGCTGCGGCGAGCAGCGCGAGGGCGAACAGGGTTTGATGCATGCCTGCACTACCCGTGCGGGCTGGTTTCCATTCCCTTCGAGCCTCAACGATCCGCCGGTCGGCGGAACTACCGAGCGCTCCTGGCGACCTTGAACCGGCCCACGACGGTCTCCAGCTGCTGGGCCCGCGACCGCAGGCTCTCCGCCGCCGCCGCGCTCTCCTCCACGAGGGCGGCATTCTGCTGCGTGACCTGGTCGAGCTGGGCCACGGCGCCGCTGACCTGGCTGATGCCGCTGGACTGTTCCTTGGTAGCCGAGCCGATCTCGCCGATCAGGTCCGCCACGCGCTTGAACTGGACGACGATCTCGGTCATCGTTTCGCCAGTGTTGTCGACCATGCGCGCACCCTCGGCGACGTTGTCCACGCTCTGGCCGATCAGCGCCTTGATCTCGCGCGCCGCCTGGGCACTGCGCTGGGCCAGCGTGCGAACCTCACCGGCAACGACGGCAAATCCCCGGCCCTGTTCCCCGGCGCGAGCCGCCTCGACCGCTGCGTTCAGCGCCAGGATGTTGGTCTGGAAGGCGATGCCATCGATGGTGCCGATGATGTCGGCGATCTTCTTTGAGCTGGCCGAGATGTCGCCCATCGTGGCGATGACCTGTCGCACCATGTCGCCGCCGCGTGCGGCCACGCCGCTGGCCGTGTCGGCGAGCTGGCCGGCCATCTGGGCGGCATCGGCGTTCTGGCGCACGGTGGCGTTCATCTGCTCCATCGATGCCGCCGTTTCTTCCAGGCTGGCGGCCTGCTGCTCCGTGCGCTGTGAGAGATCGGCGCTGCCCGAGGCGATTTCGCCCGAACCCGTGGCGATGCTGTCGCTGCAGTCGCGCACCTGGCTGACCAGCGCGCCGAGCTGCTGGACCATCTGCGCCATGGCATACAGCAGCTCGGCGGGTTCATCATGACCGTTGTCGTCGATCGTGCCCGTCAGGTTGCCGTCGGCCACCTCGCGGGCGGTCGCGACGGCCTTGGCGATCGGCCGGACGATGGAGATCGTGACCTGCATGGCCAGCAGCAGGCCTGCCAGCACTGCTGCGGCGGCCACGCTGATGTTCACCCACAGCGCGCGCTGGTAGGACGCGGCGGCGTCACGCCCGGCCTGCGCACCCCCGTCGCGATTCAACTTCACGTCCTTGGCAATGGACTCCTTCAGCCTGGCGTAGAGCGTTGCCGACGACCCTGAGGCCAGCTCTCGCGCAGCCTGGAACTGGGCATCGCCGCCATTGGCTGCCTGCATGACCAGCGTGTCCGCCGCCAGGAATGCGTCCCAGCCGGCGCGGATGTCCTTGTAGAGCTGCTGCTCCTCGGGCGACGAGATCATGGCCTCGTACGCCCTGGCCTTGGCGAGAAAGTCTTGCGCTGCCGCCTGGTGCTGGTCGGCGGCCCTGGCCTTGTTGCCCGCGTCGAGCTCGACGACGGCCAGCAGCGCCGTACGCCGCACTTCGCTGGCCAACTGCTGCATCTGCCCCAGTGCTTCGACACTGGGCAGCCAGTTGGTGTCGAGGTCGACGACGTTGGCGTTGACCTTGGACATCTGCCAGGTGCCGAATGCGGCGACGGCACATAGCGACAGCAGCAGCGCGCCGAATGCGGCGCCGAGGCGATTGCCGATGCGCATGGCGCGGAGAAGGACTTGCATGGCGGCATCCCGAAGTTGCTGGATCAACGAAATGGTGCGCCGAATGCAGGTTCACATGTGGAAACAATCGATTGCTTGCCGTCTTCTACTTCATTCGGTCACGAAACTTCGCCGTTCAGCGCGGTTGCGCCGTGCTTGTCAGTGGCTCGCAAGCTGGGCTGCTTCACAGCTATCTGGCCGAGGTGTATGGCCGCCAACCGGTCGTCGACAACCGGTGCTCAGAGATCCTGGATCAGTTCGGGGTGACCCGCTTGAGCGAGATGGGTGCACAGCGCGAGGCCCGGCCCCCAGGCGTGGACGAGCCAGCCGGGCACTTCCAGTGCCAGGCCGAGCGGGGCATCGGGGGCGAGTTGCAGAGCGATCTGGTGGGCCGTGGAAGGGGCGCTGACGACGCTTGCATGCGCGATGCGGCCCAGCGTCATCCGGTGCAGATGGCCGCAGACGACGCGCTGCACCTGCGGGTGGCTCGCAATCAGCGCCTCGAAGCCGGCGAGGCCCCGCTGCAGCGACATCGTGTCCATGACGGCCAGGCCGGTCGCGTGCGGCGGGTGGTGCAGCGCTACGACTGTCGGCACGCCAGGCCGGGCGGACAGCAGCGCGTGCGTGTCGACGAGCCTGGCGTCGTCCAGGCCGCCGTCGGGGCGGCCATCCTGCAGGCTGTCGAGCACGACGAGGCGCAGCGGGCCGGGCAGGTCCAGCGCGTATTGGATGGCTGTTGCACCGGGTTCGCCGCAGTGCACGCCAGGCAGGCCGGCAAAGGCCGCCTGCAACGGCGCACGGGCGTCGTGGTTGCCGGGCGCCAGCGCCAGCGGCAGGGCGGCGTCGATCAATGGCTGTAACAGCTCGCGCAGCTGCGCGTACTCGGCCGGGTGGCCTGCATCAACGAGGTCGCCGCTGATCAGCACGGCGACGGGGCGGGGCTGGAGCTGCAGCACGCGCTCGACGGCGTGGCGCAGCGCGGCGGCGGTGTCGACGCGGCCGGAGATCAGCCGGCCGGGGTGGGTGATGTGGGTGTCGCTGAGCTGGACCAGCAGGTAGGGCGTGGCGTCCATGTCAGTGCCGCCTGGCCGCCCGAAGGCACGGAGGCACGCCCTCGAGGGGCTGGGAGCGGAGCGAGCGTGGGGGCTTCATCTCCGGCACTCTAACGGTGCCACCCGAGGTGCCATGCCGCGCGCGACGGGAAAACTCACTTCCGCATCAGGGTGCTCTTGCCGAACAGCGACTCGATGAGGTCCACGGCAACGAGGGCCGTCTTGTTGCGCTCGTCCAGCGCCGGGTTCAGCTCCATGACGTCCAGCGACGCGAGGCGGCCGGTGTCGTTGATCATCTCCATGCAGAGATGCGCCTCGCGGTAGGTGGGGCCGCCCGGCACGGTGGTGCCCACGCCGGGCGCCATGACGGGGTCGAGGAAGTCGACGTCGAAGCTGACGTGCAGGTGGGTGTTGTCGTCCAGCGTTGCGAGGGCCAGCTCCATCGTGTGGCGCATGCCCATCTCGTCGATGAAGCGCATGTCGAAGACTTCCAGGTCTTGCTCGTGCACGAAGGCGCGTTCGCCCTCGTCGACGCTGCGGATGCCGATCTGGCGCACCCATTTCGGGCTGATGGCGGGCACATGGCCGCCGATCTCGATCAGCGCCTGCGGGCCGAAGCCGCTCAGGCAGGCCACCGGCATGCCGTGGATGTTGCCGCTGGGGGTGAGGGCGCTGGTGTTGAAGTCGGCATGCGCGTCGAGCCAGAGCACGCGCAGCTTCTTGCCGACGTCGCGGCAGTGGTGGGCCACGGCGGCGATGGAGCCCAGGCCCAGGCAGTGGTCGCCGCCCAGCAGGATGGGCATGCGGCCGGTCTTGAGCTCGCTGTAGACGGCGTCGTGGACGATGCGGTTCCACGCGACGACCTCGTCGAGGTGGCGGTAGCCGTCCACCGGCGGCAGCCAGGGGTTGGCCGGGCCGACGAGGTTGCCGCGGTCCAGCACGTCGACACCGCGGCCGCGCAACGCCTCGCTGAGGCCGGCCACGCGGATGGCTTCGGGGCCCATGCTGGCGCCGCGGGCGCCGGCGCCGACGTCCGTGGGCGCGCCGATGAGGGAGACGTTGCGGAGCTTGGTCATGGCGTGTTGATGTTGGAAAGCTCAGGCTCGGCTTCGAGCACTGCCCAGGCTTCCTCGGCGGTCTCGACGTAGTGGAAAAGCTGCTCGTCGCCCGGGCTGATCATGCCGGTCTCCAGCAGCAGGTCGACGTTGAGGAGCTTGGTCCAGAACTCGCGCCCGAACAGCAGGATGGGGCGGCGGCGGCTCTTGCCGGTCTGGATCAACGTCAGCGTCTCGAAGAGTTCGTCCAGCGTGCCGAAGCCGCCGGGGAAGCACACCAGCGCGACCGAGCGCATCAGGAAGTGCATCTTGCGCAGGCCGAAGTAGTGGAAGCGGAAGCACAGCTCCGGCGTGATGTAGGGGTTGGGGTACTGCTCGTGCGGCAGCACGATGTTCAGCCCCACGCTCTTGCCGCCCATCTCGTAGGCGCCGCGGTTGCCGGCTTCCATGATGCCGGGGCCGCCGCCGGTGGCGATGACGACGGGCCTGCCGCGCTGTGCACAGGCGGTCGTCACGATCTGCGCGAAGCGGCGCGCCTCCTCGTAGTAGCGGCTCATCGCGAGCTTGCTGCGCGCGACGCGCAGCTGTGCGGCATCGCCGCTGGCTTCGGCCGCGCTGACGAGAGCCGCGGCCGCGTCGGCGGACGGGATGCGCGCGCTGCCGAAGATGACGATGGTGGACTTCACGCCCTGTTCGTCCTGCAGCAGCTCGGGTTTCATCAGCTCCAGCTGCATGCGCACGGCGCGCATGTCCTGGCGCAGCAGGAAGCTCTCGTCCTTGAAGGCCAGCTCATAGGCACTGCCGGGGCCGTCGTACTTGGGGTGGGGCGGCAGGTTGTGGCACTCTTCCTTGGCGGTCGGGAAGTTGCGTGTCGGGACGTCGGTGGGCTTCATGGGCGGGCGGGATTCTGTGGACTTTCGGGCTGGATTTTGTGCCCCATTGCCAGGCATTCGCCGGATTTCATCCAGCGCATACCGAGCACTGCGGGTCGCGCTGCATCGCGATCTCGCTCCACTGCATGCGCCGGCCGTCCAGCATCAGCAGCCGGCCGGCCAGCGGCTCGCCGATGCCGGCCAGCAGCTTGAGCGCCTCGGCGGCCTGCACGCTGCCGACGATGCCGACGAGCGGGGCGAACACGCCCATCGTCGAACAGGCCGCGTCTTCGAAGCCGGACTCGGGCGGGAACAGGCAGGCATAGCAGGGCTGCTCACCCGAGCGACTGTCGTAGACGCTGATCTGGCCGTCGAAGCCGATGGCCGCGCCGGAGACGAGCGGCTTGCCGTGGCGCACGCAGGCGGCGTTGACGAGGTGACGGGTGGCGAAGTTGTCGGTGCAGTCGATGACGACGTCCACACGCGGCACTTCCTCGTCCAGCAGCGCGGCGTCGGCCTTGCGGGCCAGGGCACGCACCTGCACGCCCGGGTTCAGCGCGGCCATGCGGGCGGCGGCAGACTCGACCTTGAGGTGGTCCAGGCTGCCCATGTCGTGCGCGATCTGGCGCTGCAGGTTGGTCAGCGACACGGTGTCGTGGTCGACCAGCGTGATGCGGCCGACGCCGGCCGACGCGAGGTACAGCGCCACCGGCGAGCCGAGGCCACCGGCACCGACGACAAGTGCCTGCGCATCTAGCAGGCGCTGCTGGCCTTCGATGCCGATCTCGTCGAGCAGCAGGTGGCGGGAGTAGCGCAGCAGGTCGTCATCGGTCATGGCGGCAGGATAAGCCCGGGCCGGCAAGGTTGCGTGCGAGCCGCGACACTGCGGGCACATGCAGTCAACACCCGCCTCTCTACCCGCCACCACGCCGCTCAGCCCCGCGCTGACGCTGCTGCTTGCCACCGCCACCGGCCTGGCCGTCGCTTCCATCTACTACGTGCAGCCGCTGCTGGGTCTGCTGTCGACGGAGTTGGGTGTCGGCAGCGCCGCCATCGGCCTGCTGCCCACGCTGACGCAGCTGGGCTATGCCGCAGCCATCCTGCTGCTGTCGCCGCTGGGAGACCGGTACGACCGGCGACGCATCATCGTCGTCAAGGCTGCGGCGCTGGTCGGTGCCTTGGGCTTCGCAGCGCTGGCGCCGGGGTTCGCGGCGCTGTGCGTGGCGAGCGTGGCCATCGGCCTGATGGCGACGCTGGCGCAGGACCTCGTGCCCGCCGCCGCCACACTGGCACCCGAGGCCGAGCGCGGCAAGCGGGTCGGGCAGGTCATGACCGGGCTGCTGCTGGGCATCCTGCTGTCGCGGGTGGCGTCCGGGTCGCTGGCGGCTCTGGCCGGCTGGCGGGCGGTGTACGGCGCCGCGGCGGTGGCCGTGGCGCTGCTGATTCCGCTGCTGTGGCGTGGCCTGCCGCGCTTCGTGCCGGCGGCGTCGGGCAGCTATGGCTCGCTGCTGGCGTCGATGGCGGGGCTGTGGATGAGGCACGCGCCGCTGCGCCGCGCGGCGCTGGCGCAGGGGCTGCTGTCGGTGGCCTTCAGCGCGTTCTGGTCGACGCTGGCGCTGGTGCTGGCGGGCCCCGAGTTCGGCCAGGGCAGCGCGGTGGCCGGCGCGTTCGGGCTGGCCGGTGCGGCCGGGGCGCTGGCGGCGCCGCTTGCCGGCGGCATTGCGGACAGGCGCGGGCCGCAGGCGGTCATCCGTGTCGGCGCGCTGCTGGTGTTCATCGCGTTCGCCGCGGAGGCGGTGGCGCCGGCGTCGTTGTGGCTGCTGGTGGCGGTGGCCGTGGTGTTCGACCTCGGCGTGCAGGCCGCGCTGGTGTCGCATCAGAGCGTGGTCTACAGCCTGGACGCCGCGTCGCGCAGCCGGCTGAACGCGGTGCTGGTGAGCGTGATGTTCGTCGGCATGGCCAGCGGCGCGGCGCTCGGATCGGCGCTGCTGGCATCGATTGGGTGGCGGGCGGTGCCTGCGCTCGGGGCTGTGGCGGCGCTGGGGGCGTTGGTGGTGGCGCGGCGGCGTTGACAGTTTTTTTGTGGGCGAGCCTTTCGACTCGGTGCCGTGCCGCCGGAGTCCGCCCGGCGAGGGCGGGTAACGTTTCTCTGTCGCGGCAGAGAGAAGTCACCAAAAGAGAGGCGCCAATGCAATCCGCATTCGAGCGGGAAGCCGCGCTCGCAAGCTCGAAGCGAGACATGCCCGCACGCGAGCCGCTGCGCTCTCGCCCACCACTTGTGCCGAGCGCCACAGCCCGGACCGGCACCCCGCTAATCGCGCGGCTGCACGCCGGCGCTAGGCGGCATGAATACTGAACAGCCGCGCCGCCCGGGCGGCGCTGCATTCGGCTGTTCTGCTGAGCACGGCGTGCAGCCGCGCGTCGGACGGGCTGATGGGGCGGTGAGCGCCTGTGTTCACAAGTCAGACGCGAGAGCGAAGCGGTTCGCTTCTGGACATGTGGTGATGCAAAGCCCGCCAGGGCCCTGGGGTGCGGATTCAGCGCCTCTTCTTTGGTGACTTTCTTCTGGCAAGACAGAAGAAAGTTACCCCGCCGCCGGGCGGGACTCCCGGCAATGCATCGGGCAGACGCCCTGCCACGCAAGAGCAACACAAGGGAAAACGGGGCATCGCCGCCCCGTATGCATCTTCAGCTCAACGCGCCTGTCACCACACCGTGACCGGATCTTTCGCCACCATCGCGCTCCCCGCCTTGCACGAGAACGCCTGCGCGAAGTAGGCCGAGTTGCTCATCGGCGTCAGCACGCGGTACGGGGCCGGCGAGTGGTTGTCGGTGCGGATCTGGTTGATGAGGAACTCCGTGCGCACCTTGGCGCGCCAGATCAGCGCGTTGCTGATGAAGAAGCGCTGCGCCGGCGTGTAGCCGTCGATCTTCTTCTCGGCGCCGCCGTTGCGCTTCAGCGCCCGCTGCAGGCCTTCGTAGGCGATCGGCAGGCCCGACATGTCGGAGATGTTCTCGCCCAGCGTCATCCGGCCGTCGAGGTTGTAGCCCGGCAGTGGCGAGATCGCGGCGTAGAGGGCTGCCACCTTGTCGGCGCGCGCCTTGTAGCCGGCCGCATCCGCGGGCGTCCACCAGTCGGTCAGCGAGCCGCCGGCGTCGAAGTTGCGCCCGCTGTCGTCGAAGTGGTGCGTGATCTCGTGGCCGATGACCATGCCGATGCCGCCGTAGTTGCTCGCGTCGTCGGCCTTGGCGTCGAAGAACGGCGGCTGCAGGATGCCGGCCGGGAAGGTGATCTGGTTCAGGCCGCCGGCGAAGGCGTTGACGATGTGCGGGCTGGTGCGCCAGCGGCCGCGCTCCACCGGCGCGTCCAGGTCCTTCATCTGCTGGCCGCTGTGCCACAGCGCGACCTTGAGCCAGTTGCCGGCGTAGTCGTTGGTGGTCAGCTGCAGGCCTTCGTACTGTGGCCATTTGTCGGGGGCGCCGATCAGCGGTTGCATGCGGGCCAGCTTCTCCAGTGCCTTGGCCTTGGTGGGCGGCGTCATCCAGTCCAGCTTCTCGATGCGCTCCTTCATGCTGGCGCGGATGTCCTCCACCAGCGCCAGCGAGCGCCGTTGTGCCTCGGGCGAGAACGCGCGGGCGACGAACAGCTCGCCCAGCGCCATCGACACGGGCTCGGTGCCGGTGCGGCCGCCGATCTGCAGGATGACGTCCTCGTTGCGCGGCGGCGGTGCCTGCAGGCCGAGCAGGGCCTTGCCGCGGTACTCGAAGGCGGCGTTGGCGAACGCCTTGGGCAGGCGCGGCGCGGCGGTGTCCAGCACGCGCAGCGCGAGGTAGCTGCGCCAGACCTCCAGCGGTGTCTCGGCCGCGAGCCGGGCGACACGCGCCGCGAAGGCCGGCTGGCCGACGAGTAGGCGCTGCGGCAGCTTGGCGCCGGCGGTCAGCACGGCGAGGTAGGCGGGCCAGTCCAGCCCCGGCGCAGCGGTGGCCAGTTCGGCCGGCGTCATGGCGTTGTAGCTGGCGTTGGGGTCGCGCATCTGCGCACGTTCGCGCGAGGCTTCGGCGAGCTGGGTCTCGAAGGCCATCAGCGCGTCCAGGCCGGCGTCATCCACCGGGCGGCCGGCGGTTTCCAGCAGCGTCCTTGCGAACGTGCGGTAGGCGGCGACCACACCGCGCGTGCGCTCGTCGCTGCGGAAATAGTCGTCCCGGTCCGGCAGTCCCAGGCCGGACTGGCCGAGCGCGAGCACGTTGCGGCGCGTGTCCTTGCGGTCGGGCTGCACCGAGTAGGCCAGCGGCGCGGCCACGCTGCTGCGCGCCAGCAGCGCGAGCAGCGTGGGCAGGTCTTCGCGGCGCTGCAGCGCGTCGATGCGGTTGAGCAGCGGCGTGACCGACGTCAGGCCGCGCACCTCGATGGCTGCTTCGTCCATGCCGCTGGCGTAGTAGGCGGCGATGAGCCGCAGCCCGGGCGTCGTCTGCAGGGCCGGCTTCTCGGCCAGTTCCTGCAGCGCCTTGTTCAGCAGCTCGTCATTGGCCTGGCGCAGCTGGTCGAAGCTGCTGATGCGGGCGCGGCTGGCGGGCAGCTCGGTCGCGGCGTCCCAGTTGGCGTTGACGAAGGCATAGAAATCGTCGCAGGGCCGGATGTCCTTGGACAGGCCGCCCAGGTCGAGGGCGGTGGCAGGGGCGGCGGCCAGGCCGAGCAGGGTCGCTGCAAGGGCCAGGCGGTGGCGGTTCAGGCGAGGCATGAGGGCGGGGATACGGCCGTGGAAACACAGGATTAGAGCGCCCCGCCCTGGCAAGGGCTGGAAGGCACAGGGCATGATTGCGGGTTTTCACCAAGTTTCCGGTCCCTGGTCATGTCCGTTTTCAAGCGCCTGGCGCTGGCCGTCCCGGCCTCCCTGCTGCTGGCCTTCGCCGCCACCGCCCAACCCGTGCGAGGGCAGGGTGCCACGTTCCCGTCCAAGGTCTACGACACCTGGGCCAAGGCCTTCGAGAAGGCTGGCGGCAGCGCCGTCGCCTACAAGGGCACCGGCTCGGGCGACGGCATCAAGCAGATCGCCGCCCGCCAGGTGGACTTCGGCGGCACCGACGCGCCGCTGCCGGTCGCCGAGCTTGCCAGGCAGCATCTGGTGCAGATCCCGATGCTGGTGGGCGGCGTCGTGCCGGTCGTCAACCTGCCGGGCCTGGCCGCGCCGCTGCAACTGGACGGCGAACTGCTGGCCGACATCTTCCAGGGCCGCGTGAAAACCTGGAACGATGCGCGCATCGTGGCGCTGAACCCGGGCGTGGGCCTGCCGGCCTGGGCCATCAAGCGTGTCGTGCGCGCCGAGAAGTCCGGCACCAGCGACGGCTTCAGCCGCTTTCTGGCCGGCGCGTCGGCCCGCTTCAAGGACGAGGTCGGCGCCAGCCAGGCGCCCGCCTGGCCCGGCGAGCCGACCCGGGCAGAAGGCAACGACGGCATGGTGCAGGCGCTGCGCGCGACGCCCGGGACCATCGCCTACGTCTCCTTCGACCGCGTGTTGCGCGACAAGCTGGTGGCCGTGAAGCTGCGCAATGCGTCGGGCCGCTTCGTGCTGCCCACGGAAGGCGGCTTCCGTGCGGCGATCCTGGAGAGCGACATGTACCGCCAGGGCGACGACCTCGCCACGCTGCTGAACCGCCCCGGCAACGACGCCTGGCCGATCACGCTGACCAGCTTCGTCCTTGTCGACGCCGAGCCCGCCACCGGCGCCAGGGCGCTGGGTGCGCTGAAGTTCCTGTACTGGTGCTTCATGAACGGTGACGACCTGACCCGCGGCACCGGCTTTGCGCCGCTGCCCGTCAGCGTGCAGTCGCGCCTGGCCGCGCGGTTCACGCAGGTCAAGCCAAAGGACGGCCAACTCCCGGCCTACCAGTCGTTCTGAGGGACACTTGCGGGATGGCGCAGCCCACCGAAATCACCGTTCACCAGCAGTCCCGCGCGCTGGAAGTCGCCTTCGACGACGGCGCGCGTTTCCGCATCCCGTTCGAGCTGATGCGCGTCTACAGCCCGTCGGCCGAGGTCATGGGCCACGGCCCGGGCCAGGAGGTGCTTCAGACCGGCAAGCGCGACGTCGTCGTCACCGGCCTGGAGCCGGTGGGCCACTACGCGGTGCGGCCGGAGTTCTCCGACGGCCACGCCAGTGGGCTGTTCACCTGGGACTACCTCTACAAGCTCGGCAGCCAGCAGGACGCGCTGTGGCGCGACTACGAGGCCCGCCTTGCCGCCGCCGGCAAGAGCCGCGACGACGCCATGCCGGTCAAGGCCGGCGGCAACTGCCACTCACACTGATTTCCATGAGCCAAACGCACTTCGGTTTCCAGCAGGTCGACGAGAACGAGAAGGCCAGCAAGGTCCGCGGCGTCTTCGACTCGGTCGCGTCCAAGTACGACCTGATGAACGACCTGATGTCGGCCGGCCTGCACCGGGCCTGGAAGGCCTACACGCTGCAGGTCGCCAACCTGAAGCCGGGCGAGCGGGCGCTGGACATCGCCGGCGGCACGGGCGACCTGTCGCGCGCCTTCGCCCGCAAGGTCGGCGAGACGGGCGTCGTCGTCCACACCGACATCAACGAGGCCATGCTGCGCCAGGGCCGCGACCGGCTGCTGGACGAAGGCCTGATCCTGCCCACCAGCCTGGCCGACGCCGAGAAGCTGCCGTTCAAGAGCGAGAGCTTCGACCTCGTCAGCGTCGCCTTCGGCCTGCGCAACATGACGCACAAGGACCTGGCACTGGCCGAGATGTGCCGGGTGCTCAAGCCGGGCGGCCGGTTGCTGGTGCTGGAGTTCTCCAGGATCGCCGAACCGCTGCGCAAGCCCTACGACTGGTACTCCTTCAACATTCTGCCCAGGCTGGGCTCGCTGTTCGCGGGCGACGCCGAAAGCTACAAGTACCTGGCCGAATCCATCCGCATGCACCCCGACCAGGCCACGCTGAAGGCCATGATGAAGACGGCCGGCTTCGGCCACGTGGACGTGCACAACCTCAGCGCCGGCATCGTCGCGCTGCACGCCGGCATCAAGTGCTGACCTGATCCGGTCTGATCGGCCCCGCGGGAGCGGCGGCCTGACCTCACCCTGACGGTCGGCACTGCCCGGCCGTCGTCGTTTCAGCGCTCTGGCGGCGCCATCCCCCAAGAACGTGGGGGTGCGGGAACTTGTCCCTTGAATTGGCTCTAACCGCCGGTTGGGGCCGACTTTTTAACGGGACAAGGCCCCCATAGAAGCGACATATCGCGCCGCTACACTGATCGTTAACCCGGGGCCGGACGGCCTTCTACACACAACAAGGACCTCGAAAAGATGGCAAAGCGACTGATCAACATGCGTGTCTCGCTGCTCGCCGCTGTCGCAGCCGCCGCGGTGCTCGCGGCCTGCGGTGGTGACAAGGGCGACAAGGCGTCCCAGACGGCAGCCAAGGTCAACAAGGAAGAGATCACCGTCCACCAGATCAACTTCGTGCTGCAACGCCAGCCCGGCCTCAAGCCGGAGCAGGCCGAGGCCGCCAGCCGCCAGGTGCTGGAGCGCCTGATCGACCAGGAACTTGCCGTCCAGAAGGCCGAGGAGCAGAAGCTCGACCGCGACCCGCGCGTCGTGCAGCAGATCGAGGCCGCCAAGCGGGAGATCATCGCCCGCGCCTACGTCGACCGTGTCGGCGAGTCCGTCGCCAAGCCGACCAACGACGAGATCACCAAGTACTACAACGAGAAGCCGGCCCTCTTCAAGGACCGCCGCATCTACAGCCTGCAGGAACTGCAGATCGAGGCCAAACCCGAGCAGTTCGACGCGCTGCGCGCCAAGCTGGCCGGTGCCAAGAGCCTGAACGAGTTCGCCGACTACCTGAAGGCCAACGACTTCCGCTTCAACGGCAGCCAGGCCGTGCGCGCCGCCGAGCAGTTGCCGCTGGCCAGCGTGGACGCCATCGCCCGCATGAAGGACGGCGACTCCGTCGTCAGCCCGGCGCCCAATGGCCTGACCGTGCTCTTCCTCGTCGGCTCGCGCAGCCAGCCGGTCGATGAGGCGCGCGCGCGCCCGGCCATCGAGGCCTTCCTGATCAATCAGCGCAAGACCGAGCTCGTGCAGAAGGACCTGAAGGCGCTGCGAGACAGCTCCAAGATCGAATACGTCGGCAAGTTCGCCGAGCCTGCGGCCAGCGCGCCGGCTCCGGCACCTTCCGAGGCCGCCTCGCCCGCGCCGGCCGCCAGTGGCCTGGATCCTGCTTCCGTCTCCAAGGGCATGGGCTTGAAATGATCACGATGCGACTCTCCCGACTGATCCTCGCCGCCGCACTGGGACTGGCTGCGCTGGGCGCGCAGGCCCAGGCTGGTGCCCCGGCCGCTGCGGCTGCGACCTCACCTGAATACCGCCTTGGTGCCGGCGACGTCATCCGCATCGTCGTCTACCAGAACCCCGACCTGACGCTGGAAACGCGGGTCTCGGAAACCGGCATCGTCAGCTTCCCGCTGCTGGGCA
Source organism: Pelomonas candidula (assembly GCF_043555985.1). NCBI lineage: Bacteria > Pseudomonadati > Pseudomonadota > Betaproteobacteria > Burkholderiales > Sphaerotilaceae > Roseateles > Pelomonas candidula. The sequence continues at coordinate 340,379 of NZ_JBIGIC010000005.1, read as the reverse complement.
ACGTGCGCATCGGCGGCCTGGGCGTCGGCGCTGCCGAGAAGCTCATCGCCGACGGCCTCAAGAACGGCAATTTCGTCAAGCAGCCCCAGGTCACGTTGGTGCTGCTGCAGGTCAAGGGCAACCAGGCCAGCGTGCTGGGCCAGGTCAACCGTCCGGGTCGCTTCCCCATCGAGACGACCGACATGCGCCTGACCGACCTGCTGGCCAATGCCGGCGGTGTCGCAACGTCGGGCGGCGACGTCGTCGTGCTGACCGGTACACGAGACGGCAAGCCTTATCGCCTGGAAGTCGACCTGCCCAGCGTCTTCGCCGCCGATCAGAACCGCGCCAACGACGTGCTGATCCAGAACGGCGACGTGCTGTGGGTCGACCGCGCGCCCATGGTCTACATCTACGGCGAGGTGCAGCGCCCCGGCCCGATGCGCCTGGAGCGCGGCATGACGGTGATGCAGGTGCTGGCCTCTGGCGGTGGCCTGAACCAACGTGGCACCGAGCGAGGCATCCGTGTGCACCGCAAGGGTGCCGATGGCAAGGTTCAGGTCGTGCAGCCGACGATGGACGACGCCGTCAAGGACGGCGATGTCGTCTACGTCAAGGAAAGCCTGTTCTGATTGCAAAGGCCCAGCATGACTTTTCGCCAATTTCTATCCATCCTGGTGGCGCGCAAGCGCATGTTCTTCGCCGTCATGTTGGGGGTGCTGATCCCTGCCGTGGTGCTGAGCTTTGTGCTGCCCAAGCGCTACACGGCGGTCGCTAGCGTCGTTGTCGACGTCAAGCCTGACCCCTTGTCAGCTATCGCCTATCAGTCTCTGATGACGCCCGGCGTCATCGCCACCCAGATCGACATCCTGCAGAGCGACCGGGTTGGCCGCCGGGTCGTGCGCGCCCTCAAGCTCACCGAGGTGCCGCAGTTCCGTGAGCAATTCCAGAACGACAAGAACGGCGAGGGCGACATCGAAAGCTGGCTGGTGGACCGCCTGCAGAAGGACCTGGACGTCAAGCCGGGGCGCGAGAGCAGCGTCATCAACGTGTCCTACAAGGCCGCCGATCCGCGCTTCGCGGCGGGGCTCGCCAATGCTTTTGTTCAGGCATACCTGGAGACGGCGGTCGAACTGCGCACTGATCCCGCCAAGCAATACAGCAACTTCTTCGATGTTCGGGCCAAGCAGGCCCGTGAGGAGCTGGAAAAGGCGCAGAACAAGCTCAGTGCCTTCCAGAACGAAAACGGCTTCATCATGACGGATGAGCGCATGGACGTCGAAAACCAGCGCCTCACCGAGCTGACCAGCCAGTTGGTCCTGACGCAGTCGTTGTCCGCCGAGGCGAGCAGCCGCCAGGTCCAGGCCAATTCCGGCTCTGGGGACAAGCTGCAGGAGATCACCAGCCATCCTGTGGTCGCCGCGCTGCGTGCCGATCTGTCCCGCTCCGAGGCCCGGCTGCAGGAGATCAGCGCGCGTCTTGGCGACAAGAATCCCCAGGTCGTCGAGTTGCAGGCCAACATCAACGAACTCCGCCAGCGCATCGACGCTGAAGTCAAGCGCCTCACGGTCGGCGTCAACGTCAACGGCAACATCAGCCGCCAGCGGGAAGCGCAATTGCGTGCCGAGGTGGAAGCGCAGCGCGCGCGAGTGCTGCGTCTGAAGCAGGTTCGTGACGAGGGCGCTGTCATCACGCGCGACATCGAGAACGCCCAGCGCAACTACGACAACATCATGCAGCGGCAGTCGGTGACCAGCATCGAAAGCCAGGCTACGTCCAGCAACGCCAGCCTGCTGACCTCGGCGGCGCCTCCGATCGATCCGTCGTTCCCCAAGATCCCGCTCAATATCGCGCTGGGCATTTTTGTCGGCGGCTTGCTGGCGGTGGGTGTGGTCATGGCGACCGAACTGCGTGACCGCCGTGTCCGCGAGATCGACGACGTCCGCGAATTGCTTGGCCTGGCCGTCATCGGCGTTTTGCCCGGTGCCAACAGCAAGCGTTCCGCCGGTGCCGCCGACGGCGTCCAGGGCCAGCGGCTGCTGGGGCACACGTCTTCCCCCAAAGCCGCCTGACGAACCGACCATGCAACACCAAATGAGCAGCCACTCTGCCGAAGACGTCCGTCCCGCGGCCCTGCACGACCGTGCCATCGGCGACATCATTGCCGAGGCCAACAAACTCACAGCCGATCAGGTCGAGCGCATCCTGGCGCACCAGAAGAGCCACGGCCTGCGTTTCGGCGAGGCCGCCGTCTCCCTGGGCTTGGCCAAGGGTGAGGATGTGCTCTGGGCACTCAGCCAGCAGTTCCACTATCCCTACGCGGCGGGCACTGGCCCTGCGCCTAGCGACGAACTGGTGCTGGCAGCCAAGCCCTTCAGCGACCAGGCGGAAGCCTTTCGCGTTCTGCGCAGCCAGATCAACATGAAGCTGTATTCGGCGGACGCCCCCCGGCGCGCCGTGGCTGTCATCAGCCCAGACAAGCGGGACGGCAAGACTTTCTTCGCTGCCAACCTTGCCATCGCCTTCAGCCAGCTGGGTGGTCGTACGTTGCTGGTGGACGCCGACATGCGCAGCCCCCGACAGCACGAGATATTTGGGCTCGACAACAGTTCCGGCCTGTCGGGCATCCTGTCCGGCCGTTCCGAGACCAACGTCATCCGCCCGGTGCGCGACCTGCCCAGCCTGTTTGTCATGCCGGTCGGCACGCTGCCGCCCAATCCGACCGAGCTGGTCGAGCGCCCGGCGTTTGCGCTGCTGATGCGTGAACTGGTGACCAAGTTCGATCACGTCATTGTCGATACGCCGGCAGCTGTACATGGCGCGGACTACGCCGTCATCGCCGCCCGCTGCGGTGCCGCGCTTGCGCTGGCACGCAAGGGCGTCACGCGTGTCGCGGCGCTGCAGGGGCTCGTCGGTGCGTTGGGCAATACGCCCACCGAACTGGCAGGCGTGGTCATGAACGAGCACTGAAGTGCCAGCCTTGGAAGCCCCGATGGTTCCGGCGCGCGACAGCCACACGGCGCTTGTCCCCTGGCTCTTGGCGGGCGTGGGCGTGCTCGTCCTTTACGTGCCCACGTTGATCAGCCTGTTCGGCTCCATCTGGGCTTCCGATTCGCAGGGGCATGGTCCTATCGTTCTTGGCATCAGCGTCTGGCTGATCTATCGGCGCTGGCACGACGTCATGGACGCGCGGTCGTCATCGCCCAGGCCGTTGCTGGCCTGGGCGCTGTTGGTGTTCGCTGCCTTGTGCTACGCCATTGGCCGGTCGCAGGGCATCTGGATCTTCGAGGTCGGATCATCCATCTTCGTTGTCTGTGGTCTGGTGCTGTTGCTGCGCGGACCGGTGCAATTGCGGGCCATTGCCTTTGCGATCTTCTTCATGCTCTTCATGATTCCGTTGCCGGGGGCGCTGGTCGATGCGCTCACGCAGCCCATGAAGATGGCAGTCTCCTACGCGGCGGAGAACCTGCTCCATGCGCTGGGCTTTCCGATCAGCCGCAGCGGCGTCATTCTGCAGATCGGGCCCTATCAGCTGCTGGTGGCCGATGCCTGTGCGGGCTTGCACACGCTCTTCACGCTTGAGGCGCTGGGGCTTCTTTATCTCAATCTGGTGCGTCACTCTTCGGTGTTTCGCAACATCACGTTGGCGGTGCTCATCGTGCCCATCAGCTTCGCGGCCAACGTCATTCGAGTCTGCGCACTGACATTGATCACCTACTACTTCGGTGATGCAGCGGGGCAGGGCTTTCTCCATGGTTTCGCCGGCATGGTGCTCTTCTTGAGCGCGCTGATGCTCATCATCGCTACCGATAGCTTGTTGCGCGTGGGTGCGCGCCGTTCGGGTGCAAGGGGGGCTGCATGACCCATATTGCCGACGCTGCGGGCCATGCCGAGAGCCCAACTAATCCCGCAGGGCGTCAGACCCGCCGCGCTGCTCTTGCTACCGTGTTGATGGGCGTCTCGGCAGTGGTCGCCTGGCAGCTTACGCCGACGCAGCGCTTGTCGGCGGTCCATGGCGACTTCAACCTCGATACCGCTGTCCCGAAGGCGTTCGGTGACTGGCAGCTTGACACGACCGCTGTCGGCGGCATCGTCAACCCGCAGCAGGAAGAACTGCTCAAGCGGCTCTACAGCCAGATCCTCACCCGCACCTACGTCAACAGCCAGGGGCAGCGCGTGATGCTCTCGATTGCGTACGGCAACGACCAGCGCGACGGGCTGCAACTGCATTACCCAGAGATCTGCTATCCCGCACAAGGATTCCGCCTTGCCAGCAACCGCAAGGTCGATCTGCAGTTGGCTGGTCTCGTCATCCCGGCGCGGCGTCTGGAAACGGTACTCGGTGAGCAGCGCTACGAGCCGGTCACCTACTGGACAGTCATCGGAGAAACCGCTGTTCGCGGCGGCACCGACAAGAAGATCGCCGAGATGCGCTACGGCTTTCGGGGGGTGATCCCTGACGGCCTGTTGTTCCGCGTCTCGTCCATCGACCGAGACACCGCCGCAGCTTATGCGTTGCAGGACCAGTTTTCGACCGAATTGCTCACTGCCGTTCCTGTGGCCGTACGTGGTCGCATCGCTGGTGTGGATCACATCGGCTGAGTCCTGCCGGCGCATCCGGCTCCCCTGTTTTTGCCAGCGGCGTCCAGGCGCTGCATTGCCATTGCATGTCTATTGTTCGCAACCTAGCCCTGATGGGAACCAGCACCGCCATGCGCCTCGGCTTCGGCATGCTGACCTTCGTCGTCATGGCGCGGATGCTGGGGCCTGCGCAGTTCGGAGTCGTCATGCTCTGGCTCTCTGTGGCGACCCTCCTCGCGCTGGTGGCGAACTACGGGCTCACGCCCTACGTGCTTCGTGAGATCGGCGCGACCCCGGAGCGGGCGAGCCTGGTCATGGGCGAGGTGCTGTCCGCCAAGTTGCTGCTGACCCTGCTGGTGGCGGTGGTGGCGCTGTTGGGCCTGCCGCTTCTGCAGGCTGACAGTCGTGGCGTTTTCCTGTTGTTGCTGGGGGCGCAGCTGGCAGATGCGTTGACCGAATTCCTGAATGTCGGCTTCCGTGCCACCAACCGATTTGGTCAGGAGACGCGCATCGCGTTGCTGGCCGTGCTGCTCCAATTCGCTATCGTGGCCCTGTTGTTGCTGTGGCGGGCCACGCCGCTGGCGGCCGCGTCGGCCTTTCTAGCGTCCCGCGTTGCCGTGCTGTTCGTGACCTGGCTGGCGCAGCGCCGGTACTTCGCCGAGTTGCGGCCTGCCTCACCGGCAGCGGCCTGGGCACGCATCCGCACCACCCGGTCATATGCCGTCGATTTCGGCTTGCAGAGCCTGTTGGGCCAGGTGGATAGCGTGGCACTCAACCATTTTGTCGGACCGGCCGCTGTGGGCCTGTATCAGGCCGGCATGCGCCTTTTCAACGGCGGCGCTCAGGCGGCCAGCGTCCTGGCCAACGTCTTCCTGCCCCGAGCAGCTGCGGCGGCCGGGGCCTCGGACCAGGGTGCCAGCTTGCGCCGCGAATCGTCCCGCGTGCAGTGGGCTTTTGTCGGGTTCGGCCTGTTCTTTGGCCTGGCGCTGTGCGGCCTGGCCGATCCGCTCGTGCGGCTGCTGTTCGGTTTGCAGTACATGGCGCTGGCCGCGGTGTTGCCGTGGTTCGGCCTGCTGTTTTTCGTACGTTTCTTTGCCTCGTCCTGGGGGGTGTTGCTCACGTCGGCCGGTGCGCAGCGTTTCCGCGCTGCGATGAACGCCGTCCATTGGACGCTGATCGCCCTCTTGAGCGTCCTGCTTGTCCCCGCTTTGGGCCTCATCGGCTGGCTGCTCTGCCTCATCGCCGGCAACGCCTTTCTCTGCGTGAGCTATGTCTGGCGCGGGCGCCAGCTGTCCGGTGCGGGCTGGCGGCAGCCGGCACTGGCCATGCTTGCCCTGGTCGGCTTTGTCCCTTTCCTGCAGTTACCACATTAGGCTGCGGCCCGTTTCTCAAGTCCGAGTCCACGTCCCATGTCCGCTGAAGGTTCGTTGATCCCTAATATCGTGCAGAACGGCCTGTGCGCTGGTTGCGGCCTGTGCGAGTCGATCGCAAGTCCTGGGGTCATCCGCATGCAGATCAGCCGCGCCGGCTACCTGCGCCCCCGGCAGAGCGGCAGCCTGGATGCGGCGCAGGCCCGCATCGTGGCGGACGCCTGCCCCGGTGCCCACGTGGCCCACGAACCTCGCGCTGCCGCTCCTGGCTACCACCCGCTCTGGGGGCCGCTCGTGGGCGTGCGCGCAGGGCATTCGATGGATGCCGAGATCCGGCGCCAGGGCTCGTCCGGGGGCGGCATCTCCGCCATCGCGAGCTGGTTGCTGGAATCCGGCCAGGTCGACTTCGTCGCGCAGATCGCCGTCAGCCGGGACGACCCGCTGCGCAACGACCTGCAGGTCAGCACCAGCCGCGCCGACGTGCTGGCCGCAGCCGGCTCCCGCTACGCGCCCTCGGCACCGTTGGCCGGGCTGCGCCAGCTGCTCGAGCGCGGCCAGCGCTTCGCCTTCGTGGGCAAGCCCTGCGACGTGGCCGCGCTGCGCCGCTACGGGCTGCACGACCCGCGCGTGGGCCAGCAGGTCGTGGCGATGATCTCCTTCATGTGCGCGGGGGTGCCGAGCCTGCATGGCACGCACGAGTTGCTGGCCAAGCTCGGGGCTGACCGCCAGCAGCTCAAGAGCTTCCGCTACCGGGGCGATGGCTGGCCGGGCATGGCACGGGCCGTGCAACACGACGGCCAGGTGTTCGAGACCGACTACAACAGCTCCTGGGGCTCGGTGCTGAATCGCCACCTGCAGTTCCGCTGCAAGATCTGCCCCGACGGTACCGGCGAGTTCGCCGACATCGTCTGCGCCGACGCCTGGTACGGCAAGGACGGCTATCCCGACTTCGCCGAGCGTGACGGCCGCAGCCTCATCCTGAGCCGCACCCCCCAGGGTGAGCGGCTGGTCAGCCAGGCCCTGGCCGCCGGCGCCATTGCCGCCGACACGCTGCCCGTGCAGGACATCGAGCGCATGCAGCCCTACCAGGTCAATCGCAAGCAGATGGTGCTCGGCCGCGTCATCGCCACCTGGCTGGCCCGCCGCCAGGCCCCGCGCTACCGGCGCCTGGCGCTGCTGCGCAACACGCTGGCCGCACCCAAGATCGAATGGTTGAGAAATGCGTGGGGCACCCTGCGCCGCGCAAAAGGTGAATCGCTTTGAACCAGAAATCCGCAACTTCCGTTTCGCCCGCTGAGCCCTCCCGTCGCGTGACCGTCGGCCTGATGTGGCATTCGCTCGGCTCGGGCAACCTCGGTGTCGGCGCGCTGACCGAATCCAACATTGCCATCGTCCGCGGCGTCGCCGAGGAGCTGGGCCTGCGCGTTCGCTTCATCGTGTTGGGTACCAGCGATGCAACCATCCCCGAGCTCGCCACCGAGCTTGCGGCGGCTGGCCATGCGCTGGAGGTGCGCCGCATCCGCGTCTACCGCAAGGATTTCCGCGATGCCGTCCGCGCCTGCGATCTCGTGCTGGACATCGGCGAGGGCGACAGCTGGGCCGACATCTACGGCATGCAGCGCTTCCGCTTCCACTGGCTGAGCAAGAACATCGTCCGCTCGCTCGGCAAGCCGCTGATCCTGTCGCCCCAGACCATCGGCCCTTTCGATGGCGCGCTGGCCCGCTGGCTGGCCTGCCAGGTCATGCGGCGCTGCACCCGCATCTTCGCGCGCGACAACCTCTCCAGCGACTGCCTGCGCGAGCTGGGCATGACGGCCAATGTCGACGAAGCCATCGACGTGGCCTTCCGCCTGCCGTTCGCGCGCCCGGCGCGTGAAGCTGGTGACGGCAAGGTCCGCGTGGGCATCAACGTGTCGGGCCTGCTCTTCAACGGTGGCTACACCGGCAACAACCAGTTCGGCCTGAGCATCGACTACGCCGCCACCATGCGGGAGTTGCTGCGCCAGCTCACCGCGCGGCCTGAGGTCGAGGTTCACCTGGTGAGCCATGTCATCGAGCCGCACATGCCCGTGGAGGACGATGTGACCGCCGCCCGCCAACTGGCCACCGAGTTTCCCGGCGTCATCGTGGCGCCGGTCTTCAAGCGGCCGTCCGAAGCCAAGACCTACATCTCTGGCATGGACTTCTTCACCGGTGCCCGCATGCACGCCTGCATCGCCGCCTTCTCCAGCGGCGTGCCCGTCGTCCCCATCGCCTATAGCCGCAAGTTCAACGGCCTGTTCGGCACGCTGGGCTATTCCGTGCTGGCCGACGGCAAGAAGATGAAGGATGCCGAGCTGGTGTCCCTGGTCATGCAGAGCCTGGATCGGCGCGATGCCATCCGGCCCCAGGTGGTGGCGGGTGTGGCCCAGGCTTTGCAACGCCTCAAGGCCTACGAAGGCGCCTTGCGTAGCCAGCTGAGCGCCACCCGATGAGCTTTGCCGCCAGGAGCGCCAGCATGTTCAAGTTCAAGCCGACTCGATCGCCGCAGGCTTACCTGCTGCGCACCCTCGGGTTTGTCGCCGCGGGTGCCATGCTGTTGATCCTGGGGGCCCTGACTGCCTTGGCGCCGGAATTGGTTGTTCGTTTGACACCGCTCATCCTCGTGGGCGTCGTCATGTTGTCGGCCGGGTTCGTCACGAAGACGACCGTGGACCAGCGACTGCTGCGTCTCTGGCTGGCGGCCATCGTTGTCACCATCACCCTGTGGCCGTCGTACATGGCCATTCGCGTCGGCGGCCTGCCGTCCATCGACCTGCGCAAGATCGTCTTCGGGTTGTCGGTGCTGATGTTCTTCTATCAGTGCATGGCTCGCCCGGTCCTCAGCCGGGGCTGGCAGACGCTGGCGCCCGGTGCCAAGTGGATGTGCTGGGCGGTTGCGCTCTATGGGCTGCTGCGCTTCGTCAGCGCATTCGAATCGCAGGCCCCGGTCTTGTCGTTTCTTGCCGTGGCCTGGGAGTGGGTCTACTACTACATCCCTTTCTTCTTCGTGCTTTTCCTGATGCGCGACGAAGGGTCCCGACAGCTCTTCGTCCGGTTCGTCTGCCTGCTGAGCCTGGCGGTGCTTGCGTTCGCCGTCTACGAGAGGATTTCCGGCACCAACCCGTTGCTTCGTTTCGCGCCCGTATCCAACGATGCAGGCGAGCTGGCGACCGCGCTGACGATGTCCCGTCTGCGCGATGGCGTCTTCCGCGCGCAGGCCACCTTCGAGCACCCGTTGATGCTGGCCGAGTTCGCTGCGGTCGTGGCGGCCTTCTCGTTCGGGCTCGCGCTCAATGGCCGCTTGGCACTGGTGCGGCTGGCCGGCTTCGCCGTCTTCCTGGCCAGTTGCGCTGCCGCGTTGCTGAGCGGCTCCCGCATCGCCTTTGTTTCGCTGGCGGTCGTGGTGGCCGCGGTCACGCTGGCCACGGTGGTGCGGGCGCGTGGCACGAGAAAGATCACCACGGCGATTGCCACGCGGCTTTTCGTCATGCTGTCCATGGCTGCGTTCGCGGCCATGGCCGTCCCGCTGCTGCAAAACCTGCTGCTGGGCCGCACGGCCACCGAGGCATCGAGTTCGTCGGCACGCGTGCAGATGTTGAAAGACGGCATTCCGGCCATGCTGGACTCACCGTTCTTCGGCAAAGGTTTTGGCAGGGCCGCGTTGGAAGCTGGTGTGTACGGCTCCGGCGGAATACTCACGCTTGACAACTATCTGCTGAACGTCGGCATCGACGCCGGTGTGCCGGCGCTGTTGATCTTCATCGCGATCTTCATCCTGCCGGCCTGGATGGCCTTCAAGCGGATCACGGAAGAGGAGGGGCCCGAACAGCCGTTCCTCATCGCAGGCATGGCGGCGCTGATCGGCCTGCTGGCCGTCAGGTTGATCCTGAGCATTCCCTACAACCTCGTGTTTGCCTTCGTCATTGCGGCCCTGGTGGTTGGCGCCATTCCGAGAAAGCAGCTGTCTCATGCCCCATACGGCCGCTGATGGCCAGGCGCCGGCCACCGCCATCGTCCTGCTGAACTGGAACGGTGCGCGTGATACCTTGCCCTGCCTGGAGAGCCTCGGCGCCTTGGACGGCGACGACTTCTACGTCATCGTGGTCGACAACGCGTCGACGGATGGCTCCTGGGACACGCTGAAGACGGCCGCATCCCAGCTGGCCGCTTTCGGGCTGGACCCGCACTGGCAGGTGCTGACCCGAGCCGACACCGAAGGCCCTGCGATCCCTGCCGCGACACCGCGGTCCGTCTGGCTCGTCCAGGCCGGCGAGAACGGCGGATTCGCCAAGGGCAACAACGTCGGGCTGCGCCTGGCTTTGCGCCACGGCGTGGAGTTCGCCTGGGTGTTGAACAACGACACGCTGGTCAAGCCCGACTCGCTGACGGCGCTGGTCGAACGGGCCCGGCAGGACCCCCGGCTCGGCATGGTGGGCTCCATCCTGCTGTACGCCTCGCACCCGAACACCATTCAAGCCTTCGGCGGCGCCACTTACTTCTACAAACGCGCCCGGGGCGAGCAGATCGGCAATGGGCAGGACATCGAGACGGCGGACTTCAAGGCCTTATCCCAGGCCCGGCTCGACTACGTGGCTGGCGCCTCCATGCTGGTGCGTGCCGAGCTGATGCGCAGCGTGGGCCTGTTCTCCGAGCACTTCTTCCTGTACTTCGAGGAGATCGACTGGGCGCACCGCGCGCGGCCGGCCTGGCGCCTGGGCATGGCCGAGTCCAGCCTCGTGCTGCACAAGGAGGGCGCCTCCATCGGCACGGCCACGCTCAGCCGGCGGTCATTGTTGTCGGAGTACTACCTGGCACGAAACCTGATTCTGTTCTACGGCTCGCACCTGCCTGGGTTGTTGGTCCTGGCCGTTCTGCGCAACCTGCGCGAAGCAATGGGCATGTGCTTGCGGCGAGAAGAGGGGCGGCGCATTGCCACCGTCCTGCGCGCCACATGGCACGGCCTCATCCGAAAAACGGGAGCTACCCATTGACCAGCCGCCGGTCTGATACCTCGGCAGGCCCGACCCGCAGGGCCCGCACATGAAGATCGAAGTCGTCAGCTTCACCGGGGATTCCGGTCTCGCCGATTACGCTGTCTCGCTGGCCCGCGCGCTGGCGGCGCGGCACGACGCTTCGGTCGTGACTGCCACGTCGCTGCCCAGCCGTTTCGACGCGATGGGCTTCGGTGTCTTCCGCCTGTTCCGGCGCTCACGCCACTACCCGCTGGACATCCCCAGGTTCCTGGCCCATGTGCTGCGGCGCCGGCCAGACTGGATCGTGCTTCAGGGGCCGCTCAAGTTTGCGTTCCTGGACGGCCTGTGGATGCGGCTGCTCCGGTGCTTCGGCCAGCGCGCTGCCATCACCGTGCACGACGTGCTGCCGCATTACCCCAGGCCCTGGAGCCGGTTCAGCTACGGCTTCTACTACCGTTCCTTCGACCGTGTCATCGCCCACTCGGACCGGGCCCGCAGCGAGCTGGCCGAGCTGGGCATCAGCCGCCCCGTGCTCGTCGTGCCGCACGGCATCTACGACGTTTTCAAGCTGACCGGTGTCAGTCGCGAGCAGGCCCGTCGCAAGATCGGCGGCCTCGCCGACGACGACTTCGTCGTGCTGTTCTTCGGCAACCTGGAGCCGCGCAAGGGCTTGATGGAGTTCCTGGCCGCCGCACGCCGGCTGGCTGCGGATCGGCACATCAAGTTCCTGATCGCCGGCGCCGACTACATGACGCCCCACGGCAAGGCCTTTGGTGATGCGCTGGCGCTGGCCGGCGCCCAGCCCAACGTCGTGCTGCGCGCCAGCCGTGTGCCGTTTGAGGAGGTGGAGAACTTCTTCGCCGCCTCCGACCTGGTGGCCTTGCCCTACCTGGAGGGCACGACCAGCGGCGTGCTCAAGCTGGCGCTGGCCTTCGAGCGGCCCATGGTGGCCACGTCGGTAGGGGACTTCCCGGAACAGGTGCCCGCTGGCGCGGGCCAGTTGATCGACCCGGGCGCGCGGCTGGTGGACGAGTTGACCGCCGCCATCCAGCAAATCCGTACCCAGCAGCCGGCCTATGCCGAAGGCGTGCGCCACGCGGGCGCCCACGCGCAGTGGCCGGACATCGCCAGCAAAGTTGCAGACCATTTGGCCAAGGACTGAGATGACGAGACTGCTCAGCGTCAACAGCTATCACTACCGACGAGGGGGCTCCGACGCCGTCTACCTGGACCATGCCGGCCTGATGGAAGAGCTGGGGTGGGAGAACGCGTTCTTCTCGATGCATCACCCGAAGAACTACCCCACGCCCTGGTCCAAGTACTTCATCGACGAGCTGGAGTTCGGCCACGCTTACTCTGCCGCGCAGAAGCTCGTCATGGCCGCCAAGGTGGTGTATTCCTTCGAGGCCCAGCGCAAGCTGCGACGGCTGCTTGACGACTTCAAGCCGGACATCGCGCACCTGCATTGCATTTATCACCACCAGTCGCCGTCCATCCTGTCCACGCTGAGCAAGGCCGGCGTGCCGACGGTGATGACCGCTCACGACCTCAAGATCGCCTGCCCGGCCTACAAGATGCTCAACGACACGGGCATCTGCGAGCGCTGCAAGGACGGCTCGGTGCTCAACGTCATCAAGCATCGCTGCGTGCGGGGCTCGCTGGCGGCCAGTGCCGTCGTGGCGGCCGAGAGCGGACTGCACCGCATGCTCAACACCTACCAGCGCCACCTGTCCAAGGTCGTGGTGCCCAGCCGCTTCTTCATGGAGAAGTTTGTGGAGTGGGGCTGGCCGCGGGAGAAGTTCGCCTACATCCCGAACTACGTCGACGCGAGCCGCTTTGAGCCGCAGTTCACGCCTGGCGGCTACTTCCTGTACTTCGGGCGGCTCGCCCCGGAGAAGGGCGTCGGCACGCTGCTGCGGGCGGCCGCGCAGGCGGGTGTCGCACTGAAGCTGGCCGGCACGGGCCCGGAGGACGCGGCGTTGCGGGCGCTGGGGGCTGAACTGGGCGGTGGCGCCGAGTTCCTCGGCTACCAGGGCGGCGCCGCGCTGTGGGACCTGATCCGCGGTGCCCGCGCCGTGGTGCTGCCGTCGGAGTGGTACGAGAACGCCCCCATGAGCCTGCTGGAGTGCTTTGCGCTCGGCAAGCCGGCCATCGGTGCGCGCATCGGCGGCATCCCCGAAATGATCGAGGAGGGCGTCAACGGCTGGGTCTTCGGGAGCGGCAACGTCGCCGCGCTGGCCGACCGCCTGCGCCAGGTGGCCGCACTGCCGGAAGCCCGGCTCGAAGACATGGGCAAGGCGGCTCGCGAGATCGTGGCCAGCCGCTTCAGCCGCGACCGCTATGTCGAAGCCACCCTGTCCCTCTATGCCGAACTGGGCGTGAGCTCATCATGAAATCCAAGACCCTTCGCATCCTCGGCACGCGTGGCGTGCCCGCCGCCCATGGCGGCTTTGAAACCTTTGCCGAGCAACTGGCGCTCTACCTTGTGGCACGCGGCTGGCGCGTCATCGTCTACTGCCAGGACGAGGGCACCGGCCCCGTCTTCGAGGACAGCTGGGAAGGCGTGGAGCGCGTGCACATCCCCGTGCAGGGGCAAGGCCCGAAGAGCACCATCGTGTTCGACTGGCAGGCCACGCTGCATGCCAGCCGGCACCGCGACCTTTGCCTCACGCTCGGCTACAACACGGCCGTGTTCTGCGCGCTGCTGCGGCTGAAGGGCGTGCCCAACGTCATCAACATGGACGGCATCGAATGGTCCCGCGCCAAGTGGGGGCCGGTGGCCAAGACCTGGTTCTGGATGAACGACTGGGCCGGCTGCTGGCTGGGCAACCACCTCGTGGCCGACCACCCGGAGATCAAGGTCCACCTCAGCTCGCGCGTGCGGCCCGACAAGATCACGACCATTGCCTATGGAGCTGACCGCGTGGTGCACATGCCCGACACGGCCGTCCGTGCGCTGGGCCTGGAGCCCGGTCGCTACCTCACGCTGGTGGCACGCCCGGAGCCCGAGAATTCCATTCTGGAGGTGGTGAGCGGCTTCTCCAGGCGCTCGCGCGGCATGCAGCTCGTGGTGCTGGGCAACTACAACGACGGTAATGCCTACCACCGCGCCGTCAAGGCGGCAGCGGGCCCGGAGGTGCGCTTCCTGGGCGCGATCTATGACAAGCCGGTCGTGCAGGCGCTGCGCTTCCACAGCGCGGCCTATGTGCACGGCCACCAGGTGGGCGGCACCAATCCGTCACTGGTTGAGGCACTGGGGGCCGGCAATGCCGTCATTGCCCACGACAACCGGTTCAACCGCTGGGTCGCCGGAGATGGCGCGCGCTATTTCTCGACGGCTGACGGTTTCTCGGCACTGCTGGACGAACTAATGGCCGCATCCGAACAACTGGCGCAGATGCAGCAGGCCAGCGTCGCTCGGTTCGAGAACGGGCTCACGTGGGAAAGTATCCTTGCTCAGTACGAGCAACTGCTGCTCGGCTTTGCGCCAGAGGCTGTCACTGGCAGCGCCGCGCGGTCATGAGTGCCGGGTTGAGCATCAGGTCCAACGTTCGGCTGAGTGAGGTCATTCGTAGCCGTGACAACAATCTGAACCTGATCCGCTTCATCGCGGCCACCATGGTGTTGGTGTCCCACAGCTTCGCCCTCCATACCGGCGACCCTGGAGCCGAGCCATGGCGCAAGACGCTTGGCATGAGCATGGGTGGCGTCGCCGTCGATATTTTCTTTTGCGCCAGCGGCTTTTTGGTAACTGGCAGTTTGCTGGCCAGCCGAAGCATTCGCGACTTCCTGTTGGCGCGCGCGCTGCGCATATACCCCGGCCTCTGGACCGCGCTGCTGCTGTCTGTGGTGGCGGTCGGCATATTTGCTTCTACCGAATCTGCGGGTCGATTCTTCTCGGCTTACGAGACCTGGAAATACTTGCTTAGGAACGCCGTGATGGTGATCGGCGCAGAGTTCCAACTGCCGGGCGCCTTTGCCGGTAATCCCTTCAATGGCGCCGTCAATGGCTCGCTGTGGACGCTCCCGTTCGAATTGAGGGCGTATTTGATCGTGCTGGGGCTTTGGTTGATTGCCGTCTGGAAGCGAGGTGTTGCCGCAGCAGCGTTCAAAACGGTTGTGATGTTGGCCTGCGCTGTGACACTTGTTTGGGCCATCGGCAGCATGCTGGCCGGGCAGCCAAATAGATTTGCGGCGCTGCTTGCTGTGTTCTTGTTGGGCGCACTGCTGCGGCTGATTGCAGACAGGGTGGTGCTAAGTAGGTGGGCCTTGGTGGCCTTGCTTGCACTGCTGGTCGGATCGCTGCTGCTCGGTACGAAAGTCTTTTGGCTTGTATATATATTCATCCTGCCGTATGCCTTGCTGTGCCTTGCGTATTTGCCAGCAGGGGTAATCAGAAAATTCAACGGTGTGGGCGACTACTCGTACGGCATATATATATATATGCCTTCCCGATCCAGCAATTTGTCGTTGCAAACGGCGCATCCTCTTCATGGGAAGTGGTGGGCGCCTCGTTTTCGTTTACCTTGATCGCGGCGATTGCCTCCTGGCACCTGATAGAGAAGCGAGCGCTTTCACTCAGGGAACGGGAAAGGGAGAGGTGACCTGCGCGACCGAGAGGTCGCACAGGTCGCGCCCTGAGCCAATCAGCGACGGCTATCAAATAGGCGTGGCGTGTGAGGCCTGAAAATTGGTTTGTTGTGGCGTAGTGATTTTTTTGGGACAAGGTATGAATAAGAATCGTGATGCGCACTACGTTCCCGCCATTGATGGTTTGCGTGCGATTGCTGTCCTCTCCGTTCTGTTCTTTCATTTGGGAGGGTGGTTGCCGGGTGGGTTTGTTGGTGTCGACGTATTTTTTGTCATATCCGGATATGTCGTGGCTTCGGCTGCTGCCGGGCTGCCGGCGACCAGCTTTCGGGAATTCTTGTTGGCTTTCTATGCACGCCGCCTGATCCGGATTGCGCCGGCACTCGTCGGCTGTCTGCTGGTGACGATGGCTGTCATGGCCTGCATTGTTCCTGTCTTGCCGGACGGTAGGTTGACGGAAATAAATACAAAGACGGGGTTGGCAGCGTTTTGGGGCATCAGCAACGTCGTTTTGGCGGCCGGCAGCAATGATTACTGGTCGGCTGGCTCCGAGCTGAATCCGTTCACTCATACGTGGTCGCTTGCCATTGAGGAGCAGTTTTATCTTGTCTTCCCATTTGTGTATTTCATGTGGTTGGCTGGTCGCCGGAGGCTGGCGAAACTGTTCCTTGTAACTGCAGTAGCTGCGTCGCTCGGCGCGGCTATTATTTATGCAAGCCAGCCGGTATTTTCCTTCTACCTACTTCCCGCGAGGTTTTGGGAACTCGGTGTCGGTGTGGGTTTGTTTTTCTTTCGGGAGCAACTGCTCGGCGTCTTCAGGCTGGCTCCGGCGTGGTTTGCGGACCTAGTCGCTGTTTGTGCGATGGCTGCGCTGTGCTGCGCGCTGATCTTTACTGATTCAGGCAGGTTTCCCTGGCCAGGTGCACTGATGCCGGTGGTGGCTGTTGCGGCGTTGATCTTGGTGATTCTGGCTCGCCCTGAGGGTTTAATTCCTCGGATGTTGAGCCTGCGGCCAATGACTGCCACCGGCAAGCTTTCTTATTCCTTGTATTTGTGGCATTGGCCGGTCATCGTGTTTGGTCGATGGACTTCGGGCATGGAGCGCCCGAGTGAGTCGCTGATTGCGCTCGCACTGAGCTTTGTGCTCGCCTACCTGTCCTTCAGATTCGTCGAATCCCCGGTAAGGCAGTTAAAAGGCCTGTCCGGATATCGACGCAGCGCACTGGTCGCGACAGCTTTGTCGGGTGTGGGAATCTGCTTTGCAGGTGCGGTTGGCGTGGCAATCGCTCGCCCTGTCATTTCGATAAGCGTCACCAGCGATCCGTTATATTGGCGCTGGGATGGCTCGTGGCCGAGCGACACGACGCATTGCACCGCTGCGCGCGCTGAGGCTGGGTTTGGCGCCGGGCGTTTGCTGATTTTCAAGCCGCAAGGGTGCACAACCACCACCAAATCACTCTTTGTGGCTGGCGACTCCCATGGCAGGGCGTATGTCGCCATGCTCGATTTGTATGCGCGCGAGACCGGGGCAACGGTTTATTTGTACGGGATTCCCGGTTGTGGATTTTTCAATCTTCGCCGCCGCATTGAGGCTGAGCCTGCCGAGTGCCAGCAGTTTGTCAAAAGCGTACTGTCGGAGATTCGTGGGAAAGCCAAGCCCGGCGATGTGCTGTTTTTGCCGGGGCTGCGCGTTGCCAGATATCCTGATATCACCCGAGGCAAGGCGGCAGTGAGCAAGTTCGTGGATGACGCAGATGATGCTGTCGTGACCCGCGAGGCCGCCTATTTTCTGAAGCCGGTTGTCGATAGCGGGGTGCGCGTGGTGGTGGAGGCGCCCAAGCCGGCGCTGAAGTCGCCGCCGTATCGGTGCTTTGACTGGTTCAATCAGAGCAATCCCGTCTGTCACCCAGGGCTGATAGTTTCGCGTGCCGAGGCTGAAGCACGGCGCTCAGTTGGAATGCGTCGGCTTGGCCAACTTGCAGCGGCCGTGCCAGGTCTGGAAATTTGGGACCCGCTGCCGGCTTTCTGCGCCGGCGATGTTTGTGGCTCTGTTGATAGCCACAGGCCGCTGCTTTTTGATGGTGACCACATTAGTGGCTATGCCAACAAATTGCTGGCGGCGGATTTCAATGCCAGATTCGGTGCCGGGCTCGGAAGTCAGAATTCGAGCGCTGGGGGGGGCAGTGAAAGCAAGTATTGATTGGTGACCCCCTTGGATTTGATGAGTACGGTTGAGTACTGCCAAGAGGTTTTTACTTTAATGAATCTACCGACGCCGGCGCCGGGCATGTAGGTGGCGCCCAGATCCTTGACTTTCGCGCCAACGTAAGGGTAGTAGTCGATGCCCGCTTGAACCGTGTAGTTGGCTGCGCCTCTGTCGTCTTCGCCGTTCGGGTCTTTTAGTACGAGTCGGTGTCTGACGGTTGCAAAGAGTGCGCTGATATCGTCGGTGTCGGTGAAATCATTCCAGGGCGTGTTTGTCTGATTAAGCCCCCCGTGGATGATGTTTTTTGAGGTCGGTGCGAAAGTTGCAACAACCTTGGACACGGACTTGTAGTTCAGCGACTGAGTGGTGGCTGTCACCGCTTTGAGGTCGTAGTCTCCATGCCATTGCGGGTACCTGCCGGACTGGATTTCCTTCCAGATTTTGTCTTTAGTTGATAGGTACCAAAGCTCGATGCCGTTTATTTCAACGGCTGAATTGCTGGCTTGATTTCCTCCGGCGCCCTCGTAAATGACGAACCAGGTCAATATTGATTTCCACTGAGCATGGCGGGTGCCGACCCAATTGCTCGGAATCGAATGGCTGTAAGGCTCGGTTCCCATGATGATCAGCGGAGCGACCCCCCAGCCTGTCGATGGACCTCCAGCGGGCTTCAATTCGTGCGGTAAAGCCATGTCGTCGATTGCAGCTTTCAACCGATCAATGCTCGACGGTGGCGTCTGACCTGACAAGGATTCGCCGGACTGCGCTGCTGTCGTGGTGACGTCTGCGGTGCCGGCGTTGGCGTTGCTGAAGCCTCCGCAACTGATGCAGAGCGCGACAGCGGCCAGCGTTGCGGTGAGTGGGGAAAGGAAAGGACGGCTGGGGGGGCAGGCAGGCGTATGCATCAGGGGTCTCGATCCGCGCGGAGAAGTCCAACGGCTTGGGGCGGATTTTGGAGTGTGTGCCTGCCGTTTGCGCATCCCCTTAACGCCCGCTGACACATGCTTTCAATCCTCGCCTGAGCCACGAATCGACGACCACGCGAGCGGTGTTGCGGCGCGTCGCCGGTGGGCTGCCGAGGTGCTGCGAAACGGATGGTCGGCGGTCAGCCGAACAAGCTTGGGCCAGGGGTGAAGTTCACCAAATTGGGCAGCACGATTTGCTGCTCGGTAGCGGTCAGGCCCATCCAGCCCGCAAGGCTGCTTGCCAGTTGCGTCACCCCCATGCCGGGGATGAGGCGGCCGGAGCCGGCGTCGTTGGCGTTGCCCAGTGAGGTGGCGGGGAAGTCGCCGTACATCTGTCCCCCCCGCACGGCGCCGCCCACGACGAAGTGGTGACTGCCCCAGCCGTGGTCGCTGCCATCGCCGTTGCTGAGCAGGGTGCGACCGAAATCGGAGGCGGTGAACAGGGTGACGTTGTTCTGCAGGCCCAGGCTGGTCAGCGCGCTCATGAAGTAGCTGATGGACTGCGCGACCTGGGCCATCTGTACGGGCTGATCGCGCATCTGGTTGTTGTGCGTGTCGAAGCCGCTCATCTGGACCATGAACACCTGGCGCCGCATGCCCAGCGTCTGGTTGGCGGCAATGATCTGCAGCACCATGCGCAGTTGCCGCGGCAGGCTCAGTTGGTTCAGCGTGGTGGCGGCGGCGTTGACCTGGGCGATGGGTGTGGTGGGGATGGCCGGGACGTTCACGCCAGCGAGGGCCGTCAGCAGGGTGGCGTTGGCGCTGAGTCCGCGCTGCATGACGCGGGCGTATTCGTTCTGCAACCGGTCGGTGGTGGTGGCCGCGTACTGGCGCCGCAACGTGTTGCCGACGCTGGCCGACCCGAAGGTGCTGGCGTTGGTCATGGTGTTGGCCACCACGGGCCCTTCCTGGCCGACCTGATATTGGCCCACGGTGCTGCCGGACAAGAACACGGCGTTTCCGCTGGTCGAGACGGCGGTGAACACGGGCTGGGTGTTGGCGGCCATGAGGATGTCGCCCATGCGGCCTCCCCAGCCGGAGGGTGCACCTTCCGGGGCCAGGCTCTGCCAGGTGGCGGCCTGGTCGTTGTGTGAGAAGAGCTTGGCAGGAAGCCCAATGCCCGCGAGGTAGTCGGTCTTGGTGATGGGGCGCGTCAGCGTGCCCACGTTGGCAAGGATGGCGGCCTGGCCTGCGGTGTAGCAGTCGCGCAGCGGTGCCAGTTCCAGCGGCATGCCGAAGCCGCGGCCGCTGCCCTGGTTGGTGACCGTGATGCCCTGCAGGCGGTTGGCTGCCCAGGCCATTTCAGCGCGCGCATTGGCGTATTCGGCGTAGCCGGACGCGTCGGTGGGCACGACCCAGTTGTGGGTGTCGCTGCCGCCGTTCATGTACAGGCACACGATGGCCTTGTAGCCGGTAGTGGTCGCCGCCTGGCTGCTTTGGCTGGCGAGCGCCGCCAGCCCGGCCAGGCTGCCCACCAGGGGCAGGCTGCGCTGGGGGATGGCTGCGCTGGCGGCCAGGCCGCCCATGGCGCGGAGGAAGCTGCGGCGGGAGGTGTCCGTGTGGGTGAAGCGGGTCATCGTTGCACCATGTATTCGGGTGAAGCCAGCGCCAGCAGCAGGGCGACGCGGGCGCGGTTGAGGTTGCTCGAGGCGTCGGCACCGCTGACGCTGACGATGGAGTCCATCAGGTCCTGCTTGAGGGTGCTGCTCATACGGCCGGCGTACAGCAGCAGGTTGAGGCGGTCGATTGCGGCGCTGACCTGGCCGGTGCCGATCAGGTCTGCCAGCGGCTGGATCTGGGCGACCACGTCGCTTTGCGTGCCGCTCCAGCCCAGGCCATTGCCGGCCATGCGCTCGGCAAGGTTCACCCACTGCGCCGTGGTGGATTCGCTGACGATCTGCATGACGGGTACCGTGGTGCCGTCCGCGGAGAACACGGTGTTGGGCGGTACGTAGCCGGGCCGGAAGTAGCCGAAGACGGAGCCGGCGTAGAGCTGGCGCTGGCCGAGTACGTTGAGGTCCATGTCGATGGCGTACTGGCCGCTCACGGAGGTGGCCTGGAAGCTGCGCATCCAGTGCGCAACGCGCACCACCGGCTCGCGCAGCATGCCGATGCTGCTGGACGGCGGGCTGCTGGCCTCGCTGTCGGTCAGGATGGCGCGCGCCACGGCGGCGAGGTCGCCGCGCACGCCCTTGCCGTTGTTGTTGAACACCGCGGCCACGCGGCCGACATACGCACTGCTGGGGCTGCAGTTGACGAGGTGCTGGATGAGCTGCCGACTGATGAAGGGGGCAACGTTCGGGTGATTGAAGAGGGCGTCCAGGGCCAACTTCAGGTCGGCCTGCGCCGTGCCGCCGCCGGGCAGCAGCACGGCGTTGGCCTTGCCGTTGAACAGGCGCTTTTCGCTGGTGGAGTGCAGGCCGGGGTAGGCCTTCATGGGCTGGATGTCGATGCGCTGGTCGGCGGCTGCGCTGAGGTCTGGGTTGCCGTAGCGGAAGTTCTTCTCGGTGAGCTGGCTATCCGGGAATGCCCAGCTCCATCCGGTGAAGACCTTGGACAGGGCCATCACGTCGTCGTTGGTGTAGGTCTCGATGGGTTGGCCGCTGCCGTTGAGCCTGAGGCTGCCGTCGGTGTTCAGCTCGTAGAGGCCGATGGTGAACAGCTGCATCACTTCGCGGGCGAAGTTCTCGTCAGGCATGCGACCGGACGCGCCATCCTCGGGGCGGTTGCGCATGTGCGAGAGATAGATGCCCATGGCCGGGCTGAGCGTGATCTGTTCCAGCAGGTCCCGGAAGTTGCCCAGCGCGTTGCGGTTGAGTGTGTCGACGTACTGGGCGTAGGCGCGGGCGTGGTAGTAGAGGTTGGAGTCGGCCTGAGACACCATCAGGATCTGATGGAGCGCGAAGCCCATGCGCCTGCGGAGCTGGTCGGGGCTGTTGGCGGCGGAGGCCCAGAATCGCTGGCCCACCCAGGTGGGCGTGTAGTTGGCGCCGCCCGGGCGGTAGGCGTCGCCCAGGTCGTAGCGCGACTGCACGGCGGCCACCATGTCGGGGGTGAAGGGCAGCGCCAGCTGTTCGTCGATCCAGGCCGATTGGCCCATGCGGACGACACGGTCGATCTCCGAGAGCGTGGGGCCGAAGCTGGCCTGCTGCAGCAGGCGCGAGGCGTCGTACTGGGCTGTCGTCGGCGCGGTCGAGGCGACGGGCACGGTGAAGCGCAGGGCGCCGTTGCCGTACATGCCGCCGCTGCTGGCACTGGTGCCGGCACCGTCGACGGCGTCCTCGCCCGAGCCGGCGTCGAACACGACGCTGTTGGCAAACGGGAAGAGCGTGGAATCGCTGGTGCGAAGGTACTGCACGTAGAGATTGCGATCAGCGCTGCCGACCGTGGCGTCGTTGGTGTAGACGATGTCGATGCGGCTGCCGGCCGACAGCTTGGGTACAGCGAAGCGGTAGTCGGTTGGGGTGGTGGCGCGCACCTCGACGCTGCCGACGATGACGCCATCCACGCGCACCTGCATGATGGCGCCCACGCCACCGGCGAGGTCGGCGTAGGCGCGCACGGTGAGGGCGTCGGTGATGTTGGCGGCAGGCCAGGTGGCGGAGAGGGTGCCGGCGGTGTAGGTGGCACCGGAGGTGGAGGGGGTGACGAAGGTGGAGCCGGCGATGAGGTACTGGACGTTGAGCTGGCGGGTGACGCCGCCGACGGTGGCGGGGTTGGAGAAGGCGGCGACGACCTTGCTGCCGGGCTTGATGGCCGTGGTGGGCATGACGAAGTCGGTGGGCGTGGTGCTGGTGACCTCGGCGGCACTGACAGCCACGCCGTCGACCCACAGCGTCATCAGTGCCCCGACACCCCCGGCCGACACGGCACTGGCGCGCACGGTGACGGTGCTGGTGATGTTGGGAGCGGGCCAGGTAGAGCGCAGAGCACCGCTCCAGTACATGTCGCCGGTGCCGGCGATGACATCGACGCCGTCGAAGGCGGCCGCGCCGCTGCCACGGTCGTAAGTGTTGCCTGCGGCGCCGGGCAGCCAGACGGTGTTGCGGGTGGTGGCGTAGGCGATGAAGAGGTCGCGGTCGCCGCCGTTGGCGGCATCGTTGCTGTAGGCGATGTCGAGCTTGCGGCCGGCGGTCATGGGCGGCACGGCGAAGCGGTAGTCGGCGTTGTCGGTGGAGTTGACCGGGACGCTGCCCACGAGGATGCCGTCGACGAGGACCTGCATGACGGGACCGGTGCCGTTGGCCAGGGTGCCGCGGGCACGTACGATGAGCGAGTCGGTGAGGTTGACGTCGGGCCAGGCAGCGCTGAGGGTGTTGTTGGATGCCAGCAGCACGGTCTTGCCGGCCATGGCGTAGGCCAACTGCAGGTCGCGGCCGTCGGCGGGGTTGGTGTACACGACCTGCACGAGCTGGCCGGGCTTCATGGGCAGCGTGGCCAGGGTGATGTCGGTGGGTGTGGTGGCGCGGATCTCGACGGTGCCGATGAGGACGCCATCGACCAGCACCTGCACGATGGGGCCGACGTTGCCCGCCAGGCGGGCGCTGGCCCGCAGGGTCAGGGTGTCGGTCATGTTGGCGGCAGGCCAGCGACCACGCAGCGCACCGTTGGCGGTGAGCAGGTTCTGCGAGGTGGACTGGAAGTTGACGCCGTCGTAGGCGGCCAGGCCGCTGCCGGCGTCGAGGAACATGGCGCCGGCGCTGGGCTGCAGCACGGTGGTGCCGGACATCAGGTAGAGCACGCGCAGGCTGCGGGCGACGCCGTCGACGGTGCCGGCGTTGGCGAAGGCGACATCGACGCGGCTGTCCACGGACAGGGGCGGGGCGGCGAAGGTGTAGTCGGTGGGAGAGGTGGCGGTGACCTCGACGGTGCCGACGACGGTGCCGTCGACACGGACGATCATCTGGGCACCGGTGCCGCCGGCAGGGGTGGCGCTGGCGCGCACGGTGAGGCGGTTGGTGAGGTTGGGGGCGGGCCAGGTCAGGCGCAGGGCGCCGCCGTTGTAGAGGTCGCCCAGGCCGGCGCGGACGTTGAGACCGTCGAAGGCGGCGTCGCCGTTGCCGGCGTCGAAGGTGACGATGGAGGCGGTGGGCAGCACGGCGGTGTCGGCGGTGCTGATCTGCTGCACGTGCAGGTTGCGGTCCACGCCGTTGACGACGGCGTCGTTGGTGTAGACCACGTCGAGCTGGCTGCCGGGCTTGAGCGTGGGCACGGCCAGGTGGTAGTCGGTGGGCTGGGTGGCGCGCACTTCCACGCTGTCGGTCACGACGCCGTCCACGCGTACCGACACCATTGCGCCCACGTCGCCCGCCAGGTCGGCGTATGCCCGCAGTGTCAACGCGCCCGTGATGTTGGCGGCAGGCCAGGTGGCGGAGAGGGTGCCGGCGGTGTAGGTGGCACCGGAGGTGGAGGGGGTGACGAAGGTGGAGCCAGCGATGAGGTACTGGACGTTGAGCTGGCGGGTGACGCCGCCGACGGTGGCGGGGTTGGAGAAGGCGGCGACGACCTTGCTGCCGGGCTTGATGGCCGTGGTGGGCATGACGAAGTCGGTGGGCGTGGTGCTGGTGACCTCGGCGGCACTGACAGCCACGCCGTCGACCCACAGCGTCATCAGTGCCCCGACACCCCCGGCCGACACGGCACTGGCGCGCACGGTGACGGTGCTGGTGATGTTGGGAGCGGGCCAGGTAGAGCGCAGAGCACCGCTCCAGTACATGTCGCCGGTGCCGGCGATGACATCGACGCCGTCGAAGGCGGCCGCGCCGCTGCCACGGTCGTAAGTGTTGCCTGCGGCGCCGGGCAGCCAGACGGTGTTGCGGGTGGTGGCGTAGGCGATGAAGAGGTCGCGGTCGCCGCCGTTGGCGGCATCGTTGCTGTAGGCGATGTCGAGCTTGCGGCCGGCGGTCATGGGCGGCACGGCGAAGCGGTAGTCGGCGTTGTCGGTGGAGTTGACCGGGACGCTGCCCACGAGGATGCCGTCGACGAGGACCTGCATGACGGGACCGGTGCCGTTGGCCAGGGTGCCGCGGGCACGTACGATGAGCGAGTCGGTGAGGTTGACGTCGGGCCAGGCAGCGCTGAGGGTGTTGTTGGATGCCAGCAGCACGGTCTTGCCGGCCATGGCGTAGGCCAACTGCAGGTCGCGGCCGTCGGCGGGGTTGGTGTACACGACCTGCACGAGCTGGCCGGGCTTCATGGGCAGCGTGGCCAGGGTGATGTCGGTGGGTGTGGTGGCGCGGATCTCGACGGTGCCGATGAGGACGCCATCGACCAGCACCTGCACGATGGGGCCGACGTTGCCCGCCAGGCGGGCGCTGGCCCGCAGGGTCAGGGTGTCGGTCATGTTGGCGGCAGGCCAGCGACCACGCAGCGCACCGTTGGCGGTGAGCAGGTTCTGCGAGGTGGACTGGAAGTTGACGCCGTCGTAGGCGGCCAGGCCGCTGCCGGCGTCGAGGAACATGGCGCCGGCGCTGGGCTGCAGCACGGTGGTGCCGGACATCAGGTAGAGCACGCGCAGGCTGCGGGCGACGCCGTCGACGGTGCCGGCGTTGGCGAAGGCGACATCGACGCGGCTGTCCACGGACAGGGGCGGGGCGGCGAAGGTGTAGTCGGTGGGAGAGGTGGCGGTGACCTCGACGGTGCCGACGACGGTGCCGTCGACACGGACGATCATCTGGGCACCGGTGCCGCCGGCAGGGGTGGCGCTGGCGCGCACGGTGAGGCGGTTGGTGAGGTTGGGGGCGGGCCAGGTCAGGCGCAGGGCGCCGCCGTTGTAGAGGTCGCCCAGGCCGGCGCGGACGTTGAGACCGTCGAAGGCGGCGTCGCCGTTGCCGGCGTCGAAGGTGACGATGGAGGCGGTGGGCAGCACGGCGGTGTCGGCGGTGCTGATCTGCTGCACGTGCAGGTTGCGGTCCACGCCGTTGACGACGGCGTCGTTGGTGTAGACCACGTCGAGCTGGCTGCCGGGCTTGAGCGTGGGCACGGCCAGGTGGTAGTCGGTGGGCTGGGTGGCGCGCACTTCCACGCTGTCGGTCACGACGCCGTCCACGCGTACCGACACCATTGCGCCCACGTCGCCCGCCAGGTCGGCGTATGCCCGCAGTGTCAATGTCGGTGTGGTGCTATCGCTCGCAGTGCCGGGCGCTGCCTGGATCACCCGCAGTGTGGGTTGAGCGCTGGCCTGGACCGCATTGGCATTCGATGCAAGTCCGGTGTCACTACCACCGCCGCAGGCGGTGAGCACGAGTGCGGTCGAGAGCGCGAGCAGGACCGGACGCAGGAGGTTGGGTAGGAGACGCATAGGGTGATGGAGCACGTAGAACTGCGATGTGCGCCACACTGGGGCGAGGCGACTGATTGGGCGGTTAGCCCACGAGCTCAATGTAGGTGGTTGATCCGGGCGATGAAACCCGTTGCCGGGCGGCGCGCGTGAATGTCATCACGCCGTCGATAGCGGTTACACGAGGACACGCGGCATCCGAGGCGCCTCTCCCACCATGCATGAGTGATTGGTGAATTTTGCTCGTGTAGGACAATGCGCGACCGCTTCTTGGGCAGCATAGGGATCCATCGTGAAGGTACTCGTCACCGGCGCCGCCGGCTTCATCGGCATGCATGTCAGCCAGATCCTTTTGGCGCGTGGCGACCAGGTGGTGGGCCTGGACAACCTGAACGACTACTACAGCCCGCAGCTCAAGCATGACCGGCTGGCACGCCTGACGTCGAAGGCTGCCTTCAGCTTCGTGAAGATGGACGTCGCCGACCGCGAAGGCATGGCCAAGCTGTTCGCCGAGCAGCGCTTCGACCGCGTCGTGCACCTGGCCGCGCAGGCCGGGGTGCGCTATTCCATCGAGAACCCGCACGCCTACATTGATAGCAACATCGTCGGCTTCACCAACATCCTGGAGGGCTGCCGCCACACCGGCGTGCAGCACCTGGCCTATGCGTCCAGCTCCAGCGTGTACGGCGGCAACACGCTGATGCCGTTCTCGGAGCACCACAGCGTCGACCATCCCATCAGCCTCTACGCCGCGACGAAGAAGGCCAACGAGCTGATGGCGCACACCTACTCGCACCTTTTTGGGTTGCCGACGACGGGGCTGCGCTTCTTCACGGTCTATGGCCCGTGGGGGCGGCCGG
This sequence comes from Pelomonas candidula, assembly GCF_043555985.1. Lineage (NCBI taxonomy): Bacteria > Pseudomonadati > Pseudomonadota > Betaproteobacteria > Burkholderiales > Sphaerotilaceae > Roseateles > Pelomonas candidula. Next base: position 313,555 of record NZ_JBIGIC010000005.1, on the reverse strand, counting down.
ACATGGCGCTGTTCCTGTTCACGAAGGCCATCATCGAAGGACGGCCCATCAACGTGTTCAACCACGGCCAGATGATCCGCGACTTCACCTACATCGACGACATCGCCGAGGGTGTCGTGCGCGTGCTGGACCGCACGGCCACGGCCGACCCCGACTACGACCCCGCCAAGGCAGACCCGGCGCGCTCGAGCGCCCCCTACCGCGTGTTCAACATCGGCAACCACGCCCCCATCCAGCTGATGAGCTTCATCGAAGCCATCGAGCAGGCCGTGGGGCGCGAGGCGGTCAAGAACTTCATGCCGCTGCAGGACGGCGACGTGCCGGCCACGCACGCGGACGTGGAGGAACTCGCTGCCTGGACGGGCTTCCGCCCGGCGATGCCGGTGCCGGAAGGCGTCCAGCGCTTCGTGGCCTGGTATCGGGACTATTACAAGGTTTGAGTTCCATGGCGCTGTCACGCGCCTGCGTTACAAAAGCATGAACTCTCTTTGAACGAGGACAACGAATGAAAGTCACCGCCATCGGTACCGGCTACGTCGGGCTGGTCACGGGCGCTTGCCTGGCCGAGATGGGCAACCACGTCGTCTGCCTGGACGTGAATCCCGAGAAGATCCGCGTCCTCAACGGCGGTGAGATCCCCATCCACGAGCCCGGCCTGCTGGAAGTGGTGCGCCGCAACGTCGCGGCGGGGCGGCTGCAGTTCACGACGGACGTCGACATGGCCGTGCAGCACGGCACGCTGCTCTTCATCGGCGTGGGCACGCCGCCCGACGAAGACGGCTCGGCAGACCTGCAGTACGTGGTCGCCGCGGCACGCTCCATCGGCCAGCGCATGACGGACTACAAGGTCATCGTCGACAAGAGCACGGTGCCGGTCGGCACGGCCGACAAGGTGCGCGCGGCGATCAAGGAAGAACTGGTCAAGCGCGGCCTGGGCGACATGGCCTACGCCGTGGTCTCCAACCCCGAGTTCCTGAAGGAAGGCGCCGCGGTCGAGGACTTCATGAAGCCGGACCGCATCATCGTCGGCTCCGATGACGAACAGGCCACGCTGCTGATGCGTGCGCTGTACGCACCGTTCAACCGCACGCAGGACCGCATGCTGGTCATGGACGTGCGCAGTGCCGAGTTCACGAAGTACGCCGCCAACGCGATGCTGGCCACGCGTATCAGCTTCATGAACGAGCTGGCGTTGCTGGCCGAGAAGGTCGGTGCCGACATCGAACTGGTGCGCCGTGGCATCGGCTCCGACCCGCGCATCGGCTACCAGTTCCTGTACGCCGGCGCCGGCTATGGAGGCTCCTGCTTCCCCAAGGACGTGAAAGCACTCGTCAAGGCCGCCGCCGACAACGAGATCCCGCTGAAGGTGCTGACGGCCGTGGAAGAGGCCAACGAGCGCCAGAAGCGTGTGCTGGTCGACAAGGTCGTCGCGCGCTTCGGCGGCGACCTCAAGGGCCGTCGTTTTGCGATCTGGGGCCTGGCCTTCAAGCCCAACACCGACGACATGCGCGAGGCGCCGTCGCTGGTCATCATCGACGAGCTGACCAAACTTGGTGCAACGGTCGCGGCCTACGACCCGGTGTCGATGTCTGAGACGGCCCGCGTGCTGGGCCCGCGTGACGACGTGGCGCTCGTCGACCGCGCCGAGGCCGCGCTGCAGGGCGCGGACGCGTTGCTGATCGTGACCGAGTGGAAGGAGTTCCGTACGCCGGACTTCGACGCCATCAAGGCCGCTCTGAAGGCCCCGGTCGTGTTCGACGGCCGTAACCTGTACGACCCCAGGCTGATGAAGACGCTGGGCATCGAGTACAACGGCATCGGCCGCGGCTGAGGCGCCGAAGTCATTCAAGACGAAGGGCGTCACCTGCGGGTGACGCCCTTTTTTGTGGTCTGCCGCGCGGCGAGCTCAGGCCGTGAAGCGACCCCGACGCCGATGGACGAGACCCATGGCGAGCGCCGCCAACGCGAGGCCGGCGGTGCCGGGTTCGGGCAGTTGGGCGGCGCCGCATGTGCCGTTGCCGACGGCAACGCAGGCCCCCAGCACCGTGACGTCGGGCAGCGTCTGGAAATCCAGGCCGACGAAGTTGCGCTCGTAGTCGGGGTCGCTGCCGAGCGTGAACGAGGTCATGCCGTCGGTAACGCCGATCAGGTCGAAGCGGAACAGCGTGAAGGCGTCGGCCTGGCCGGCGGACAGTGCCGCATCGTCGGCCGTCGCATAGCCCTGGATGCCCATGTTGCCGTTGGTCGTGCTGTCGACCGCGATCTGCGGTGCGAAGCCGCTGGACGCATTGAGCCCGTCTGCCGCGCCCTTGGTGTCCACTGACTGGAACTGCAGGATGGCGGCGTCGTAGAAGAAATTGAGGTCGAAGCCGGACAGCACCTCAGCGCCGAGTCCGCTGATCCGAACCTCCACCTGCACGGCGTTGCCGACATCGACGTGCTGCGCCGCTGGCGAAAACGTGACGACGACGCCCGCCTGGGCAATGGATATGGCCAGGCCCAGCGTCAGGGCGATGCAGGTGGCGATGAGTTTTTTCATGTTGGCGGGTGGTCGGTCGAGGGCGGTGCCATGGGGGCGGGCGCATTCTGCGGGTCGCCTGACGGGTGCCACTCCCCGTGAACGAGGGGCAGCGCAACAGGAAGTTAGGGGGTGTGTGTTAGGGGGAAGGAGAGCCGGGCTGTTCTGTTCACAATCCGCCGCGCCGCGAACTGGCGCACCACATGCGGGCGCTTCTCGCCAAGAACCAAGCAAGCAAATTGACGCGACCTCCAGGCGCTGCCGGGGGCGCCTGGGAGAGAGCCATGGGATTCAGGCGCGCCTCGGCCGTGCTCGTGAGACTGTCGGTGCTGTTGACGCTGTGCGCGTCGATTGCGCATGCGGCCGTGAGCCCGGAAGTGACGAAGGGCCTGGCATGGCTGCAGAGCCAGGTCTTGCCTGACGGCAGCATCGCTGGCGAGTCGTCGTCGATCGCGCTGGTCTTCCAGGTGCAGCCCGAAGTGGCGAATACGCTGGCCTTGCTCGCTGGCCCGGCGACCGTGCCGTCGGCACTCACGGCGCGCCTGTCGCAGGCGACGGCGGACGATCCGACCGAGGTGCTGGCGCGTCGGCTGCTGGGGCTGCAGGCGGCCGGCACGGCCTCCACAGATGTGCAATCGCTGCTGTCGTCGCGCCGCACCGTCGATGGCGGCTTCGCCCCGTTCGACGGCCTGCAGGGCCAGGTGGCAGACAGCCTGATCGGCCTGCAGGCGCAGGCCGCCGTCAGTCCCGCCAGCCGCAGTGCCGTGCTGGCGTACGTGACCGCCCGTCAGGCGAGCGACGGTGGCGTGCAGGACGACTCCACCGCGCTGCGCGTCCAGTACTCCGCCATGGCCGTTGCCGGGCTGCAGTACGCGGCCGGCGACCTGAATTCGCTCAACGTCTCGCGGCAGCTGGTGCGCTGGTTGCTCGGTGCACAGCAGGTCAACGGTGGCTGGTCGGACAGTATCTACCTCACCGCGCAGTCGCTCAATGCGCTGACGCTGCTCGGGGCGGACGCCAATGCGCGTGTCAATGCGCGCGCCTTTCTGACCACGCGGCAACAGGGGGATGGCAGTTGGCTGGGCGACCCCTTTCTGACCGCCGTCGTGCTGCGCGCGCTCGCCGCCGACCCGCTGGCCGTGCCGGGTGGGTCGGACCCTGGCCAGAACCCCGATCCGAGCTCGGGCCTGCCGACGACACCGCCGCTGTCGTCGGTCTTCGGCGTCGTCGTCAACCCCGCCACGGGCGGCCCGCTCGCCGGCGTGCAGCTCGCGCTCACCGGGGCGTCGAGTGCGTCAGCCACCACAGGCGCCGACGGTAGCTTCTCGCTGACGCAACTGCCCGCGGGCGACTACGCGCTGGCGTTCGCCAAGGCCGGCTTCAGCGGTGCCAGCCGCACATGGACGCTGGGTCTGGGGCAGCGCATCGATCTGGGTTCGGTGAGCCTGAGCCAGTTGAGCACCTCGGGTGTCATCAAGGGCCGCGTGACGGCGCTGGCGAATGGGCAGCCGCTGGCCGGCGTGACCGTGAGCGTCGGTGGCTCGCTGTCGGCGAGTCGCGTGACCGACGCGCAGGGGCTGTACGAGTTCTCCGGCGTGCCGGCGGGCGCCGTGACGGTCTCGGCCGCCCGTGCGGGTTACCAGAGCGTGGGCGGCGCGGCCACCCTCGCGGCCGGCGACACGCTGACCTTCTCACCGGCGCTGGCCGCGTCCGATGCGACATCGCCCGATCCCTCGGGCCGCTTCACCGGCCGGGTGCTTGCCGCCGGTACCGGCCTGCCGTTGCCCGGTGTGGCCGTCGTCCTCAATGGGGCCTCGGCCGGCGTTTCCGGCGCGAGCGGCGACTTCGACATCAAGCTCGCCGCAGGCAGCTACGTGCTGCGCATCGAGCAGCTCGGCTACGACGTCGTGACCGGCAGCTTCGTCGTGTCGGCGGGCAGCATCACCGATGCGGGCGTCATCCGCCTGACGGCCCAGCGCACCAGCACCACTGTCAGCGGCCACGTGACGAATGCGAGCACCGGCCGGGCGGTCGTCGGCGCCCTGGTGGAGGTGGTCAACGGCGTCTCCGTGAAAACCGGTGCCGACGGCAGCTACACCTTGCAGTGGCTGACGGGCACGACCTTCAACCTGCGCGCTTCGGCCGAGGGTTATGTGACGCAGGGGTGGCAGCTCCAGACGGAGCGGCCCAACGCGATCACGCAGGACTTCGTGCTGGCACCCATGCCGGCGGCGGCCGTGGACCTGTCCGACCTGCAGCTGGCCCCATCCTCTGTGGGCCCGGGCGAAGTCGTGACGCTGACCGCGGTGCTGGCCAACACCGGCGACGCTGCGCAGGACGTGGTGGTTCGCAGCCAGGTGGTGGATGCGTCGGACAAGGTCGTCGGCCAGGGCGCGGCCTACGTGGCCGATGGCGTCACACCGCTGGGCAGCGTGACGCTGGCGGCCGGCAGCCGCCAGACGGTGGTGCTGAAGTGGAACTCCGGCCTGTTCCCGCCGGGGGGCTACCAGATGCAGGGCCTGGTGGTGCAGGCCGGCACGATGACGCGAGATGCGCCCGGTGGCCGCGTCATGGCCACGCGCAGCGAAGGCTTGACCATCGTCGGCCAGGGCAAGCTGATCGGCGCGGCGTCCGCGCTGCCGTCCGTGATGCGGGCGGGCCTCGGCGTCTCGACGCAGCTGTCGGCCATCCTCCAGAACGTCGGCAACATCGAGATGCCCGCGCGGACCTACCGCGTCGAGGTCATCGACGACAAGACCTCCGTGCGCGCCGCCCAGCTCGACGTGGCGGGGCCGGTGCTGGCCGTCAACGGCTTGCAGAAGCTCAGCTTCGGCGCCTGGACGCCGGCCGCAGCGGGCAACTTCCGCCTGGTCGTGTCGGCGCCTGACGCGCCGGACCAGGGGCAGGTCCTGGGCAAGGTCTACGTGGGTGATGCGGCCAGCGCGGTGTACACCGTGGACAAGGGCGTCGTCGGCGCCGGCGACCAGATGGTGCGCGGCAAGGTCAGCGTGTCGGGTCAGGACATCGCCAACGGCACCATCTCCGACCCGCTGGCGGCGCCGATCAAGAGCGCGATCCAGCGCAGCGTGGCCTACAACGACCTGCAGGCCACCACCTGGGTGCGCAACAACCAGTGCCTCGGCTGCCACGTCGTGACGCAGGCGCTGGTCGGTGGCGAGCTGACCCGCCGCCTTACGACGCCCGACGAGAAGCAGCGCAACCTGCTGTTCAACGCGCTGTCCACCTACCGCCAGAGTACGGGGGCGGTGTACGCCAGCCACCCGGAGTTCCAGCGCACGCAGACCATGCTCGGCGCCTGGGCGCTGAATTCCTGGCACGACAAGGACAACCTCGCGTCGGCGCTGTCCGCCGTGGCGGACTACCTCGTGGGCAACCAGGAGGCATCGGGTGCCTGGAGTGCGGACTACTCGGGCAGCCGTCTGTGGTCGATCCAGAACACGAACACCGCCTTCAACCTGAAGAGCCTGATGGAGACCTCGGCGGTGCTGTCGCGCGTGCCAAGCCCGACGGCCTATGACGCCTCCACCTGGATCGGTGGCAATGGCATGAGCGGCAACTACAACCTCGCCGCGGACGGGGCGGGGCGCACCCTTGTGGCCAACTACTTCGCGGGCACGGTGCAGGCCTTCGCTGCGGACGGCACGGTGCAGACGCTGATGTCGGGCCTCACCTACCCGCAGGGCCTGGCGGTCGCCGCTGACGGCACGATCTATGTGGGCACCGGTCCCGGCGTCATGAAGCGGGCGCCGGACGGCACCGTCTCGACGCTCGCCGCCGTGCCCAACACGACCGGCATCGCGATCGCGCCAAGCGGCGACCTGTACGTGACCAACTACAACACCAACGTCATCACGCGCATCACGCCGGCCGGCAGCGCCTCGCAGTTCTTCGCCGGTAGTCCGCTGGATGGCGCCTACGGCATTCAGGTGGACAGCGACGGCAGCCTGATCGTGCTCAGCTATAACTCGCGCAACGTGCACCGCATCCGCATGGACGGCACGACCGACACACTGGCCACCTGGCTGAACGGCAACCCGCGCAACATCCAGGCGTGGCACGGCGGCTGGCTGATCGGCACGTCCAACGGCACCTTCCTCTACAACCAGCAGTGGGCAGCCGACCGGCTGGGCTTCGGCGTGGCGCATGGCATTGCGGCGCTGCCGGACGGCAGCATCGTGACGGGCGACGGTGGCAGCACGCTCACCCGCCTGAAGCCGCGCAGCATCGACGCCGCCGCGCGCGTCGCGGCCTACACCGCCGCCATCACCAAGGCGAGCGACTGGCTGCTGCTGGACGGCAACATCGACACGAACTACGCCCCCGACCTGGCGCACCGGCTGATCGGCCTGGGCAGTGCCAAGCAGTTCTTCGCGGACACGCCCCGGGCCGCGGCGCTGCAGGCCAAGATGGAATCCATCGCGGCCTCGCTGCGTTCCAGCCAGCACAGCGACGGCGGCTGGGGTGCCTACCCGGGCTGGGGCAGCGACTCGCTCGTCACCGCCCAGGTCGGCTATGCACTGGACTACCTGCAACCCAGCCCCAGCGATCCGGTCATCCAGAACGCCATCCTGTACCTGCTGTCGCGTCAGCAGGCGGACGGCTCCTGGCTGAGCGAGAACGGCATCCTGTCCACGCACCTGGCCGCGACCACGTGGGTGGAGATCTGGCTGCCCATCGCGCTGGACCGGATCGGCGGCCTCGACACCGACCTGAAGCTGAGCTTCGCGCCCAACGTGACGATGTCCAACCCGACGATCGCGCCGACTGCAAGCGTCACCAACGGCGACGGATCGGCCGATCACACCTGGCACCTCGTCGGCGTGACGTCCTCCGGCCGGGACATCCAGTTCGACCTGCTGATGGCGGGCATGCAACTCGGCGAGAGCCGCCAGGCCTCGTTGAGCGCATCGCTGACCTTCCGCAACAGCGAGGGCGGTGATCCGGTCGTGGCGCCCGTGATCATCCCCGAGGTCAAGGTCTCGGCGTTCCTGGGGCATAGCGTCGGCACCGACAAACCCACCTACGGTGCCAACGCGCCGGTCCTGATCAGCAGCCAGGTCAGCAACCTAGGTGCGGGTTCCGTCGCTGCGAGCGTCGAGTTCCGCATCCTGGCCTCGGACGGGACGGTGCTGGCCACGCTGCCACGCGTCGAGGTCGCGGCCATGGCGGCGGGAGCCTCCGGCACCGCGGCCGCGGTCTGGAACACGGGGGCAAGCTACGCCGGCGTCTACCGGGTGGAAGCCCGCCTCTTCGATGCCGCCGATCGCTTCGTCGCGACGGCGCAGGCGAGCTTCACCATCCAGGGCGGGGGCGACACGCCCGGCGTGCCTTCGTTGTCGGCCACGCTGCAACTGGACCAGGGAAGTTATGGCCCGAACGACACCGTGCGGCTGTTGGATCGCGTGAGCAACCAGGCCGTCAACCAGGCCTGGCAGGGTCTGAACCTGCTCACCGCCGTGCTCAACCCCGACGGCAGCACGCGCTGGACGGCCACGGCCACGCTGGACGAGCTGGCAGCCGGCGGGCAGCGAGAGCAGGGCTACAGCGTGGCGCTCGCCGGCGCTGCTGCCGGTAGCTACCAGGCCCGCTTGACGGTGTTGGACGCCACCGGCGCCGTGCTCGCCCAGGTCACCAAGCCGTTTGCCGTGACGTCCAGCGCCAGCACCGGTGCTGGCTTGTCCGGCCATCTCACGCTGGCGCCCAAGCCGGTGTTCGAGGGCGGCGCCGCGTCCATCGCGTTCGACGTGCTCAACCAGGGCAACGCGGCGCTGGCCGGCTTGCCCCTGACCATCAACATCGTCGACCCGAGTTCTGCCCGTTTGTTGGCCAGCCTGCCCGTGACGGTGCAAAACCTGGCCACGCAGGCGAGCTTCGCCGGAGCGGTGAACTGGACCGTCGGCGTGCCGTCGGGCACGCAGGTCGTCGCCGTGCTGAGTGCGCAGGTCGGCAACCGCGTCGTCACGCTGGCGCAGGACAACGCGACGGTCACGGCCCAGCCGGTCCAGGTCAGTGTGGCGCCGCAGCGGGAGGCTCGCGTGCTGGCGCTCGTGAGCTGCCCGCCGGGGTCCGACGGCGGCGTGCTGGGGCAGCCGGTGTCCGGCGGGGAGGCCAACTGCGCGGTACGCCGCGGCACCGCGCTCGCCAAAGTGCTGGGCAACCTCGGCCTCGTCGCCAAGGTGGTCACGACGCGTGCCGAGTTCGAGACTGAACTGCGCTGCGGCCTCTACAACACCTACTGGATCTCCGGCGGCAGCGGCAAGCTCAGCGACGACGTCGTGAGGGAGCTCGTCGAGGCCGTGCGCCGCGGCGACGGCCTCGTCGTCGATGGCAGTGTCGATGCCCGCGATCACCTGCTGTACCCGGTGCTGGGCGTGCAGGCGGCGGGCAGCCTGAGCCAGGCCGACCAGACCATCACGTTCAGCGGCACGGCCGAGTTCCCTGCCGGCACGCTGGCGGCGCTGGGCCGGCCAATGCGCTTCACCTTGTCCGGTGCGCAGCTGCAGGCCAGCTTCGCGCAGGACGCGAGCGCCCCGGCGCTCGCCACCGCCTCGTTTGGCGAGGGCCATGGCGTGCTGGTCGGCTTCGAGCTGGCGCGCATGCTGGAAACGAGCGATGCGACTCGCCAGGCGCTGGTCGGCCGCGTGCTGGATGTCGCCCGCAATGGTGGTGACACCGCGCCTGTCGGCGCACCGCTGGCGCTGGCCATCGTCGTCAGCAATGCCGGGGCGCAGCTGGCCACGGCGCAGGTGCAGGCCACGGTGCCGCCGGGCCTGGAGCTGTTGCCCGGTCAGGTCGGCAGCTGGGCGGTCAGCCTGGCCGCTGGCCAGACGCAGACGCTGGTGCTGCGCGCCAAGCCGACGCAGGCTGGTGACCTGAACGTGGATGTCCACGTGACGTCGGGCACGCAGAGCACTGCCGCGCAGTACAGCGTGCATGCCCGGACGCCGGAGGAGCTGGCCGGGCAGGCGCTGACGCTGGCCGAAGCGATCAACGTGGCTGGCGATGCCGACGTGGCCGCCAAGGCGCAGGCCGTCCAGGCGATCACGCAAGCTGGCGGTCTGGGCGCCGCCCAGCGTTATGACGAGGCGCTGGGGGCCTGGTTGCAGGCGGCGGGCGCTTTGCAGTCGATCCAGGGGGCTGACACCCGTGCCGCGGCGCTGGCCTCGGCCCAGGCGCTGCAGGGGGCCGAGCGCGGCCTGTGCCCGCAGCTCGCTTGCCTGGGTGGCAGCATCCAGATCCGCCAGGGCACGCAGCCGCAGTCCACACTGTCCGTTGCCGCGACGGGCAACGTGTGGCGCCAGGTGGCCAATGCCTGCCCGGTGGCGCTGCCGAGCTGGCATATCGGCGCGCAACTGCGCAACCGCCGCACGGCACAGACGCTGCTGCAGCTGGACGATGACGTGGGCCTGGACCCGGCGCAGTCCAGCACGGCGCAGGGGAACTTCGCGGCCAGCGCGGGCGATGGTCTGGCGGGCGACACGCTGGAAGCCCTGCTCGTCGCACAGCGCTCGGGCTGGCAGTTCCACCTCGGCCACGCCACCGCCGTGCTGACCGGCGCATTGATGTGCGATGTGGACGGCAACGGCGTGGTGAACACCGCTGACCTCGAACTGATCCGCCAGTCGATCGGCAAGTCCGTGCCGGCCGGGGACCTGCGCGATCCCGACGGCAACAAGGTCATCACCATCAACGATGTGCGCGCTTGTACCGCCAAGTGCACCAAGGCCGGCTGCGCCCTGTGATGCAGCGCCCGGCCGGTGAATCCCGTCGATTCCACCGGCCGATGTCGCATGCCGCCGGATCGCTACAACACTGAATCTTCCTGGGAGTCCTCATGTCCGCCCCGTTCTTCGTGACCGGCCGCAAGCACCGCCCGATGCTCAACGGCATCGGCCGCATACTGATTGGCGTGCTCGTGTTCAACGCCCTGAGTCCGTTGAGCGTGCTGGCGCAGGACAAGCCTGTTGCCAGCCCGGCGGCACAGCGTCAGCTGCAGCAGCTGGCCGCGCTCAATCAGAAGGTCGAGCAGGCCAAGGCCGAGCGGGCCCGTAGCCCGGCTGAGCGTTTGACGTACGACTTCCAGCAGGCCCAGGATCTCGTTCGCACACTGCATGCCGACCAGCGGGCTCGCGCGCCGCGCAAGCCCGGCGAGCGCGAGATGGAAGTCCGTGCGGTGGGACCGGACATCCGCATCCAGGCGGAGCGCAGCGACCTCGACAAGCTGTCCGATGAGCGCCGGGCCGATGGCGAGGCCCGTCTGCGCGAGCATCTCCAGGTGCTGAGCCGGTCGCGTGCGAGTGTGCGTGCAGATTTCGATGGGACGCGGCGAGAGCTGCTGGCCAAGGGTGTGCCGGGCGAAATCCTGGCCCGTCACGATGCGGCAGTGCGCGATTTCGAGCAGCGTGCGGAACAGTTCGAACGTGCTTCACGCGTCTGGATGGACGGTGACGAGGCGGCACGTGCCAGCGCCTTGGCTGATCTGGACGATTTTTTCAAGCGCTTCCCGGCCAGTCGTCCAGCAGTGCCGATCAATCCCAAACAACTGCCCTGGCGTTCGCCGGAGCCGACGACCCGTCAGCCCGCCGACACGAAGACGGCGTGGTTCCAGAACCTGTGGGGCCAGCCCAAGGTCATGCTGGCCGCCGCCGGCAACATCGGTCCGATCAACTTCGACGTGATGCCTGAGCCCGGTCAGGCCCCGACCGAAGCCGACCTGGCGCAGACGCCCGAGACGCAGCTGACGCCGGCCATCACGGCGAAGGCTGCTGAGCTGGGCAACAACCCGCTGGCCATTCACAACTGGGTACGCAACAACCTGGACTGGCTGCCCAGTTGGGGGGCGGTGCAGAGCGCCGACGACACGCTGGCCAAGAAGCGCGGCAATGCGCACGACATTGCCAGCCTGGAGATCGCCCTGCTGCGCGCTTCCAAGATCCCGGCGCGCTACCAGTACGGCACCATCGAGGTGGATTCTGACAAGCTGCAGAACTGGGTGGGGGGCGTCAACAAGATCGAGGCCGCGCAGCAGTTGCTGGGGCAGGGCGGTATCGCCAACCGGGGTCTCGTCCAGGGCGGGCGTGTTGCCAAGGTGCGCATGGAGCATGTCTGGGTGCAGGCCTATGTGAACTGGCTGCCGGCCCGTGGCGCCAAGCAGGGGACCGCCGGCCAGCACGTCAATCCGAATGGTGCCCATAACGCCTGGGTGCCGCTGGATGCGAGCTACAAGCAATACACGTCGGTCGGCGGCATGGACTTGTCCGGCTCCGCTGTGCCGCTGGCGGCGCGGACCTTGGTCGACTCGCTGCTGACCGGTGCCGAGGTCAGCGCCCAGCAGGGGTGGGTCCGCAACGCGAACCTGCTCGCACTGCAGACGCAGCTGGACGATTACCAGGGTCGCATCAAGGCCTACGTCGATGGCCAGAAAAGCAGTGCCACCGTGGCGGATGTGATCGGAGCTAGGGTCATTCCGCAGGATGTGAGCCAGATACTCGCAGGCACGCTTCCATATGCCGTGGTCCAGAGTGGCCAGCAGACCGCACAGGTGCCGGCGAGCTTTCAGCATCAATTCAGGATTCAGTTGTTCCTTGCCCAGGACGGGCTTGGCGACGAGTCGTCCGCGGTCTTGAGCTATCAGGAATTGACATCTCGCTTGGCCGGCAAGCGATTCACGCTGACGTATGTGCCGGCGACACAGGCCGACGCGGACCTGATGAGCAGCTACCTGCCCAGGCCCCACGCGGACGGCAGCCCGATTCAGCCGGGTGAATATCCGACCAGCTTTCCTGCCTATCTGATCCGGCTGAAGCCTCAGATCCTGCTCGACGGGCAGATCGTGGCCCAGGGCAGCCAGGCCGTCACGATGGGGACTGATCTGGTCAGCACGGCGGGCTTTACCAGCTTGTCCAACATGGGCACTTGGGACGAGAGCCGTGCTGAGAGTCACGCGGCAGGTCAGGCGACTGCCATCGGTTTGAGCCTGCAGGGCATCGGCGCGGCACAGCTTGATGGGGTCAAATCGCGGCTGGTCGCCGTGGAAGCGCAGTTGGCTGGTGGCACGTTCAATGGATTGACTGGCGAGCAGGTGGCCGGCGACATGTTGTCGGCTGCTATCTGGAGTTGGTTTGCCGCTGTCGAGACGCGAGGTCGTCTCTTCCAGACACAGGCCAACATTCTTGAGAAGCCCGGCCTCAGCTACGGCTTCTTCCATGCGGTGGCCAACCCGATCTACAGCTGGGGCGTGGTGAGGCAGGTTCGCTTCTCGGGAGTGAACATCGACGTGCCGCACGAGCGCGTCGTGTCGGTCAGCCGCAATGCGGACACCGCGGAGTGGATACGCTTCAACCGTGTGCGTGGGCAATCCATGAGCGCGCTCGAACATGAGATTCCGCAGCGGTTCTTCAGCGATCCTGCACAGTGCAATCGGCCTGGCAGCATGGCACCGAAACCCGGCTTGCCAGACTGCCTGGAGGGCGTGAGCGCGGTCAAGGCGCTCAGTGTCGCGGCTCAGGCGGGGCAGAAGGTGTTCACGATCACACCAGCGGTTTATCAGGCGAATCCCGGTATCGTCGCCAGCCAGCTGTGGCGCCACAGCGCCAACACGCAATCCAAGGTGCAGAGCTATCTGGACGCAGGTTATGAGGTCAGCGTCCACGAGGCGCCGATCAGCCTGGGGGGCTGGACGGTGGCCGGGTTGATTGCGCTTGATGTGCAGACCGGCGCCGGTGCCTATCTGATCGAGGGCGGGTCCAATGGCGGTGTGTTCGCGGCTGCTGGCATCATCGTGGTCGGCATGTATTTGCTGTCAGCCGGTATCGGCGCGCCGATTCTGATCTGTCTTGCGATCTCGTTCGCCATCCACATGGCGATCCTGGCGCTTTCCGAGCTGTACTCGGAGGGGCTGGTCGACTTTGGTTCCGGATTCCTGGCCGGTGCCGCGGCGTTGAGCCTGATGCGGGCCTTGTCGACGCTGCTGGCGGGCACGGCGCTGGCGATCACCGTGCCAGGCGGTGTGGTGATGGGCATCATCCTGGTCGCGCTGGCGCTTTTGTCGTTCTACCGGGTGTTCAACAAATGATCTGGCAATGGGGACTGGCCTGCATCGTGGCGGCAGCCCCGATCCTGTACTGGATGCGTGCCCGGCGTCGCGATGGCGGGCTCGGCAGGACGCAGTGGATCGAGCTCGTCAACCTGACCCTTGGCCTGGTGACGATGCTCCTCTTCCTGCTCTACATGGCGCGGGACTGACCCGGGCTTGCCGGGCCAGGTCAGCTGACTGGCGGCTCGGTGGCCGGCGAGCTTGGCGCGTCTCAGCCGAACGTTTTCGCGTCCGCGAGGAGGGGCGCGGCCACATCCTTGGCCGACAGCTGCGGCGTGATGCCGTCCAGTGGCCAAGCGATGCCGATGGCGGGGTCGTCCCAGCGCACGGCGCCTTCGCATTCCGGCGCGTAGCGGCCGCTGGTCTTGTAGAGGAAATCGGCCGTCTCGCTGATGACGACGAAGCCGTGGGCGAAGCCCGGCGGAATCCACAGCTGGCGGTGGTTGTCGGCGGTCAGTTCGACGCCGACCCACTTGCCGAAGTTGGCGCTGGAGCGCCTGACGTCCACGGCCACGTCGAACACGGCGCCGGAGGTGCAGCGCACCAGCTTGCCCTGCGGATGCGGGTCGAGCTGGTAGTGCAGGCCGCGCAGCACGCCGCGCGAGGAGCGGGAGTGGTTGTCCTGGACGAAGTGAATGTCCTGCCCGAGTGCTGCGTTGAAACGGGCCTCGTTCCAGCTCTCGGTGAAGAAGCCCCGCGCATCGCCGAACACCTTGGGCTCGACGATGAGCACCTCGGGCAGGGCGGTGGGGGTGACCGTCAGGAGCGACATCAGAAGGCCTTCTCGGTCAGCAGCTTCTGCAGGTACTGGCCGTAGCCGTTCTTCGCGAGCGGCTTGGCGAGGGCTTCGAGCTGGGCGGCATCGATCCAGCCCGAGCGGAAGGCGATTTCCTCCGGGCAGGCCACCTTCAGGCCCTGGCGCTTCTCCAGCGTGGCGATGAACTGGCCGGCTTCCATCAGGCTGTCGTGCGTGCCGGTGTCCAGCCAGGCGTAGCCGCGACCCATGATCTCGACGTTGAGCTGGCCCCGCTTCAGGTACTCGGCATTGACGTCGGTGATCTCCAGCTCGCCCCGTGCGCTGGGCTTGATGCTGGCGGCGATGTCGCAGACCTGCTCGTCGTAGAAGTACAGGCCCGTGACGGCGTAGTTGCTCTTGGGGACCTTCGGCTTTTCTTCGATGGACAGCGCGCGCTTGGCCGCGTCGAACTCGACGACGCCGTAGCGCTCGGGGTCGTGCACGTGGTACGCAAAGACGCTGGCGCCAGTGGCCTGGCTGGTGGCGCTGTCGAGCAGGCCGGCGAAGTCGTGGCCGTAGAAGATGTTGTCGCCCAGCACGAGGGCACTGGGGGCACCGCCGACGAAGTCACGGCCCAGGATGAAGGCCTGGGCCAGGCCGTCGGGCGAGGGCTGCACGCAGTAGCTGATGTTCAGGCCCCAGCGCGAGCCGTCGCCCAGCAGCGCCTCGAAGCGCGGCGTGTCCTGCGGCGTGCTGATGAGCAGGATGTCGCGGATGCCCGCGAGCATCAGTGTGCTCAGCGGGTAATAGACCATGGGCTTGTCGTAGACCGGCAGCAACTGCTTGCTGAGCGCCAGCGTGGCCGGATGCAGTCGGGTGCCGGAGCCGCCGGCGAGGATGATGCCCTTGCGGTTTTTCATCGGAGACCTCTCAGAGGATTTCATTCAGCATGCGTTCCACGCCTTGCTGCCAGTGCGGCAGGCGCAGACCGAAACGTTGCTGCAGCTTGGTCGTGGACAAGCGCGAGTTCAGCGGACGTTTGGCGGGCGTGGGGTAGTCGCTGGTCGGGATAGGCAGGATCTGGTCGGGTGCGACCTTGATGGTCTTGCCGCGCTCGTGTGCGAACTCGATGACGAAGCGGGCGTAGTCATGCCAGTTCGTTTCGCCGCCGGCGACCGCGTGGTAAGTGCCGGTGAGCGCCGGATTCACGCGCGCGGCGCGCAGCATGTGGGTCGTCAGGTCGGCCAGCAGTTCGGCACCGGTGGGCGCACCGATCTGGTCGGCGATGACCTTGAGCTGGTCGCGTTCGGCGGCCAGACGCAGCATGGTCTTGGCGAAGTTGCCACCCCGCGCCGCGTAGACCCAACTGGTGCGCAGGATCAGGTGCTGGCAGCCGCTGGCACGGATGGCGTCCTCGCCCTCCGCCTTGGTGCTGCCGTAGACGCTCAGCGGCGCGATGGGGGCCTCTTCGTCGCGGGCTTGGTGGCCGCTGCCGTCGAAGACGTAGTCGGTCGAGTAATGCACCAGCAGCGCGCCCAGGCGCTTGGCCTCGATGGCCAGCAGCGCGGGCGTGGCAGCATTGATCTGGCGGGCCAGCTCGGGCTCGCTTTCTGCCTTGTCGACGGCGGTGTGGGCAGCCGCATTGACGATGACCTGGGGTGCCAGCGCCTGCACGCGGGCCAGCAACTGGTCGGGCTGCGTGAAGTCGCCGCCATCGTCGTGGTCCAGGGCCACCACGTCGCCCGCCACGGCCAGCGAGCGTTGCAGTTCCCAGCCGACCTGGCCGCCCTTGCCGAGCAACAGGATCTTCATGGTCATGCGTACTGCTTGGAGACCCAGTCCTTGTAGGCGCCGCTCTGCACGCGGGCGACCCACTCGGGGTGGTCGAGGTACCACTGCACCGTCTTGCGGATGCCGGTTTCGAAGGTCTCGGCCGGGCGCCATCCCAGTTCACGCTCGATCTTGCGGGCGTCGATGGCGTAGCGGCGGTCGTGGCCGGGACGGTCCTTCACGTAGGTGATGAGGCGGGCGTAGGGGCCATCGGCCGATGGCTTGAGCTCGTCGAGCAGCGCGCAGACCGTCTTGACGATGTCGATGTTGGCCTTCTCGTTCCAGCCGCCGATGTTGTAGGTCTCGCCGAGCCTGCCGCCGGCCAGCACGGCGCGGATGCCGCTGCAATGGTCGGTCACGTACAGCCAGTCGCGGATCTGCTGGCCGTCGCCGTAGACCGGCAGCGACTTGCCCGCTAGCGCGTTGACGATCATCAGCGGGATCAGCTTCTCCGGGAAGTGATAGGGCCCGTAGTTGTTCGAGCAGTTGGTTGTGACGACCGGCAGGCCGTAGGTGTGGTGCCAGGCGCGCACGAGGTGGTCGCTGGCTGCCTTGCTGGCCGAGTAGGGGCTGTTGGGCTCGTAGGGGTTGGTCTCGGCGAAGGGCGGGTCGCTGGGCTTGAGCGAGCCGTAGACCTCGTCGGTGGAGACATGGTGAAACCGGAAACCCGCCTTGGCTTCGCCGTCCAGCGCGCTCCAGTAGGCGCGCGCGGCCTCCAGCAGCGTGAAGGTGCCGTCGACGTTGGTCTTCATGAACGCGCCGGGGCCGCTGATGGAGCGGTCCACATGGCTCTCGGCGGCAAAGTGGACAAGTGCGCGTGGCTGATGGGTGGCCAGCAGGCTGTCGATCAGTGCGCGGTCGCAGATGTCGCCCTGGACGAAGATGTGCCGGGCATCGCCGTCCAGCGAGGCCAGGTTCTCGCGGTTGCCCGCGTAGGTCAGCGCGTCGAGGTTGATGACGGGCTCGTCGCTCTGGCTAAGCCAGTCGAGCACGAAGTTGCTGCCGATGAAGCCGGCGCCGCCGGTCACGAGGATGGTCATTTCAATTCCCTGTCAATTTCGTTGGCAGGTGGCTCACGTCCTGCCGTAGGTGTCCTCGAAGCGGACGATGTCGTCCTCGCCCAGGTAGGAGCCCGACTGCACCTCGATGATCTCCAGCGGCACCTTGCCCGGGTTGGCTAGGCGATGGGTCTGGCCCAGCGGGATGTAGGTGGACTGGTTCTCGGTCAGCAGGATGGTCTTGTCGCCGTTGACGATCTCAGCCGTGCCCGACACGACGATCCAGTGCTCGGCGCGGTGGTGGTGCATCTGCAGGCTCAGGGACGCACCTGGCTTGACCATGATGCGCTTGACCTGGTGGCGCGGGCCGTTGTCGATGCTGTCGTACCAGCCCCAGGGGCGGTGCACCTTGCGGTGCAGGGCCTGTTCGCCGCGCTGCTCGGCGCCGAGGCGGTTGACGATCTGCTTGACCTCCTGGCTGCGGGCGCGGTCGCTGACGAGCACGGCGTCGGGTGTCTCGACGACGACGATGTCCGTCAGGCCGACGACGCCGACCAGGCGGCTGGTGGCGTGCACCAGCGTGTTCCTGCTGTCGGCGATCAGCGCGTCACCGACGAAGGCGTTGCCGGCCTCGTCCTTCTCGGCGACCTGCCAGACGGCTTCCCAGGCGCCGAGGTCGTTCCAGCCGGCATCCAGCGCGACCATGCGCAGCGGGATGTCGGTGCCTGGGCAGCGCTCCATGACGGCGTAGTCCACGGACTCGCTCGGCACGGCGGCGAACTCCGCCTTGCCGGGGCGCACGAACTTGGCGTCGGTCTTGCGTACGGCCCACGCGGCGCGGGTGGCCTCCAGGATGTCGGGACGGAAGCGTTCCAGCGCCTTGACCCAGACACTGGCGCGCAGCACGAACATGCCGCTGTTCCAGTAATAGTCCCCCTCGGCGAGGTAGCGCTGGGCGGTTTCGAGGCTGGGCTTCTCGACGAACTGCGCGACGGCCAGGCCGCCGGCGTCCAGTTGGGTGCGGATATAGCCATAGCCGGTTTCGGGCCGGTCGGGCGTGATGCCGAGGATGGTGATGCCGCCTTCGGCGGCGATGCGGATGGCGTCCTGCAGCGCGGCCGTGAAGGCGGCGCCGTCCGTGACGGTCTGGTCGGCCGGCGTGACGACGAGGACGGGATCACTGCCGCCTTCCAGCGCGGCCAGTGCGGCCAACGTCAGCGCGGGCGCGGTGTTGCGCCCCGTGGGTTCCAGCAGCACGCTGCTGGGCTCCTGCCTGGTTTCGCGCAACTGGTCCAGTACGAGGAAACGGTGCTCGTCGTTGCCGACGATGCAGGGGCCGGCCAGCTCGAACTCGGCGGAGGCGAGGGCCGCCAAGCGCCGCGCGGCGAGCTGGAACAGGCTTTCGTTGCCCGACAGCACGAGGAATTGCTTGGGATAGCCCGCCCGCGACAGCGGCCACAGCCGCGTGCCGGAGCCGCCGGCCATGATGACGGGGAGTACGGGAGTCTTGGAAGCCATAGCGCTTTTCAGTTCAATCGAAACCGTGAGGATTGTTGTGCTGCCAGCACCAGCTGTCTTCGCACATGCGGGAAAGGTCCAACTTGGCCTCCCAGCCAAGCAACTCGCGAGCCAGCGCCGGGTCGGCCCAGCAGGCGGCGATGTCGCCTGGGCGGCGGGCGACGATCTCGTAGGGCACGCTGCGGCCACTGGCGGCCTCGTAGGCACGGACGAGGTCCAGCACGCTGTAGCCCTGGCCGGTGCCGAGGTTGACGGTCAGCGAGCCGGGTTGATCCAGCAAGCGGCGCAGCGCGGCGACATGGCCTTCGGCCAGGTCGGTCACGTGGATGTAGTCGCGCACGCCGGTGCCGTCGGGCGTCGGGTAGTCGTTGCCGAACACAGACAGCTTGTCGCGCCGGCCCACGGCCACCTGGGCGACATAGGGCATCAGGTTGTTCGGCGTGCCGCGTGGGTCTTCGCCGATTCGACCACTCTCGTGGGCGCCGACCGGGTTGAAGTAACGCAGGCAAGCCGTCTGCCAGGCCGGGTCGGCGATGCCGAGGTCGCGCAGGATCTGCTCGCCCATCAGCTTGGTGGCGCCGTACGGGTTGGTGGCGGAGGTGGGGGCATCTTCCCGCAGAGGCAGTCGCTCCGGCGAGCCGTAGACGGTGGCGCTGGAGCTGAAGACGATGCGCTCGCAGCCATGGCGCTTCATCGTCTCGCAGGTGTTGACGAGACCGCCGAGGTTGTTGCGGTAGTAGGCCAGCGGCTGGCTGACGGACTCGCCGACGGCCTTGTAGGCAGCGAAGTGCACGACGGCAGCGGGGCGGTAGCGATCGAAGATTTCGTTCAGTTGTGCCGCGTCGCCCACGTCGCCGCGTTCGAATTCGATGGGTGCCGGCGCCAGTTCGGCCAGGCGTTCCAGCACGCGCGGCGAGCTGTTGCTGAAGTTGTCGACGCCGACGACCCGATAGCCTGCGTGCTGAAGCGCGAGCCAGGTGTGCGAGGCGATGTAGCCGGCCGCGCCGGTGAGCAGGACGGTGGTCATCAGTAGAAGATGGCTTGGCCGGTGCAGCCGTAGCTGTTGGCGGTATAGACGTAGTCCGGCACGCTGTTGTCGCGGCTGATGTGGTCGTACTGGCAGCCCAGGCTCAGCGCGCGCGAGAACGCCCAGCGCAGGCTGAGGTTGTAGGCCTTGGTGTCGTCGAGAGCATCTGGCACCACGACTCCAGATTCGCTGTTGCGTGTGGCGCGAGTGCGGCTGGCCCTGGCGCTGACGCTGAGCTTGCCGGTCAGCGCGTAGCTGCCGTCCAGTTGCCAGGTCGTGTAGACGCGGTTCAGGTCGGCCGAGCGCACCACGCTCTCCTGCCCTGTATCACGCGAGTACTGAGCGTTGAATTGCAGCTTTGACGTTGGCTGCCAGCTCCAGCCGAGCGCGCCCGTCGTGCCGCTGAAATCGCGCAGCAGGTCCAGGCGGTTGCGGGTCCTGCTACGGCTGATGCGCGTGTTCACCGACGTGTGGCCGCCCAGCGTCCAATTCGTCGTGAAGTCGAGATCGTCCCGGGTGTATTCATTGAGCGACGTGGTCGGTCGGATTTCGCCGTCGACGAGCTCCAGCCCCCGGCCATCAGGGAAGCGAGGGTGCTGGCCGTTGGTGTGTCGGCCGACCAAGCCCAGCCGGACGTTGCCGGCCGGTGTGGCGTAAACGCCCAGCGAACTGGTGCCTTGGTGGTAGACGAATCGGTCGTATTGCCAGGCGGTGAAGTCCCGGCTGCGTTGTGCCCAGCCGGCTTCTAGCGTGTAGCGCGTTGCAACGCCCAGGCGGGCGATGGCCTGGTACTCGGTGTTGGTCTCGATGTTCTTCTTGAAGATCTGCGCGACGCCGTTGCCGATGTTGAAGTCGGCCAGGGACTGATCGGATTTGGCGCTCAGCACCCCGGACAGATTGCCCAGCGTCTCCCAGTGCAAAGCGCCGCGAAGGCTGTGCGAGCGGTAGTCCAGCTCGCGGTTCGTGTCGTAGCGGTTGTTTTGCAGCGACCCGTCCAGCGTCAGGTGCTGACGGCCCAGGCGCGTGTCGACGCCGCCCAGCAGGCCGGCGCTGACGACCGTGTCGCTGTTGGGCGCGTTTGAGACCCGATAGATGTTGGAGACGTGCGAGACACCCAACGAACCGCCGACGTAAAAGGGCGTCGTGTCGTCGGTCTGGGCGTGGGCCGGAAGTGCCAACGCAGCTAGAGCAGCTAGAGCAGCAAGCCGGATTCGGCCGAAGTCGTGAAGGATCTCAGTAGGCATGACGGTCGAACACCACCAGCCTCACCGTGCGCAGGATGATCTGCAGATCGAGGGCCAGCGACCAGTTGCGCAGGTATTCCAGATCGTATTCGACGCGCGCGGCCATCTTGTCGATGGTGTCGGTCTCGCCGCGCAGGCCGTTGACCTGGGCCCAGCCGGTGATGCCCGGCTTGACCTTGTGGCGCACCATGTAGGCTTTGATGAGCTGGCGGTATTGCTCGTTGTGGGCGACGGCATGCGGGCGCGGGCCCACGATGCTCATGCGCCCCTGCAGCACGTTGATGAACTGAGGCAGTTCGTCCAGCGACGTGCGGCGGATGAAGGCGCCGAAAGGTGTGATGCGCGAGTCGCCCTTGGTGGCCTGCTTGACGACGGCGCCGTTGTCCTGGGCGCGCATCGAGCGGAACTTGTAGACGATGATCTCCTCGCCATCCAGGCCGTTGCGGCGCTGCTTGAAGATGACGGGGCCGGGTGAGCTGAGCTTCACGCCGATGGCGAGGATCAGCAGGATGGGCGAGATCAGCACGAGGATGATGGACGCCAGCACCACGTCGCTGATGCGTTTGATCAGTTCGTTGGTACCGGTGAAGGGCGTCTCGCAGATGCCGACGACCGGCACGCCGGAGATGTCCTGCAGGCGGCCCTGGATGATGCTGATGCCGAACACGTCGGGCACGTAGAACAGCGAGGCTGTCGTGCCCTGCACCTGTTCCAGCAGTTCGACGATGCGCGGCTGCGAACCGAGCGGCAGCGTGATGTAGACCTCGCGGACGCCTTTCTCGCGGACGAACTCGCTGAGCCGGGACAGCGGGCCTAGCAGTTCCTCGCCGGCGTCGGGATGCAGGCGCTCGCGATTGCGGTCGTCGAAGTAGCCCAGGCAGATGACGCCCTGCGTGTCGCGCAGCGCCCGGGTGACCTTGTGACCCAGCGCACCCGCGCCGACGACGACGGCCGTGCGGCGCGCGCTCGGATCACGCGCCCGCCAGCGCTGCACGCGGCGGCCGATCTCGATCGCGGCGATCTGGGCGACCGGCGTGATGATGGCCCACCAGATCAGCACCTCGTCGTCGAAGTAGTGCAGGCTGGTGGTGGCGTAGCCGCACAGCAGCAGGATGCCCAGCAGCACCAGCCAGGAGGAGACGACGTCCACCAGCGCACTGGCCGGGTGGTCACTGAAGCGGTTGCGGCCAGGAAAGGTGAGGGCGAAGATCAGCAAGCACAGCGTCAGCGTCGGGCGCATGACCTGCTCTTCGAAATGGCCGTTCACGAGCAGGAAGGTCGCGACGATGATGCCCGGCTCCAGGAAGGCGGCAATCAACGATTCGACCGACTGGGGCGCGCTGTAGAACGTCCTCTTGTAGCTGCGATCCTCAAACATCGGGTAGGGTCAGTAGCCTTGACAGGCAAGGTCTTGCAAAAAGCGAACCGGGATTCTGTACCAACAAATTTGACAGCCGATGTGGGCGCGTCCCTTGTTCATGGTCCGCTGCCTACAATCCCGCGCATGTCTGCCCCCTGGCCTTTTCCTTCGCTGTCCCCGCTGCTGATGCCGGCTCTGCAGGACCGTCTGGTGCTGCTCATCAACCATGTCGTCTCGCGGGAGCCCATTGCAGCGCGGCGTCTGCAGCCGCTGGCCGGGCGCAGCCTCGTTGTGAACCTGGCGCGTTGGCCGTCGCTGCTGCCGGCGGCGCCGGATTTGATACTCGGCGTTACACCTGCCGGCCTCTTCGAGCGGCTTGACGCCGCGGCCGCCGGCCCGGGCGGCCTGCGCATCGAGATCGACGCCTCCAACCCGGCCAGGCTGGCGCTCGGGGCGCTGAGCGGCGAGGCGCCGACGGTCAGCGTGCAGGGGGACGTTGCCTTCGCCGGCGAGATGCACTGGTTGATGGACAACCTGCGCTGGGACATCGAGGACGACCTGGCCGGCGTCGTCGGCCCGCTGCCGGCGCGCCAGCTGGCGCAGTTCGGCCGCGCGTTGCGGCGCACGCTGTCGGGCATGGCCGAGCGCTTCGCGCCCAAGATGTCCGGTAGCGGCGCATGAGGTTTGTCTCCCGGCTGCTGGTCATCCTGTGGACGGTCTGGCGCTTCGGTCTTGATGACCTGGCCCTGTCGGGGCTGCGCCGCCGCCGTTTCCAGGTCCTGAGGCGCGTCACACGGCTGGGCCGGCGCTGGCAGGAGCCCCGCGGCGTGCGTCTGCGCCTCGCTCTGGAGCGGCTGGGCCCCATCTTTGTGAAGTTCGGCCAGGTGCTGTCGACGCGGCGCGACCTGATGCCCGGCGACGTCGCACTGGAGCTGGCCAAGCTGCAGGACCGGGTGCCTCCGTTCCCGGCGGCGTTGTCGCGAGAGCTGGTCGAGCGGGCTTTCGGCCGGCCGCTGGAGGAGCTGTTCGCCAGCTTCGACGCCGAGCCGGTGGCCAGCGCCAGCATCGCGCAGGTCCATTTCGCGACGCTGAAGGACGGCCGTGAGGTGGCCGTCAAGGTGCTGCGCCCCGGCATGCTGGACGTCATCGACGACGACCTGGCCTTGATGCGCCAGGTGGCCGTCTGGATCGAGCGCTTCTCGGCGGACGGCCGGCGCCTGAAGCCGCGCGAGGTCGTCGCCGAGTTCGACATGTACCTGCACGACGAGCTGGACCTCGTCCGGGAGGCTGCCAACGCCGCCCAGCTGCGCCGCAACATGGACGGCCTGGGCCTCGTCATGGTGCCGGAGATGCACTGGGACCTGTGCAGCCCCGAGGTCATCGTCATGGAGCGCATGAAGGGGGTGCCCATCTCCCAGCGCGCCGTGTTGGAGGGGGCCGGCATCGACATCAAGAAGCTGGCCCGCGATGGCGTGACCATCTTCTTCACGCAGGTGTTCCGCGACGGCTTCTTCCACGCCGACATGCACCCCGGCAACATCCAGGTCAGCCTGGCGCCGGAGACCTTCGGCCGCTACATCGCGCTGGACTTCGGCATCATCGGCACGCTGACCGAGGTGGACAAGGACTACCTGGCGCAGAACTTCATCGCTTTCTTCCAGCGTGACTACAAGCGCGTCGCCGAACTGCACATCGCGTCGGGCTGGGTGCCGCCGGAGACCCGCGTCGACGCGCTGGAAAGCGCCGTGCGCGCGGTCTGCGAACCACATTTCGACCGGCCGCTGAAGGACATCTCGCTGGGCCAGGTGCTGATGCGGCTGTTCCAGACCTCGCGCCGCTTCAACGTCGAGATCCAGCCGCAGCTCGTGCTGCTGCAGAAGACGCTGCTCAACGTCGAGGGGCTCGGTCGCCAACTGGACCCCGAGCTGGATCTGTGGGCCACGGCCAAGCCCTTCCTCGAGCGCTGGATGAACGAGCAGGTCGGCTGGCCCGCACTGAACAAGCAGCTGATGAAGGAGGCGCCGCGCTTTGCCCAGCTCATCCCCGAGTTGCCGCGGCTGCTGCACGACGCGCTCAAGCAGCAGGCCCATCGCGGCGGCGACGCCGACATGCGGGCACTGGTACGCGAATTGCGCAGCACCAACCGCCTGCTGTCCGGCCTGTTGTGGGGGGCGGCTGGCTTTGCGCTGGGCGTGCTGCTGGCCTGGCTGACCGCGCGCTTTCTGAATCTCGGCTTCTGAGCCAGCGGCCGGCGCGCCACCTTCATAATCCGCGCCACTTTTTTCGGCCCAACCCGTCCTGCCTCGCCCATGAACACCACGCTCATCGTCTTCGTCGTGCTCTACCTGATGGGGACGCTGGGCATCGGCGTCTGGGCCGGCACGCGTGTCAAGAACACGTCGGACTTTGCCGTTGCAGGCCGCAGCCTGCCGCTCATCATGGTCGTGACGACCACGTTCGCGACCTGGTTCGGTGCCGAGACGGTCATGGGGCTGCCGGCCAAGTTCGTGCAGGGCGGCCTGGGTGCCGTCGTCGAGGACCCATTCGGCGCCGGGCTGTGCCTGGTGCTGGTGGGGGCGTTCTTCGCGGCGCGCCTGTACCGCATGAACCTGCTGACCATCGGCGACTTCTACCGCCAGCGCTTCGGCAAGGGCGTCGAGATCTTCTGCTCGCTGGCCATCATCCTCAGCTACCTGGGCTGGGTGGCCGCGCAGGTCACGGCGCTGGGGCTGGTGTTCAACATCCTGACTGACGGCGCGATGAGCCCGCAGACCGGCATGATCGTCGGCCTGCTGGCCGTGCTGGTCTACGTCGTCATCGGCGGTTTCCTGGCCGTGGCCTGGACGGACTTCATCCAGATGATCGTGCTGGTCATCGGCCTGGGGGTCATCGCCATCTTCGCGGCCGACCTGGCCGGCGGCGCGGGCAAGGTACTTGATCTCGCCAAGACGCGCGACCTGAGCCGCTTCCTGCCCAATCCGACGTTCACCGAGATGGCCATGTTCTTTGGCTCGGGCCTGACGATGATGCTGGGTTCCATCCCGCAGCAGGACGTGTTCCAGCGCGTCATGTCGGCCAAGGACGCCAAGACCGCCCAGCGCGGAGCCATGATCGGCGGCTTCAGCTACATCGCCTTCGCCTTCGTGCCGATGTTCATCGTGCTGGCCGCCGTGGCCGTCATGGGCGATAAGGCGCTGGAGCTGGCCCAGAACGACTACCAGCGCGTGCTGCCCAGCTTCGTCATGGGCCACATGCCGCTGTTCATGCAGATCCTGTTCTTCGGCGCGCTGCTGTCGGCCATCAAGAGCACGTCGTCGGCCACGCTGCTGGCGCCGACGACCAGCTTTGTCGAGAACATCCTCAAGCAGATCCGCCCCGGCATGAGCGACAAGCAGTCGCTCGTTGCGATGCGCGTCACGCTGGTCGTTTTCGCCTTTGCCGTGCTGGCCTACGCCATCGCGCTGCAGGGCACGTCCATCTACGACCTGGTCAGCGCCGCCTACCAGGTCACGCTGGTCGCCGCCTTCGTGCCGCTGGTCTTCGGCCTCTACTGGAAGCGCGCGACGACGCAGGGGGCCGTCTTCTCCATCTTCGCGGGCATCGCGGTCTGGGTGGCCTTCTTCCCTCAGGTGACGACCTGGGGCGAGTGGTTCCCCGGCCAGCTGGCCGGCCTGCTGGCGGCGCTGGCCGGTATGGTCGTCGGCTCGCTGATGCCGCAGTTGCTGGCTGACCGCCACGACCACGTCAGCCACCATCTGCAGCCGCATCCCTGAGCCGTCCCTTAAAATGGCGGGCTTTTCGCCTTCGACCGACCCGCCATGCCGATCTATGCCTACCGCTGCAGCGCCTGTGGCCACGCCAAGGACGTGCTGCAAAAGCTGTCCGACGCGCCGCTGACCACCTGCCCCGCCTGCGGAGCGGAGAGCTTCTCCAAGCAGGTCACTGCGGCCGGTTTCCAGCTCAAGGGCTCGGGCTGGTACGCGACCGATTTCAAGGGTGGTGGCTCGACCGGCGCCGCGGCGCCCTCCACGCCGGCCGACGGCGGTGACGCCGCTCCCAAGGCCGAAGCCGCCAGCACCTCGGCGCCGTCCACCCCCTGCGGTGGCTCCTGCGCCTGCCATTGACGGTCGACGTGGGCGCTTCCATCCGCAAATATCTCGTCGCCGGCCTGCTGGTCTGGCTGCCGCTGGCCATCACCATCTGGGTGCTGGCCCAGGTGCTGGACGTCGTCAACGGTGTCTTCGGCTCCCTGCTGGCGGCGCTCGCCCTGGTCGTGCCGGCCTCCCTGCGGGACGGCCTGCTGGAGCTGCGCCACGTGCCGGGCCTGGGCCTGGTCATCCTGGTCAGCGGCCTGCTGGTCACGGGCGTCTTCGTCGCCAACATCTTCGGCCAATGGCTGCTGACGCAGTGGGACCGGTTGATGTCCCACATCCCCATCGTCAAGAGCATCTACAGCTCGGTCAAGCAGGTGTCGGACACGCTGTTCTCCAGCAGCGGCAATGCCTTCCGCGAGGCCGTGCTGGTTCAGTACCCGCGCGCCGGCTCCTGGACCATCGCCTTCGTCACCGGCACGCCCAGCGGCGAGGTGGCCTGCCACCTGGACGGCGAGCACACCAGTGTCTACGTGCCCACCACGCCCAACCCCACGTCGGGCTTCTTCCTCATCGTGCCCACGGCCGACATCAAGCCGCTGCAGATGACCGTGGACGAGGCGCTGAAGTACATCATCTCGATGGGCACCGTGGCGCCGCAGCCGCAGGCCGGTGTGCCGCTCGACGACGCACGAAATCAGCCGGGTTGAACGCCCCGGCAGGCGTTCAATCCTGAGGGCCGACAGTGCCCGCCAGCGCCCACCAGACACCCCCTGCAAAGAATTCGGAGAAGAACACCATGCGTACCTGCTATGCCGGCCAAGTCAGCGAAAAGCTGCTCGACCAGACCGTGACCCTGATGGGCTGGGCCCATCGTCGCCGTGACCACGGCGGCGTCATCTTCATCGACCTGCGCGACCGCGAAGGCCTGGTCCAGGTCGTCTGCGACCCCGACCGCGCCGACAGCTTCAAGATCGCCGAGGACGTGCGCAGCGAGTACTGCCTCAAGATCGTCGGCAAGGTGCGCTCGCGCCCGGCCGGCACCGAGAACGCCAACCTCGTGTCCGGCAAGGTCGAGGTGCTGTGCCACGAGATCGAGGTGCTGAACGCGTCCGTGCCCATCCCGTTCCAGATCGACGAGGACAACCTGTCCGAGACGACGCGCCTCACGCACCGCGTGCTGGACCTGCGCCGCCCGTACATGCAGAACAACCTGATGCTGCGCTACAAGGTGGCGATGGAAGTCCGCAAGTTCCTGGACGAGCACGGCTTCGTCGACATCGAGACACCGATGCTGACCAAGTCCACGCCCGAAGGCGCGCGCGACTACCTGGTGCCCAGCCGCGTGCACGACGGCCACTTCTTCGCGCTGCCGCAGTCGCCCCAGCTGTTCAAGCAGCTGCTGATGGTCGCGGGCTTCGACCGCTACTACCAGATCACCAAGTGCTTCCGCGACGAGGACCTGCGCGCCGACCGCCAGCCCGAGTTCACGCAGATCGATATCGAGACCTCGTTCCTGACCGAGGAAGAGATCCGCTCGATGTTCGAGGGCATGATCCGCCACGTCTTCCGCAAGGCGCTGAACGTCGAGCTGGGCGACTACCCGGTCATGAAGTACGCCGAGGCCATGCACCGCTTCGGCTCCGACAAGCCCGACCTGCGCGTGAAGCTCGAGTTCACCGAGCTGACCGACGCGATGACGACTGTCGACTTCAAGGTGTTCAGCGGCCCGGCCACGACGCCGGGGGGCCGTGTCGTCGCGCTGCGCGTGCCCAAAGGTGCCGCCATGAGCCGCGGTGAGATCGACGCCTACACCGAGTTCGTCAAGATCTACGGCGCCAAGGGCCTGGCCTGGATCAAGGTCAACGAAGTCGCCAAGGGCCGCGAAGGCCTGCAGTCGCCCATCGTCAAGAACCTGCACGACGAGGCCGTCGCCGAGATCCTCAAGCGCACCGGCGCGCAGGACGGCGACCTGCTGTTCTTCGGCGCCGACAAGGCCAAGGTCGTCAACGACGCCATCGGTGCGCTGCGCCTGAAGGTCGGCCACAGCGACTTCGGCAAGGCCAACGGCCTCTTCGAGGACAAGTGGGCGCCACTGTGGGTCGTCGATTTCCCGATGTTCGAGCACGACGAAGAGAACAACCGCTGGGCGGCCGTTCACCACCCGTTCACGGCACCCAAGGACGGCCACGAGGACCTGATGACGTCCGACCCGGGCAAGTGCATCGCCAAGGCCTACGACATGGTGCTCAACGGCTGGGAGCTGGGCGGCGGCTCGGTGCGTATCCACCGCGCCGAAGTGCAGGCCAAGGTCTTCGCGGCACTGAACATCAGCGAGGAAGACCAGCGCATCAAGTTCGGCTTCCTGCTGGACGCGCTGCAGTACGGCGCGCCCCCGCACGGCGGCCTGGCCTTCGGCCTGGACCGCATCGTCACCATGATGACCAAGGCCGAGTCCATCCGTGACGTCATCGCCTTCCCCAAGACCCAGCGTGCCCAGTGCCTGTTGACCGGCGCGCCGTCGCTGGTCGACGAAAAGCAGCTGCGCGAGCTGCACATCCGCCTGCGCAACGCGACACCCGCCGCGTGACCTGAACCGGACGACATCGACAACCCAGCTTCGGCTGGGTTTTCTTTTGCCCGTTCGGCTGGTGCACCAGGCCAGGCGCCTTGTACGAGATCACGCGCCCCATCCGGACAGCCGGAAGGCGCGCAGTGAGCGCTGTTCCGCAACCGAGGGGATGAGTCGTTGCGGGGGCCTGTTTTTCGATGGACCTTGCCGCGCTTGGCTCCCAACATCCGCCCATTCGCATGTTCGATGGTCTTGTCCGGGGGATGCAATGGTGGATTTCGTCTTGGCTGCGGGAAGCCGCCGCGTTCGCGTCTGTGCCTTGTTGGCGGCGTTGGTTGCTGCGCAGCCGGCGCTGGCCGACCTGCCGATGACGGGGCAGTATGTCCCGGAACTCCCGGCAGTCGACGCGCTGCTGCAGAACGCCATGGGCAGCTGGAGCATCCCGGGCGCGACGCTCGCCATCACGCACGATGGCGCGGTCGTCTACGAGCGGGGCTTCGGTTACAGCGACGCCGCCATGAGCCTTCCCATGCAGGAGACGGCGCAGATGCGGCTGGCCAGCGTCTCCAAGCCCGTCACGGCGTCGGCGATCCAGCAGCTCGTCAAGGACGGCCGGCTCGGCCTGGACGACAAGGTGTTCAACATCAACGGCAATGGCGGCATCCTGAACATCTCGCCGTACAACGGCACGCTGGGCGACCCGCGTCTGGCCGATATCACCGTGCGCGAGCTGCTGCAGCACAAGGGCGGCTGGAATCGCGATGTCGCCGGGGACCTGGCGTTCCGGGACGTGCAGATCGCTAGCGCCATGGGACTGTCGAGCCCGCCAGGCATCCAGGCGTCGGCGAGCTACATCCTCAGCCAGCCGCTGCAGTACACCCCCGGCACCTCCTCGTCCTACTCCAACATCGGCTACATGTTCCTTGGCATGGTCGTCGAGGCAAGGTCGGGCCAGGGGTACGAGAGCTACGTCGACAGCCACGTGCTGGCGCATGCCGGCATTCCCGCCTGGGAGGTCAATGCAGGCCGGACCTTGGCCGCGAACCAGAGCTCACGGGAGCCGTACTACAACAGCCCGTACAAGTCGCAGAACGTCTTCGATCCGAATGGTCCCTACGTGTCGAACCCGTACGGCGCCTGGGACGAGGAGAAGGCGCTTGCCTACGGCGGGCTGGTGGGTTCGGCCAAAGCCATCGCGCTGCTGGCCGTCGACCGCATCGCGGCGGGGCCGGACATCGGCATGCTGCGCAAGGACTACACGACGTTCGCGAGCTACTGGTGGTACCACACCGGCTCGCTCGACGGTACCGACACGCTGATGTTGCAGGCGAGCTGGAAGGACTGGACCTATTCCATCCTGTTCAACCAGCGGCCGGACAACGGCGCCTCCTATTCGGAGGCGCTGGTCAACAGCATGCAGGCCATCCTGCAGGGCATCGGCAAATGGCCGGCAGCACTGACTTACGCGGGCGACTTCACCGGTGACCAGTGGCTGACGCTGGACGACATCAAGTTGTTCAAGGACGCGGTGGCGCTGGGAAACAGTTCGGCCTTCAGCCTGTCCCACCCGGGCGCGCGCTATCTCGCGGGTGACTTCGACGGCAACGGCATCGTCAATGCCCGGGATATCGCCGGCTTCGAGGGGGCGCTGGAACATGCCGGCGTGCCGGAAGCCCTGATCTCGCAAGTGCCGGAGCCGCAGCGGCTGGCGCTGTTCCTGGCGGGCGGCCTAGTGCTGATCTTGGTCATGCGCCGCGAGGCGAACACCAAGTCCTGACGACTTCGATAGCCTGGCTCTTTATCCAGCGTTTCGCTGTGTAAACCCAGGCTGCGGCGGCTTCCAAGGCCGTTGCGGCCGGCTTAGCATGACACGCGTTGGCGCGCCGTCGTGCCGCCTTGGCTCGTGATTCGCGGGAGCGGACATGGCTACGAACGCGCTGCTGCCCGGTCTGCTGGGCAGCTTGTACGGGACTCCCGGCATCGGCAACGACGTCGGGCTGCTGGGAGCGTTGGAATCGTTGTCGGCGCCGACAACGGTTCCCGCGTCCTACAGCGCCCAGGTCAGCCTGTCCGGTCTCGGGCAGCTGCAGTCGTCCAGCGACAGCTTCGAGTCGGCCTTGCAACTTTTGCAGGGGGCGGGCGGTTCAACCGCCCGCCAGCTCGGCAACGCCAACCCTTCCGTTCTCGCCGTGACGGCGCTCGCCAGCGCGGCACAGGGCAGCTATCGGGTCGACGTCACGGGACTGGCCCAGTCCCAGTCGCTGCAGAGTGCGGCCTACGCAACGCCTGACAGCACCGTCATCGGCACCGGTACGCTGACGCTCCAACTCGGTCGATACGACGCGGCGAGCAACAGCTTCACCACCGGCACTGCGGCGCCTGTTTCGGTGTCCATCGGTGCCGGTACGCTGAACGATGTGGCCAGCTCGATCAATGCCGCCTCGGCGGGCATCAACGCTTCCGTTGTCCATGGCAATGGCGGCTACGAGCTGGTGCTGAGCAGTGCGAGCACAGGTGCCGGCCAGGGCTTCGAGGTCCAGGTCGACAACCCTGCGCTGGCCGCATTGGCCTACGACCCGACGAACCCGGGGGCGGGTGGTCTGGTACTGACGCAGGGCGCCCAGGACGCAAGCCTGAGCGTCAACGGCGTCAGTCAGACGAGCGCCAGCAATCTGGCCATCACGCTGGCGCCGGGCTTGACGGCCAACTTGCTCCAGCCGGGCAGCACCACACTGGCCGTGGCGCCTGACAACAGCGGGCTGTTGAGTCAGGCACAGGGGCTGGTGTCCGCCTTCAACACCCTGCAGTCCAGCCTGAACACGCTGCAGTCGGGCACCGGGCCCGAGACTGACGTGGCTCAGCTCTACGGCGAGTCCCTGCAACTGGCCGCGTTTGGCGCCTACGACAACGGCAGCAGCGCCTTGACCACGCTCGGGCAGATCGGACTGGGTTACCAGGCCTCAGCCGGCACGGGTGGCGCCACGCTGGCGTTGGACGCCGCAGCCTTCAACAGCGCCCTGGCGGCCGACCCGACGGGCACTGCGTCGCTGCTCGGCCAAGCCGTGCAGACCTTGAGCACCATTGCAAGTACCTACGGCGATCCGGGCGGCATCATCGGCAGCACGGAGAGCGCCTACCAAGGCACGTTCTATCTCGATCAGCTGCTCCAGGGCGGCATCACGCCGTCGCCACCGTCTGCCCAGGATCTGGCCAACAACCAGTTCGCTGCCGGGCCCTTGAGCGCCACGCAGATTGCTGGCCTTCAGCAGTACGCGTATGCGGTCCTGCCGTTGCAGCAGGATGCGTCCAATGCCACGCTGCTGGCTGACCTTTACGGTGGCTTGAGTGGCGGGGCGCTCTCGGTGCTGGCGTGACGCCAGTCATGGCTCGCCGGCAGTGTTCCGCGGCGGCGCGTCAGGCCCGGGCGGCCAGGCTTAGCAACAGCTCGTCGTGAATGCCGCTCGTCGGACCGTCAGGTCCGGGCGGCCAAGCTTTGCATCAGCTTGTCGTGAATGCCGCCAAAGCCGCCGTTGCTCATGCACAGCAGGTGGTCGCCGGGCTTCGCTGCCTTGACGATGGCCGCCACGAGCGCATCCACGTCGGCGCCAACCGCGGCCTGCGCGCCCATCGGTGCCAGCGCCTCCTTTGCATCCCAGCTCAGCCCCTGCTGGTTGCAGAAGGCGAGGTCGGCTTCCTCCAGCGCCCAGGGCAGCTGCGCCTTCATCGTGCCGAGCTTCATCGTGTTGGAGCGGGGCTCGAAGATGGCCAGGATGCGGTCGGCCGGCGCGATGCGGCGGCGCAGGCCGTTGATGGTCGTGCGGATGGCGGTCGGGTGATGGGCGAAGTCGTCGTAGACCTTGATGCCGTTCACCTCGCCACGCAGCTCCATGCGGCGACGCACGTTCTGGAACTCGGCCAGCGCGGCGGCGGCCTGCTCGGGCGACACGCCGACATGCTCGGCCGCGGCGATGGCGGCCAGCGCGTTGAGCTGGTTGTGCTCGCCGATCAGGCCCCACTCGACGCGGGCCACCTTCAGACTGCCGCGCAGCACGTCGAAGGCCTGCGGCTCGCCGCGCGCGCGCAGCATGCCGGCTTCTTCCTTCTTGGCGCCGAAGCGTTGCACCTCGCTCCAGCAGCCGCGCGCGATGACGCGTTGCAGCGCTTCCTCGCGGGCGTTGACGACCAGCCGGCCGCTCTCGGGCACGGTACGCACGAGGTGGTGGAACTGGGTCTCGATGGCGGCCAGGTCCGGGAAGATGTCGGCGTGGTCGTGCTCGAGGTTGTTCAGGACAGCCGTGCGCGGCCGGTAGTGGACGAACTTGCTGCGCTTGTCGAAGAAGGCGGTGTCGTACTCGTCCGCTTCAATCACGAAGGCCTTGCCCTCGCCCAGCCGCGCCGACACGCCGAAGTTCTGCGGCACGCCGCCGACCAAGAACCCGGGCTTCTGATCTGCGTGTTCAAGAATCCACGCCAGCATGGACGTCGTCGTCGTCTTGCCATGCGTGCCGGCCACGGCCAGCACGTGCCGGCCCTGCAGCACATGCTCGGCCAGCCATTGCGGGCCGGACGTATAGGGCAGGCCGGCGTCGAGGATGGCCTCCATCAGCGGGAAGCGCTCGCCGCGTGTGACGACGTTGCCGATGACGAACACGTCGGGCTTGAGCTCCAGTTGCTCGGCGCCAAAGCCTTCGATCAGCTCGATGCCCAGCGCTTCGAGCTGCGTGCTCATCGGCGGGTAGACGTTGGCGTCGCAACCGGTCACGCGGTGGCCGGCCTCGCGCGCCAGCGCCGCCAGGCCGCCCATGAAGGTGCCGCAGATGCCGAGGATGTGGAGATGCATGTCAGCGCGCCCCGACGGGCGTCAAAGGATCAGCGCAGGGCGGTGCGCGCGGCCGAAAGCGTGGCCTCGATGTCCGCCGCGCTGTGCGCCGCCGACACGAAGCCCGCTTCGTAAAGCGCCGGAGCAAGATAGATGCCGGCGTCCAGCATCGCGTGGAAGAAGCGGTTGAAGCGCTCCTTGTCCGTCGTCATGACGGTCGTGTAGTTCTGCGGCAGCTCGGGCAGCAGGAAAAAGCCGAACATGCCGCCCTGGCAGTCGGCGCTGAACGGCACGCCGTTGTCGGCAGCGACAGCCTTCAGGCCGTCCACCAGTTGCCGGGTCCTGGCCGACAGCGCGTCGAAGAAGCCGGGTTTCTGGATCTCGCGCAGCGTCGCCAGGCCGCAGGCCGTCGCCACCGGGTTGCCCGACAGCGTGCCGGCCTGGTAGACGCCGCCCAGCGGCGCCAGGTGCTGCATGACCTCGCGCTTCGCGCCGAAGGCCGCCAGCGGCATGCCGCCGCCGATGACCTTGCCGAATACGGAGATGTCGGGCGCGAAGCCGGGGATCAGCGTCGCGTAGTGGCCCTGCGCCGACGCGAGGCCGACGCGGAAGCCCGTCATCACCTCGTCCAGCACCAGCAGCGCGCCGTGCTGCGTGCACAGCCGGCGCAGTGCCGTCATGAACGGCACGGAGGCCCGCACGAAGTTCATGTTGCCCGCGATGGGCTCGACGATGACGCAGGCCAGTTGCGCGCCGTGCTCGGCGAAAGCGGCTTCCAGCTGTTCGACGTTGTTGTATTCCAGGACGACCGTGTCGGCCGCCGCGCCGGGCGTGACGCCCGCGCTGGTCGGGTGGCCGAAGGTGGCCAGGCCCGAGCCGGCCTTCACGAGCAGCGCGTCCGTGTGGCCGTGGTAGCAGCCCTCGAACTTGATGAACTTGGGCCGGCCGGTGGCACCGCGCGCCAGGCGGATGGCGCTCATCGTCGCCTCGGTGCCGGAGCTGACCAGGCGCACCTGGTCCATGCTGGGCACCAGCTTCAGGATTTCCTCGGCCAGCTCGATCTCGCGCTCGGTTGGCGCGCCGAAGGAGAACCCTTCGATGGCAGCCTTCTGCACGGCTTCCAGCACGGCCGGGTGGCCGTGGCCCAGGATCATCGGACCCCAGGAGCCGATGTAGTCGATGTAGCGCTGGCCTTCGGCGTCGACGATGTAGGCGCCTTCACCACGGGCGATGAAGCGCGGCGTGCCGCCCACGGCGCGAAAAGCGCGTACGGGGGAGTTCACGCCGCCGGGAATGACGCGGCTGGCGCGCTCGAACAACTGCGAATTGGTAACCATCGGAAAAGGCTGCAAGGATTTCAGTGCATGCGCCGCGGCGTTTTGGGCGGCTGTTCGGGCTCGGCGTCGGCGTCTTCGATGGGGGGCTCGCCGCCTTCCTCATCGGCCGGCGGCAGCGCCCAGAAGAATCGGTCCGGCACGACATTGCCCATGCCCGGGCGGAAGCCCGCGTCCAGCGACTGGTCCAGGAAGGACAGCGCCTCGCTGACCGCCGAGTGCAGCTCGGCGCCTACCGAGAGCAGCGCCGCCAGCGCGGCCGACAGCGTGTCGCCTGCACCGACGAAGGACGTCTCGAAGCGCTCGAACTTCTCTCCGGCGATGGGGCCTTGGGAGCTGGCCAGCACGTTGTCCACGTACTGGTTGGGCAACTGGATGCCGGTCACCAGCACATGCTGGGCGCCGGACTGCGCGGCGGCCACGGCCAGCTCGCGGGCCGACGGCGTTCGCTCGCTGTCCCAGTCGGGCAGCAGGAAGTCGGTCAGCGTCTTGTGGTTGCCGACCAGCACGACCGTCTGCGGCAGCACCAGCTCGCGCAGCGCGTCCAGGTATTGCTGCTGGTCGTCCTCGTCGATCCAGGCGACCGAAGGCAGGTAGGTGACCAGGGGCACATCGGGATAGTCGCTCAGCACCTCGGCCACCGCGCTGACGCCCTCGGCGTTGCCGAGGAAGCCGACCTTCCAGGCCGTGATGGGCACGTCCTCGAGGATGTGGCGGGCCTGCTCGGCGATCGTGTCGGGGTCGAGGGTCTCGTGCTCGAAGACCTCAGCCGTGTCGCGCAGCACGACGGCCGTGACGACGGGCAGGCAGTGCGCGCCCATCGCGGCGATGGTCGCCACGTCGCCAGCCAGGCCGCCGGCGCCTGAGGCATCGCTGGCGTTGAAGCTCAGCACGCAGGCCGGCGGCGGGCTTTCCTCGTCTTGAGGCGTGTCGACCTCGGGGGCGGTGGAGTGGGGAGTTGGGCTCATGGGGAGGTCGTGGCGGTCGCGGCCGAGGAGCTGCCGAAAAGCGTGGAGTCTGCCGCTAAAAGGGCGGTTCCGTGGCCCTGGGCACAGGCGTTTGCCCTCAGCATTGCGCTCTCGGGCCCTGGCTAGAATGACTCGATTGTAGTGAGCAAACCCTGAGTAACACGTGAGCGAACCCAGTACCTGGATGTGCCTGATCTGTGGATGGATCTATGACGAGGAGACGGGAGATCCCGATCACGGTATCGCACCCGGCACCAAATGGGCCGATGTCGACATGAACTGGGTCTGCCCCGACTGCGGCGCGCGCAAGGAAGATTTCGAGATGGTGCGCATCTGACCCGGCTCAACGGCCCGGTCCCGAGCTGAAGTTCCTAGGAGACAAGGTTTGAACGAGCAAGTTTCCAGTGCAGGACCTACCCGGGTCCTGGTCATCGACGACAGCAACACCATCCGCCGCAGCGCCGAGATCTTCCTGAAGCAGGGCGGCCACGAGGTGGCCCTGGCCGAAGACGGCTTCGATGCGCTCTCCAAGCTGGGCGATTTCTACCCCGACCTCGTCTTCTGCGACATCCTGATGCCGCGCCTCGATGGCTACCAGACCTGCGCCATCATCAAGCGCAACCCGCAGTTCTCCGGGGTGCCCGTCATCATGTTGTCGTCCAAGGACGGCCTGTTCGACAAGGCGCGCGGGCGCATGGTGGGTTCGCAGGACTACCTCACCAAGCCCTTCACCAAGGACCAGCTGCTTCAGGCCGTGCTACAGCACCGTCCGTGAGAAGCGCCCATTGAGAGATCAAGTCATGAGCATCCACAACATCCTGCTGGTCGACGACTCCAAGACCGAACTCCACGCGCTCTCGGAGATGCTGACCAAGCGCGGCTTCACCGTGCGCACCGCCGAGAACGGCGAAGAGGCCATGAAGCGCCTGGCCGAGGCCAAGCCTGACCTCATCCTGATGGACGTCGTCATGCCCGGCCAGAACGGCTTCCAGCTGACTCGTGCCATCACGCGCGACGAGCGCTACCTGGGCGTGCCGGTCATCATGTGCACCAGCAAGGGCCAGGAGACCGACAAGGTCTGGGGCATGCGCCAGGGCGCTAGCGACTACGTCGTCAAGCCCGTCAAGGCCGAAGAGCTGCTGGCCAAGATCAAAGCCCTCGGCTGAGCCCGAAGACATGGCGAACAAGACTGCCCTGCGGGAACTGCAGCAGCGCCTGGCCGAGCGCATGCAGGCCGCACGCGAGACGACGCTGATCGCGAGCTGGCTGGCCGTCGAGTGCGCGGGTGTGGGCCTGCTGTTCTCGTTGAAGCAGGCCAGTGAAATCTTCGCACCCGTGCCCATCAAGCCCGTGCCCTACGCCAAGCCCTGGCTGGCCGGCGTGGCCAACCTGCGCGGCGGCCTGTTCACGGTCGTCGACCTGGCCGTCTACCTGGGCCTGCGTGACGTCGCCGCCTCGCGCGGCACGGCGCCGCAGGCGCGGCTCGTGTCGCTGAACAGCGAGCTGAATCTGAACTGCGCCCTGCTCGTGGACCGACTCGCCGGCCTGCGCAGCGATGAGCAGTTGCCACTGGCCGCCGAGCAGCCTGCCGGGCCGCTGCCTCGTTTTGCCGGCGCCCTGCGCCGCGACGAGGCCGGCCGCCAGTGGCAGGAAATCAATCTGGAAGCGTTGTCAAGGCAGGAGAACTTCCTGCACATCGTTGGGTGATGCGCGCTTCCTAGCCTCAAAGTCCGCGCGGGAAAGCGGACACCACAAACATTGAAGGACGAGGGTGAGATGAGCCTGCTGGACAAGATCAGGGGAAAGTCCGAAGTCGAAGAGCTGTCGGCGGCAGTGCCGGAGGCTGCCGACACGACGATGGACTCGCGCGGGGCGGGTTTCGATGCGACGCGCAACAACGATTCCACGCTCGCTGGCGTCGAGATGCCGACGCGTGCCGATGCCTTCATGCATCACGAGACGCCCTCGATCATCTCGCCCGCGGTGCCCACCGAGCCGGGCCCGAACAGCGAGTTCCCGCCCAGCACCATCAGCTTCGCGCCGACCACACAGGCGGCCGATCCCACGACGCTGCTGCCTGCCGCGTCGGACCCGGCGACCGGCGCCGACAAGCTCACCCAGCTCTTCGCCCAGCACCGCCAGCGCGTGCTGACCGGCCTCGTGGTCGCCGGCCTGGTCGGTACGGCGGCGTCCGTCGCGATGGTCGTGTCCAGTTCCAACCGCAGCGCTGCCCAGGTGCGCGCAGCCGGCCAGGCGCTGATGCACTCGCAGCGCATGGCCAAGTCCGTGTCCGCGGCGCTGGTCGGCAACGTCGCCGCCTTCGGTGAGCTGAAGGAGTCGGTCGGCACGCTCAGTGACGTCGTCAACAACCTGCGCACCGGTGAGGGCCCGCTGGCTGTCGCGCCGTCCAGCGTGCAGCCGACGCTGGACACCATCAAGCCGCTGGTCGAGCGTGCGGAGAAGAACGGCAAGATCGTGCAGGGCCAGGAAAAGATCCTGACCCAGGTGGGCCAGGCGCTGCGCGCCATCAACCGCCAGTCCAGCGACCTGCTGGAAAGCGCCGAGGCCGTGTCTTCCCAGGCGCTGCAGATCGGTTCCTCGGCGGGCGAGGTCTCCGCGGTCGGCCAGCTGGTCATGCTGACCCAGCGTATCGGCAAGAGCGCCAACGAATTCCTGACCCAGGAAGGCGTGAGCCCCGAGGCCGTGTTCCTGCTGGGCAAGGACTTGAATTCCTTCAAGCTCATCACCGAAGCGCTGATCAGCGGTAGCCCCGAGCTGCGCCTGAACGCTGCCAAGGACCCGCAGCTGAAGGAGCGCCTGCAGACGCTGCTGAAGCAGTACGAGCAGACGCGCACGCAGGCCTCGGCAATTCTGAGCAACCTGCAAGGCCTGGTGTCGGCACGTGAGGCGCAGACGGCGATGCTGGCCGACTCCGAGCCGCTGCGCAAGAACCTGGAGCAGGCCGCGGCCGAGCTCGAAAAGTCCGGCGGTGCAGGTTGGGGCCTGTACCTCTTCATGATTGCCTCGCTGGCGGCCCTCGTCGGCGGTGCCTTCGGTTTCCTGCGCCTGTTCGTGGCCGATCAGTCCGAGCGCGCGGCACTCGCCGAAGCCCAGCGCCGCGAAGCCGAAGCCCAGGAGCAGGAAGCCAAGCGCGTCAACGATGCCAACCAGGCGGCCATTCTGCGGCTGATGAACGAACTGTCCACGGTCGCTGAAGGTGACCTGACGCAGCAAGCCACGGTGACGGAAGACATCACCGGCGCGATCGCCGACTCCGTGAACTACACGGTGGAGGAGCTGCGCAACCTGGTAGGCCAGGTGCAGCAGACGGCGGCCCGCGTGACGGACACGACCGGCGCAGTGGACCAGACGTCCACCGACCTGCTGGCCGCGTCGAAGGAACAGTTGCACGAGATCCGCGCTACCGGTGAGGCCGTGCTGGGCATGGCGAACCGGATTACGGAGGTGTCCGCGCAGGCGCAGACGACTGCCGAGGTGGCGCGCCAGAGCCGTCAGGCCGCCGAGCAGGGTCTGTCCGCGATGCAGAACAACATCGCCGGTATGAACACCATCCGCGACTCCATCCAGGAGACCTCCAAGCGCATCAAGCGGCTGGGCGAGTCGTCTCAGGAAATCGGCGAGATCACGGAGCTGATCTCGGACATTACGGAACAGACCAACGTGCTGGCCCTGAACGCCGCCATCCAGGCCGCGTCTGCCGGTGAGGCCGGTCGCGGCTTCTCGGTGGTGGCGGAAGAAGTGCAGCGGCTGGCCGAGCGCTCCGGCGACGCGACGCGCCGGATTGCCGCGCTGGTCAAGACCATTCAGACCGACACCCACGACGCCGTGGCCGCCATGGAGCGCTCGACGCGCGGCGTGGTGGAAGGTACGCAACTGTCCGACGCGGCCGGCAAGGCGCTGGAAGACATCGACAGCGTGTCCCGCCAGCTGGACGAGCTGATCGTGCGCATCTCCTCGCAGGCCAAGCAGGAAGCCGAACACGCCAACGAGGTGGCCTCGAACATCCAGCACATCTTCGCGGTGACCGAGCAGACCTCCGAAGGCACGCGCTCCACGGCCCAGATGGTGCACGAGCTATCGCGCTCCGCCGAGGCGCTGCGCGCTTCCGTGTCCCGATTCAAGGTCGCCTGACGAGCCGACATGGACAGCTCCCTGAGAGACCCCGAACTCCCGGCCGACCTCAGCCCACTGGCGTGGGTGCAGGAAGAATTGCGCCGCTCGCTGGAGTCGGTGCACAAGACCCTGCGCCGCCACGTGCGCGATGGCAGCGACGGCCGGCCTTCCGCCTTCGGTGGCGACGCCCAGCCCAGCGCGCCGCTGCAGCAGGCCGCGGCCCAGCTTCACCAGGTCAGCGGCGTGCTGTCGCTCGTCGGGCTGCCGGCCGGTGCCAGCGTGCTGCGCGCCGCCGAGACGGCCGTCGCGCGCCTCGCCGAGCGCCCGCTGGAGGTCGAGGCCAGCACGGTCGACACCATCGAGCGTGCCGACTTCGCGTTGCTCGCCTATGTGGCCCGCCTGCTGGCTGGCAACAAGACCTCGTCACTGGCCCTGTATCCCAGCTACCGCGGGTTGCAGCAGCTCAACGGCGTCGAGCGCATCCACCCAGCCGACCTGTGGCAGTACGACTGGTCCTGGCGCAGCATTTCCGTCGAGGACGGTGTGCTGCCGCGCTCGCCCGACGCCGTGCGTGCGCCCTTCGAGGCCGCGCTGCTGCGCCACATGCGTGAGCCCAGCTCCAGCCACGCCGCCAACCTGTCCGGCCTGTGTGCCGGCCTGGCGGCCTCGCTGCCGGCAGGCCAGGGCCGCACGCTGTGGCAACTGGCCGCCGCCGTCTTCGAAGGCCAGGCGCTCAAGCTGCTGCGCCCCGACGCCTACACCAAGCGCCTGGGCTCCAAGCTGCTGCACGAACTGCGAGTCGTCGGCCGCGGAGGCCAGGACGATCCGCAGCGCGAGCGTCTCGCGCAGGACTTGCTGTTCTTCTGCGCACAGTGCCGCCTGACGCAGGGCGCCGGCCCGCGCCTGCAGGCCGTGCACGAGGCCTACCGCCTGACCGACGAACAGGCCGGCGACTACGAAGACGCCAGCCTGGGCCGCATCGACCCGGCCTGGGTCGCGCAGGCCAAGCGCCGCGTGCTCGCGGCCAAGGAGAGCTGGTCCAGCGCCGCTGAGGGCGACCAGCACCGCATCGGTAGCCTGGACGAGCAGTTCGCCGGCCTGGCCGATTCCCTGACCCGCCTGTTCCCTAGTGGCGAGGTGTTGGCTCAGACGCTGCAGCGCGCCGTCGTCGCGACGCTGCGCTCACGCAGCACACCGCCGCCGGCGTTGGCGATGGAAGTCGCCACCAGCCTGCTCTACGTCGAAGCCGCACTGGAAGACGCCGCCTTCGACCAGCCCGAGCAGGCCGACCGCGTGCGCCGCCTGGCGCGCCGCGTCGAGGCCGTTGCCCACGGTCAGCCGGCCGAGCCGCTGGAAGACTGGATGGAGGACCTGTACCGCCGGGTCTCCGACCGCCAGACGCTGGGCAGCGTCGTGCACGAGCTGCGTGCCAGCCTGTCCGAGATCGAGAAGCAGTGCGACGAATACTTCCGCAGCCCGACCCAGCGTGACCTGCTCATCCCCGTGCCCGGCCAGTTGCAGGCCATGCGCGGCGTGCTCAGCGTGCTGGGCCTGGACCAGGCCGCGCACGCCACCGTGCGCATGCGCGACGAGATCGATGGTCTGGCCAACACCGAGATCGACTTCGACCGTCCCGGCGCGAAGGATGTCTTCGAGCGTCTGGCCACCAATCTCGGCGCTTTGGGCTTCCTCATCGACATGCTGAGCGTGCAGCCGGCCCTGGCCAAGCGCATGTTCCAGTTCGACGAGGCTACCGGGCGCCTGGATGCCGTCATGGGCCGCCGCGAGGGCGCCGTCGAGCTGCCCGACTTCGAGGCCAGCGGCTTCCACGTCGACCTGGACGACGGCGACACGCCGGCGTACTCGCACGAGGCCACGCAGCCGCTGCGTGTTGATCTCAATTCGCTGGACCTGCCTGACCTCAGCCTGCCGGACCTCGACCTGTCGACGTTGTCGGCCGAGCCGGCGCCCGCACCGGTTCCCGTCGCCGCGCCTGTGGCGGCTTCCGCACCTGCCGCCGTCGCCGAGCCCAGCGTTGCCGACGACCCGGAGATGCGCGAGATCTTCCTGGAGGAGGCCGACGAGGTCATCGGCAACGCCCGCACCGCGCTCGACGCGCTGCGCGAGGCGCCGACCGACCACGCCCAGCTCACCATCGTCCGCCGCGCCTTCCACACGCTCAAGGGCAGTGCCCGCATGGTGGGCCTGAACGACTTCGGCGAAGGCGCCTGGGCCTGCGAGCAGCTCTACAACGCCCGCCTGGCCGAGCACACGCCGCAGGCCGATGCGTCGCTGCTGGGCTTCACCGGTGAGGCGCTGGACTACTTCACCCACTGGCGCGAGCAGATCGCTGGCAACGAACCCGGC
Organism: Pelomonas candidula; assembly: GCF_043555985.1. NCBI lineage: Bacteria > Pseudomonadati > Pseudomonadota > Betaproteobacteria > Burkholderiales > Sphaerotilaceae > Roseateles > Pelomonas candidula. The sequence goes on along the minus strand of NZ_JBIGIC010000005.1, from coordinate 270,923 downwards.
CACAGCCTGCCCGAGCCGGTGCGCCGCAGCGCCGACGCGCTGCGCCTGAACGGCGAATACCTGCCGCTGGCGCTGGCCGACGTGCCTCCTGCCGTCGATCTGACGCTGGAGCCCGAGACGGCCGTCGAGGTCATCGAGCTCGGCGAGGCGCCGGTCGAGGCTTCGCTGCCCGAGGCCGTCGAGATCGCTGCCCCGGTCGTGGAAGACGCCGCGGCCGTCGCGCCCGACTTCGTGCTCGACCTGCCCCTGGAGCCCGTGCGCGCCGACGAGGTCATCCACGTGGCCGGCCTGGATCTGCACGAGGAGCCCACGCTGGATCTGGGCCTTCCGCCGGCCGAGGAGCAGCCGCACCACCCGGCGACCGAGCCCATGCCGCTGGTGCCGCACACGGCCGCCGACGAAGAAACCATGGCCAATTTCCGGCTGCAGCTGGACCTGGACGAGCCCGTCGTCGAGCCCCAGCCGCTGCCCGAAGCCGAGCCGCTGCCTTTCCCCGAGGAGCAGACGCTGGCCATCCCGGCCCTGGAACCGGCCGAGCCGGAACCGGCGTTCGAGCCCACCGTCATTCCCGAGCAGGAGCCGGAGCCCGAGCCGGTCGACCCGGACGAAGGCTACAAGGTCATCGGTCCGCTGCGCATCAGCATCGCGTTGTTCAACATCTTCCTCAACGAGGCCGACGAGCTGTCGCGCCGCCTGTCGGTCGAGCTGGCCGAATGGGCAACGGAGATGAACCACGCCGTGCCGCCCAGCTGCGAGGCCCATGCCCACAAGCTGGCCGGCAACGCCGCCACGGTCGGCTACGACGAGCTGTCCGGCCTGGCCCGTGAGCTGGAGCATGCCCTCGGCCGCGCCCAGCGCGCCACGCGTTACGAGGCGGCCGATGCCGAGCTGTTCCTGCGTGCCGCGGATGACGTGCGCCGCCTGCTGCACCAGTTCGCCGCCGGTTTCCTGAAGCCCAACGACCCCGACGTCATCACCCGCCTGCACGCCTACCAGCCGCAGGAAGAGCCGATGACCGCCGCGGCGTCGCTGGACGAGCACCTGCTGCACGCGTCGGACGATACCGTTGCGGCCGACCTGCCGGTGCTGCCGCCCGAGGCCCCGGTCGCCGAGCCCGAGGCTCATCCCGAGCCGGTCGCCGACGTGCTGCCGGCGATCGAGCCGCAGCCTGTCGTGGACTTGCAGCCCGAACCTGTGGCCGAGATCCAGCCACCGGTGGCTCACGAGCCCGCGCCGGCACCGGTCGCTGCCGCCGAACCCGAGCCCGAGGCCGGGCTGCCGGACCACATCGAGCCGGATCTCTATCCGATCTTCGAGGAGGAAGGCCGCGACCTGCTGCAGCAGCTGCACGGCGCACTGCGCGACTGGCTGGACGAGCCGGCCGACCTGGGGCGTTCCGATGCCTGCATGCGCGCGCTGCACACCTTCAAGGGCGGTGCCCGCCTCGCTGGCGCCATGCGCCTGGGCGAGCAGGCGCACAACCTGGAATCGGCCATCGAGGCACTGCTGCACGCCGGTGCTGCCGACTACGCCCAGGTCGCCTCGCTGCAGCACGAGGGTGACGCACTGGAGCATGCCTTCGAGGAGCTCGGCCGCAGCCTGAACGCACCCGCCGTTGCGGCACCCGTGGCGGCCCCGGTTGCTGCGCCGGTACCGGCCCCCGCGCCCGTCGCGGCCGCCGAGCCGGAGCCCGAGGACCGCCCCGAACCGCTGGCCCGCTTCGCACAGCCGGCGCCGGTCGCGGAAGAGGTCTCGACCGAACCGGCCCGGTCCATCGACTGGAGCCGCTTCGGCGATGCCACCGAGGTCGAGGCGGGCAGCGAGAACCTGGCCATCGGCCAGGCGCTGGTCCGCGTGCGCGGCAGCCTGCTGGAACGCATGGCCACGCAGGCCGGCGAGGTCAGCATCCGCCGCGCGCGGATGGAGTCCGAGCTGGCCCAGATGAAGGGCTCGCTGCTCGACCTGGACGACAACCTGGAGCGTCTGCGCACGCAGTTGCGCGAGCTGGAGCTGCAGGCCGAAGCCCAGATGCACATCCAGCAGGAGATGGCGCAGCAGGGCGGTCGCGAGTTCGACCCGCTGGAGTTCGACCGCTACACCCGCTTCCAGGAGCTGACTCGCATGCTGGCCGAGTCGGTCGGCGACGTTGCCACGCTGCAGCGCGCACTGACGCGCAACGTGCAGACCGGTGAAGACGAGCTGGCAGCCCAGTCGCGGCTGACCCGCGAACTGCAGGACGACCTGTTGCGCACCCGCCTCGTCGAGTTCGACTCGATCGGCGAGCGCATGCACCGCGTCGTGCGCCAAGCGGCGCGTGACAGCGGCAAGCAGGTCAAGCTGGAGATCAAGGGCGGCCAGACCGAGCTGGACCGCTCGGTGCTGGAACGTACCGCGGGCGCCTTCGAGCACCTGCTGCGCAACAGCGTTGCCCACGGCATCGAGATGCCCGAGGTACGCGCCGCCGCCGGCAAGGACAGCACCGGTACGCTGCGCATCGAGGTTGGCCAGCATGGCAACGAAGTGCAGTTGAACTTCGCCGACGACGGTGCCGGCCTCAATCTCGCCCGCATCCGCGAGCGCGGCCTGCAGCTGGGCCTGATCGCGCCCGATGCCGAGCCCGACGAGGGCCAGTTGCGCCGCCTGATCTTCGCGCCCGGCTTCTCCACGGCCAGCCAGATCACCGAACTCAGCGGCCGCGGCATCGGCATGGACGTCGTGCGCGCCGAGGTCGGCACGCTGGGCGGCAGCATCGAGACCACGTCGACCACCGGTCAGGGCACCAGCTTCCTGCTGCGCCTGCCGCTGACCACTGCGCTGACGCAGGTCGTGCTGCTGAAGAGTGGCGAGCAGGTCGTCGCGGTGCCCGCGGCGCTGATGGAATCGGTGCAGCGCGTGCCGGTCGAGGCCGTCGAGGCCGCTTACGCCACCGGCAAGCTGCGGCACGGCGGCGCCGAGCTGCCGTTCTACTGGCTGGGCGGCCTGCTGGGCCATGCCGGCCGCGGCCACACTCATGGCAAGCACGCGCCGGTCGTGCTGGTGCGCAGCGCCCAGGCGGCGCTGGCCCTGCACGTCGACGAAGTCGTCGGCAACCAGGAAGTCGTCGTCAAGAACCTCGGTGCGCAGCTCAACCGCGTGCCGGGCCTCGCGGGCATCAGTCTGCTGGCTTCGGGTGACGTGGCGTTGATCTACAACGTCGTGGCGCTTGCCGACTGGTACGGTGCGGACGCCCAGGCTCGCCTGGCTGCCGTGCAGGCCCAGTCCGGGACGCCGACGCCGGCCGCACCGGTCGTCGAGGAGGCGCAGCAGGCGCCGTTGGTGATGGTGGTGGACGATTCGCTGACCGTGCGCCGCGTGACTCAGCGCCTGCTGGAGCGTGTCGGCTTCCGCGTGCTGCTGGCCAAGGACGGCCTGGATGCGATGGAGAAGCTGTCGGCCGACGAACTGCCGTCGGTCGTGCTGTCGGACATCGAGATGCCGCGCATGGACGGCTTCGACCTCGTGCGCAACATGCGCGCGGATTCGCGGCTGGCCGGCCTGCCGGTCATCATGATCACGTCCCGCATCGCGCAGAAGCATCGCGACTACGCGGCCCAGCTGGGCGTCGACCACTACCTTGGCAAGCCCTACGACGAGGAGCAACTGCTGGGTCTGATCAGGCAGTACACGCAGACCATGGCCGGCGTCTGATGGCATGTCCCAGGTAGTCGACCATCTCGCCGAGCTGACGGGCTTCCGTGACCGTGACGTCATGGACGTCACGCTGGTCATGGCGCTGCGCGACCTGCTCGAACCCGAGTCGGTCGCCATCTACCGCAGCGTGGGGGAGCCCGGCCAGGAGCGCTGGCTGACGCGCGCCCACCTGCGCGCAGGCGATGCCGTGGCGACGGCCGACCCGCTATGGGCCAAGCCCGAGGCACTGCCCAAGGCGGCCGAGCATCCGTTGCGGCTGGAGGCGATGCGCAGCCGCAGCGTCACGCAGGTGGCGCAGGGCGGGCAGTGGCTGTACCTGTTCCCGATCGCGACCGACCGGGACGTCGTCGGTGTCATCGAGATCCTGTCCACACGCCGTCTGGGCACGGCCGCGCAGCGCATGGTCAGCAGCGTGCTGCGGATCTATCACAACTTCCAGGGCCTGCTCGACTACTCCGAGCGCGACACGCTGACCGGCCTGCTGAACCGCAAGACCTTCGACGAGAGCTTCCTGAAGGTGCTCTCCGACATCCCGGCCAAGCACGAGGCCAAGCACGACGCCGAGGACCGCCGCCACGAGACGGCCACGCCGCACTACGTGCTGGGTGTCATCGACATCGATCACTTCAAGTCCGTCAACGACCGCTTCGGCCACCTGATCGGCGACGAGGTGCTGCTGCTGCTGTCGCGGCTGATGCGGGGTTCGTTCCGCTTCCACGACCTGCTTTACCGTTTCGGCGGTGAGGAGTTTGTCGTGCTGATGCGTTGCGACGAGGAGGTCCATGCCGGTGAGGCTTTCGAGCGTCTGCGGCTGAACACCGAGCGCTACGCCTTCCCGCAGGTGGGCCGCATCACGGTCAGCATCGGCTTCACCGAGGTGCGGGCCGGCGACTCTCCGGCTGCCGCCTTCGAGCGTGCCGACAAGGCCGTCTACCACGCCAAGGGCCATGGCCGGAACCAGGTGCACAACTACGCGGCCCTGGTGGCCAGCGGCCTGATCCAGGAAGCCGCCCAGCACAGCGACGTCGAGCTGTTCTGACCCCCCGCTAACGGGGCAGCTGTGCGCGGCAAGACCGTAGCTTGATTTTTTTCGGAACGGGCCATAGCCTCTGGCGGGTGTCCAGATCGGCGCGCAGACGCCGACGGGTTGCCCACAGTGGGCTGGCACGGGTGTGGCCTGTCATCGGCGGCGCCCGCATGGTGTGGCATGTCTTCAGGGAGAACATGCGGTATTCCTGGCTTCCGTCCAGCCTTCTGATCGCTGCCTTCGTGGCCTTCGTCGGCACGGCGGTGGGCGCGTCGCAGAGCCTGACGCTGCTGCTGCAGCGCGATGCCGAGCGCAGCCAGGCGCTGCGCACGCAGGCCGAGCTGCAGCGTCTGCTGTCGTTGCTCGTCGATGTCGAGACCGGCCAGCGCGGCTTCATCATCACGGGCCAGCAGCCTTTCCTGCGTCCCTATGAGGAGGCGCTTGCCGAGCTGGAGCAACTGCGCCCGGGCCTGCGCCGGCGCCTGGCTGACAACGGCGCCAGCCCGACCGCGCTGCAGCGGCTGGATGCATTGATCCAGCAGCGGCTGACGCAGACCAAGATGACGATCGATCGCCGGCTGCGCCACGGTGACGACATCACGCGGGATTTGAGCGTCTACGTCGATGACAAACGGGTCATGGACGACCTGCGCTTCGAGATCAAGGAGCTGGCGCAGCTGCAGCAGGAGCGCGTGAGCGCCGCCGACGAGGCCACGCAGCAGGTCCAGCAGCGCACGATGCGACTGACGCAGCTGCTGCCCGGCGCGGGCCTCGTGACGCTGGCGCTCGCGTTGGCGCTCATGCTTCGCGAGCGCCGCCTGCGCGATCGCGCCGAGTCCGCGCTGCGCGATGCCAACACGGGGCTGGAGCGCGAGGTCGCCCAGCGCACCGAGGCGCTGAGCCGGGCGCTGCAACGCATCCGCAGTTTCGCCAGCGAGCTGGACCGCGGCATCGAGGCCGAGCGGCGGCGCCTCGCGCGCGAGGTGCACGACCAGGTCGGCCAGGCCGGCACGGCGATGAAGATGCTGGTCATCGCGCTGCGGGCCAAGCTCGCGCCGCGCACCGAGCCGCTGCTGGACGAACTGCAGGGCATGGCTGACGAATCCATCCGCGCAGCCCGCCAGATTTCCGCCGCGCTGCGGCCGCCGCTGCTGGACGAACTGGGCCTGGACGCCGCGCTGGGCCACTACCTTCAGACGCTGCAGCGCCAGTCGGGCCTCGCCACGACGCTGGCGCTGGACGAGCCCGACGGCATCGCGCCCGAGCAGGCCAATCCGCTGTTCCGCATCGTCCAGGAGGCCTGCACCAACGTGCTCCGGCACGCCGCAGCCACCACGCTGCGCGTCGCCGGCCATCCGCGCACCCAGGACGGCCGGCACGGCTACGAGCTGGAAGTCATCGACAACGGCCGGGGCCCCGGCGATACGCGGGCCGACGCCTCCGGCCTGCGTGGCATGCGCGAACGCGCGGCGCTGGCCGGCGGCAGCTTCGACTTTGGCCCCGGGCTGGGCGGCGGTACGCGTGTGGGCGTGTGGCTGCCGCTGGATGCGCCGGTCGCGGAAGGCGAGGGCGGCGAACCGGATGGGGAGACCTGGCTATGAGAGTGCTCATCGTTGACGACCACCCGCTGATGCGCATGGGCATCGTGCAACTGGTGCAGCAGGAATGGCCCGACGCCGTTGTCGACGAAGCGCCCACCATCGCCGCGGCGCTGAGCAGCATCGCAGCGGCGCGGCCCGATCTCGTCACGCTGGACCTGTCCCTGCCCGATGCCCAGGGCACCGAGGGTGCCAACCGGCTGCTGCGCGCGCTGCCCGGCGTGCCGCTGCTGGTGCTGAGCTTGAACGCCGAGGCCGCCTACGCGTCGCGGTTGCTGCAGATGGGCGCCAGCGGCTACCTGCCCAAGGACCGCGCTGCCGACGAGCTGCGCGTGGCGCTGCGGCGCCTGCACGAGGGCGGTCGCTACGTCACGTCGTCCATGGCCGACCATCTGCTGAGCCTGCTCAGCGGCAAGGCGCCCGACGCGCTGCCGCACGAGCAGCTGTCGGCCCAGGAACACCGCGTCATGCTGCTGATCGCGGCCGGCCGCACGCCGGCGCAGATCGCCGACGTCATGCACCTGTCGGTCAAGACGGTCGGCAGCTACCGCGCCCGCATCCTCGAGAAGGCCGGCTGGGCCAACAACACCGAGCTGACCAAGTACTGCGTGCAGCACGGCTTGACTGCGCTCTGACCCGCGATGCGGGCGTGTAGGCAATCCACCTACATGAGGTCGCGGCAATGCCGCCGCCGCGCTGCCTGCATCGACCGCTGCACGGCGGGCCGCTCCAGGGCGACCATGGCGGCCATGAACATATTCCTTGTCGAAGACTCCACCGCCATCCGCCGCCTGCTGGTGCGGCGCCTGGATGCGATGCCCGGCATGCGCGTCGTCGGCGAGGCCGCCGGCGAGCGGCAGGCGCTGGCGCTGATCCAGTGGACTCAGCCCGACGTCGTGCTGCTGGACCTCTCGCTGGCCAGCGGCTCGGGCCTGAACCTCGTCGGCAAGCTGCGCCTCGCGGGCTACGCCGGTCGCATCGCCGTGCTGACCGCCCAGGATGCCGCCGCCTACCGCCGCGCCTGTATTGACGTCGGCGCCGACGCGTTCTACGACAAGGCCAGCGGTCTGGAGACGCTGTTCGACGACCTCGCCATGCTGGCCGCCACGCGCCCGGCCGAGCTGGAGGCGCCGCCCACCACGCAGCTGCGAGATGGCCTGACCGGGCTGTTCAACGAGGTCTCGTTGCACGAGCGGCTGGACCAGGCAGCCCGCGCCGCGACGCGAGACGGAGTGGACCTGGCCGTCTACGTGCTGCGCCTGGCCGGGCTGGCCGAACTGCCCCCGCACATCGCCGACGCGCTGGCCCAGCAGGTCGCCAACCGGCTGCGCGAGTTCAGTGGCGACGCCGACATCGTCGCTCGCAGCGCGGCCGACCAGTTCGCCGTCGTGCTGACGCGGCTGGAGCATGCCGAGCAGGCCGCACGCCGCGCCCGCGAGCTGGCTGCGCTGCTGGGCGAGACCTTCCGCTACGGTGGCCGGGACTATGTGCTGGGCATCGAGATCGGCATGGCCTTGTTCCCCGCGGACGCCGTGGCGCCGCGGGCCCTGTTGACGCTGGCCGAGGCGACCGCCTTCGGCGCGCTCTGAACCGACGGAGAGTTCCCGATGAAGAAGATCCTGCTGCTCGCCGCGCTGCTCCCGGCGCTGGCCCAGGCCGGCTCGGCCGGCAACAGCTTCCAGGTCTCGGCCACCGTGACCAGCGCCTGCACCGTGTCGGGCACGACACTGAACTTCGGTTCCAGCATCGACCCCCTGGCCACGGCCACGCCGCTGGACGCCAGCTCCACGCTCAGCGTGCAGTGCACCAACACCACGCCCTACACCGTCGCGCTGAACGCCGGCGTCAACGCGGGTGGCGCGTCCAACTTCGGCTCGCGCACGATGAAGAGCGGGGCCAACACACTGGGTTATCAGCTCTACGTCGATGCCGGTCGCTCCAGCGTCTGGGGCGACGGCACCGCCAGCAGCAGCACCTCTGCGGGCACCGGCACGGGCAGCGCGCAGACGCTGACCATCTACGGCCGCCTGCCGTCGCTCGCCAACGTCGTGCCGGGCAGCTACACGGACACGGTCACCGTCACCGTGAGCTATTGAGGGCCCCTGGTCCGGCCTCGTCGCGCTGAGCGTGCGAGCCCGGCCACCCTTGCCGGCCATCCTTGCCGGACGCATGGCAGCCCCTCGGCAGGCACATGCGACCCACAGGGCACGATGTGTCCGGCCTCGGTCCCGAGCCGCTCGGCGGCTGTCGGGGTGGCTGAGCGCGATGCCGCGCGGGAATGTCCGCGGCCTGCCAACTCCGGCACGGATTCCGGCTCGTGTAGGCAATCGCCCTACGCCGGCTCATGGAGATGTCGCTGACGAGGTGCCGGCATCGCCCGCTGCCGGGAAAACCGGGCGGATTCGAAGATCACACCCATCGAGAAACGGTTTAGGCGGCCGCAAGCCACGCCGCTCGAACCGCCTCGCAAGTGCTTCCCATCCTTCCGGAGACGTGACATGCCCTCGATGACGACCGCCAAGCCGCTGCTCCTGCTGCTCGCTGCCCTGCTGCCCGCACTGGCCCACGCCGGCACGGCCAGCAACAGCTTCCAGGTCACGGCCACCGTGAACAGCTCCTGCTCCGTCTCCGGCACCTCGCTGAACTTCGGCGCCAGCATCGACCCGCTCGCCACCGCCACGCCGCTGGACGCCACCTCCACGCTGTCCGTCGTGTGCACCAACACCACGCCCTACACCGTCGCGCTGAACGCCGGTGTCAACGCGGGCGGGGCGTCCAACTTCAGCACCCGCAAGATGAAGAGCGGCAGCAACACGCTGGGCTACCAGCTCTACCTGGACAGCGCCCGCTCCAGTGTCTGGGGCGACGGCACCGCCAGCAGCAGCACCTCCGCCGGCACCGGCACGGGCAGCGCGCAGACGCTGACCATCTACGGCCGCCTGCCTTCACTTGCCAACGTCGTGCCGGGGAGCTACACCGACACCGTGACCGTCACGGTCAGCTACTGAAGGGAGTTAGTGATGAAGCGCTTCTTCCGACAAATGGGCGTGCTGCTGTTGGTGACGCTGTGGTCCTACTCGGTCCGCGCCGCCGACGTGACCCTGATGCCGGTCACCGTCAGGCTCGATCGCGCCAATGACCGCGCCACCGTGCAGGTCATGAACAACGGCCAGGAGCCGGTGCTGATGCAGGCCGAGGCGATCGCGTGGAACCGCGTCGGCGGCATCGACGTGGACGGCCCCACGAACGATCTCATCGTCAACCCGCCGGTCTTCACCGTGCAGCCCGGCCAGACCCAGGTGCTGCGCCTGGGTCTGCGCCGCAACCAGGAGCTGGCGGAAGAGGGCACCTATCGCATCGTGCTGCGCGAGGTGCCGATGCCGCGCCCGTCCGACGCGCTGAACGTGGCCGGCAGCGTGCGCGTGCTGGTGGCGTTGCGCGTGCCCGTCTACGTGGCGCCGGCCCAGGTACGGCGCGGCGAGCAATGGAAGCTCAGCCGCGCCGCCAACGGTGAGCTGCTGGCCGAGGTGGCCAACACCGGCAACGTCCACCTCAAGGTGTCCGAGCTGCGGCTTCAGGGCGAGAACGGCCAGGCGCTGGCCCAGGTGGCGCAGAAGGGTGGCCACGCGGTCATCTTCCCCGGCGAGCAGCGCGTGTTCCGGCTGCCGGCGCATGCCCAGGCCACGCAGGTGGAGGTGCTGACCGAGCAGGGCCTGCAGAAAGTCGCGCTCAATGACGGGGCTGCGGCTAGACCTTGACGACCGCCGGGGCCGGGCGGCCCTGATCGCGCTGCTGTTCCTGCTGATCGCCGCCGCGGCCACCGCGCAAACGACTCGTCCCGAGGTCCGCATGAACTGGGGCGAGACCCTGCTGCTGGCGCTGAAGGTCAACGGCGTTCCGCAGGACGGCATGCTGCGCGCGGTGCGCCTCAGCGAGGGACTGGCCATCCCGCAGTCCAACTGGGACGAGCTGCACCTGCGCCTGCCCATCGGCGGGACGGCGCGTGTCATCGACGGTGAGCAGCACGTGCTGCTGGCGACGGCCGGCCCGCTGCGCTGGCGCATCGACGAGGCCAGCCAGACGCTGGAGATCGAAGCACCGGCCAATGCCTTCGTCGGCCAGAGCCTGGACCTGAACCCCGGCCTGCCGCGCGTGACGCAGCCATCGGTCTGGGCGCCGTTCGTCAACTACGACGCGCAGTGGCAGCACGGCGCTGGCGGCCGCCGCATGACCGACGTGTTGTGGGAGACCGGGCTGTTCGGCCCGCAGGGTGACTTCAGCAGCACGGGCCTGGCACGCAGCGAGGCGCATGGCGTGCGGCTGGACACGCGCTGGCAGCGCGACGACCCCGAGCGGCTTGTGCGGCTGCGCGTGGGCGACGGTGTCAGCCAGCCCGGCGCCTGGGGCCGCGCGCTGCGCTACGGCGGCGTGCAGTGGGGCACGGACTTCTCGCTTCAGCCCGGCTTCCTGAGCTTTCCGCTGCCCACGCTGCGCGGCGAGGCAGCGCTGCCGTCCACGCTGGACGTCTATGTCAACAACGGCCAGCGGCTGCAAAGCCGCCTGCAGCCCGGGCCGTTCGACCTGAGCGATCTGCCTGTCGTCACCGGCCAGGGCGAGATCCGCACGGTCGTGCGCGACCTGCTGGGCCGCGAGCAGGTCGTCGTCACGCCCTACTACGTCAGCCCCGCGCTGCTGAAGCCTGGCCTGAGTGCTGTCAGCGTGGACGTCGGCGCGGAGCGCGAGGACTACGGCATCGCCAGCAACCGCTACGGCCGCATGATGGCCAGCGTGACCGAGCGGCGCGGCGTGACGGAGCGCTTCACGCGGGAGCTTCGCGTTGAAGCCATGGGCCGCCAGCAGGCGGCGGGCGCCACCGGCTGGTGGCTGTGGCCTGCGCTCGGTACGGCCAGCGCCTCCGCCGTGGCCAGCCGCAACCGCGACCGCGGTGCCGGCTGGCTGCTGATGGCCGGACTGGATCGCCAGGCGCGCGATTGGAGCGGCAGCCTGCAGTTGCGCCGCGCCAGCCCGCGTTTCAGCCAGGCCGGCCAGCCCGACGACACGGCACCGCGCACCGTCATCACGGCGGCACTGGGCACCGCGTGGTCGGGCCATTCGCTGGGCGCGAGCTTCACGCAGCAGCGTGGTGCCCTCATCGGGAGCAAGTTCGCCCAGCTCAACTACAGCCGCGACCTGGGCGGGTGGGGCTATCTGGGCCTCATCGTCTTCCGCGACCTGAGCCGCGGCGGCAGCGGCAGCACCGTGGGCCTGAGCTGGAGTCTGGCGCTGGATTCGCGCCACGGCGTCAGCACCAGCGTGCAGCGTCAGCGCAGCCTCGATGGCGGCCATCAAGACGTCGTGCAGACGCAGCTCCAGCGCAACCCCGCGCTCGGCTCCGGCCTGGGCTACCAGCTGATGGCCGAGAGCGGTGGCCGACAGCTTGCGCAGGGGCAGTGGCAGGGCGAGCACGTCGTGCTGAGCGGCGGCGTCGGGCGGCGCGACCGTGACGTCGAGACCCGCGCCGGGGCCGCTGGCGGCCTGGCCTGGGTGGATGGCAGCCTGTTCGCCGGGCGGCGCATCGAGGGGGGCATCGCGGTCGTCGACGTCGGCGGACACGAGGGTGTGCGCGTCACGCAAGACAACCAGGTCGTCGCGCGGACCGACGCACGCGGTCGGGCCTTCGTGTCCGGCCTGCGCGGCTACCAGCCCAACCGCGTCGGCATCGACGCCAGCGACCTGCCGATGGACGTGGAGCTGCAGGCGCTGGAGATCCAGCTCACGCCGGCTGCCCGCAGCGCGGCACGCATCGACTTCCCTGCGCAGCGCGGCCGCGCGGCGACGCTGCGCGTCGTCGACGCTGTCGGCCTGCCGCTGCCGCCCGGCGCGCAACTGCAGCCGGCCGGCCAGCCGCGGCGCTTCCCTGTGGGCCTGAACGGCCGCACCTATCTGGCCGGGCTGAGCGAGGGCCGCAACACGGTGCTGGCGCACTGGACGGACGAGCGCGAGCACCAGTGCCAGTTCGACTTCACGGCGCCGCCCCCGAGCGGCGATGATCTGCCCGACCTGGGCCTGCTGACCTGCCGGTGATGCCATGACACGAACGTCGATCCGCCTGCTACTCGCCTCGTTGCTGCTGTGGCTGCTGGCCTGGGCCGGCCCGGCGCGCGCGCTGTGCCTGCCGGCCTTGTGCACCTGCACGCTGGCCACCACCAACGTCGTCTTTGGCACCTACAACCCGCTCGCCTTCGGCAACACGGACACGACCGGTGCCGTCAAGGTCGACTGCGGCGGCGTGGCCGGGCTGCTGATCCCCTTCAACATCGCCATCAGCGCCGGCAGTGGCGGCAGCTACGCCAACCGGCGCATGAAGAGTGGCAGCAACTCGCTGGGCTACAACCTCTACACCGACGCGTCGTTCACCACCGTCTGGGGCGACGGCAGCAGCGCGACGCAGCTCGTCAGCTCCGGTGTCACGCTGGACGCGCTGGGCCTGGCGCCGACGCAGAACTTCACCGTCTACGGCCGCATCCCGGGCCGCCAACTGACGACGGTGCCGGGCGTCTACAGCGACACGATCAACGTCACGCTGACGTACTTCTAGATCTGGAAGGAGGCAGTGGGATCTGCCCGCTTGCCGACATCAGATCTTCCGGCTCTTGACGACGGCGTAACGCGCCAGCGTGCGTTCGCGGGCGATGGCGTGGTCGACGACCGGGCGCGGGTAGTCCACCCCCTGCATGGCCAGCGGCGCGCGGTCCCACGGCGCATGGATGGCCTTGTTGTCCAGCGCCGCCAGTTCCGGGCAGTAGCGGCGGATGAAGCGGCCGTCGGCGTCGAACTTCTCGCTCTGCGCGGTGGGGTTGAAGATGCGGAAATAGGGCTGGGCGTCGCAGCCGCTGCTGCTGGCCCACTGCCAGCCGCCGTTGTTGGCGGCGAGGTCGAAGTCCAGCAGCTGCTGGGCGAACCAGGCCTCGCCGCGGCGCCAGTCCAGCCCCAGGTCCTTGGTCAGGAAGCTGGCCGTCACCATGCGCAGCCGGTTGTGCATGTAGCCGGTCTGGTGGAGCTGGCGCATCGCGGCGTCAACCAGCGGGAAGCCCGTGCGGCCCTCGCGCCAGGCTTTGAGGAGCGTGTCGGCGTGCTCGCCCGTCTCCCACTGGATCGCGTCGTACTCGGGCCGGAAGGCGGCCGTCATTGCATGCGGGTGGTGGTGCATGACCTGGTGATAGAAGTCGCGCCAGATCAGCTCCGACAGCCAGACTTCGGCGCCGCGGTCGCCCCCCTGCATCCGCTGGTGGGCCAGGCGCGCGAGCCGGCGGATGGACACGGTGCCGAAGCGCAGGTGCACGCTGAGGTAGCTGGGGCCCTTGACGGCCGGGAAGTCGCGCTTGTCGCCGTAGTCGGCGATGCGGTCGAGGAAGTCGTCCAGCAGCGCCTCGGCACCACGGCTGCCCTGGCCGACGTGCGCGATCAGCCCGGCAGGCTGGAAGCCGATGTCCGCCAGCGCCGGCACGCCGGTGGCCAGCGGCGTCGGCGCCAGCGCGGTGGCGTGCCGCTCGACCGGGTAGCTGCTCAGGTAGAACGCATCCACCTTGCGCAGCCAGGCGTTCTTGTAGGGCGTGAACACGCCGTAGGCGCCGCCGGTGGCCGTCATGACCTCGCGGCGCTCGAAGATGACGTGGTCCTTGAACGTGCGCAGCTCGCAGCCGGACGATTTCAGCCGGTCCGCCACCCGCGCGTCGCGCGCCAGCGCGGCCGGCTCGTCGTCGTGGTTGGCGAACACGGCCTGCACGCCCAGCTCGGCAGCCAGCCTCGGGATCTCGTCGGCTGCCGCGCCGTGCCGCACGACCAGCGCGCCGCCCAGCCGGCGCAGGTCGTCGTCCAGCACCCGCAGCGCGCCGAGGATGAACTCGACGCGCCGGTCTGCGCGGGGCAGGGCGTCGAGGATGTCGCGGTCCAGCACGAAGGCGCAGAACACCTGTCTGGCGCTGCGCAGCGCGTGGTACAGCGCCGCGTGGTCGTCCACGCGCAGGTCGCGGCGGAACCAGACGAGCGCACGGTCGACCGGCTTGGAAGGGGAATTCATACCCACAGAATAAAATGCCTTCCATGCCCGCCGACCGGATCGTCCTGACCAATCAATTCCTCATCGCCATGCCGGGCATGGCCGACGAGGCCTTCGCGGGGACGGTCGTCTACCTCTGCGAGCACAACGACAACGGCGCGCTGGGCCTGGTCATCAACAAACCCATCTCGCTGACGCTGGGCACGCTGTTCGAGAAGGTCGAGCTCAGCCCGCCCAGCGACCCGCTGGCCGAGACGCCGGTCTTCTACGGCGGTCCGGTGCAGACGGACCGCGGCTTCGTGCTGCATGAGCCGCTGGACGAGGCAGGCGGCCACTACAACGCGACGCTGGCCGTGCCCGGCGGCCTGGAGATGACCACCAGCCGCGACGTGCTGGAGGCGCTGTCCAACGGCGCCGGCCCCAAGAAGCTGCTCGTCACGCTGGGCTACAGCGGCTGGGCCGCGGGTCAGCTGGAGGAAGAGATCGGCCGCAACGGCTGGCTGACGGTGGACGCCTCGCCGGCCATCATCTTCGACACGCCGGTCGAGCAGCGCTACGAGAAGGCCCTGGGCCTGCTGGGCATCGACCCGCGCATGCTCAGCTCTGACGCGGGGCACGCCTGATGAAGCGCGACGCTTCAGCGCCGACGCTTCAATCCTTTCTCGCTTTTGATTTCGGCACCCGCCGCATCGGCGTGGCCAGCGGCACGCGGCTGCTGGGCGCGGGCGAGCCGCGCGGCACCATCAAGGGCGGCGACTTCGACGCCATCGCCGCCCTCATCCAGACCTGGCAGCCCGACGCCCTCGTCATCGGCGTGCCGCGCCACCCCGATGGCACGCCGCACGAGATGACCGCCAAGGCGCAGAACTTCGGCCGGCGCCTTTCCGGGCGCTACCACCTGCCGGTCTTCGAGGTGGACGAGCGCTACACCAGCGTCGAAGCCGAAGCCGAAGGCGCGCACGACGTCGACGCCGCCGCCGCCGCCCTGATCCTCGAACAATTTTTCAGAGAACATCCATGAGCGACCTCAAGCTGGATGCCGAGGCCCTGTACCTCGAGCTCAAGAAAGGCGTGCAGCGACTGCTGACGCCGGACACCGCCCTTGTCGGCATCTGGAGCGGCGGCGCCTGGCTGGCCGAGCGGCTGGCGGCCGACCTCGGCGTGGCGGCCGGCACCATCTCCAGCGCGATGCACCGCGACGACTTCGGCTCGCGCGGCATGGCCAAGGCCGATCACACCAAGCTGCCCTTCGAGGTCAACGGCCGCGACATCCTGCTGATCGACGACGTGCTCTACACCGGCCGCACGACGCGCGCCGTGCTCAACGAGCTGTTCGACTTCGGTCGCCCGGCCAGCGTGCAGCTGGCCGTGCTGGTGGACCGCGGCGGGCGCCAGCTGCCCATCGAGCCGGCGTTCTCTGCGGCGCGCGTGACGCTGTCTGCCGAGCAGAGCCTGCGTCTGGCCCGCGACGAGGCCGGCGCTTTCAGCTTCGAGGTGAAGTGATGCTCAGCAAACGCAACCCTCAACTCAATAAGCATGGCGAGCTGATCCACCTGCTGTCCATCGAAGGCCTGCCGCGCGCGGTCATCGAGCAGATCCTGGACACCGCCGGCAGCTTCCTGTCCGTCAACGACCGCGAGGTCAAGAAGGTGCCGCTGCTGCGCGGCAAGTCGGTGTTCAACCTGTTCTTCGAGAACAGCACCCGCACCCGCACCACCTTCGAGATCGCCGCCAAGCGCCTGTCCGCCGACGTCATCAACCTCGACATCGCGCGCAGCTCCACCGCCAAGGGCGAGACGCTGCTGGACACGGTGGCCAACCTCAGCGCGATGCACGCCGACATGTTCGTCGTGCGCCACAGCGAGAGCGGCGCGCCGCACCTGATCGCCCAGCACTGCGCGCCACACGTGCACGTCGTGAATGCCGGCGACGGCCGCCATGCGCACCCGACGCAGGGCCTGCTGGACATGTACACGATCCGGCACTTCAAGAAGGACTTCCGCAACCTGACGGTGGCCATCGTCGGCGACATCGTCCACTCGCGCGTGGCCCGCTCGGACATCCACGCGCTGAACATCCTGGGCGTGCCTGAGATCCGCGCTGTCGGCCCGAAGACGCTCGTGCCGGGCGACCTGCGCGAGATGGGCGTGCGCGTCTGCCACGACATGGCCGAGGGCGTGAAGGACGCTGACGTCGTCATCATGCTGCGCCTGCAGAACGAGCGCATGAACGGCGGCATGCTGCCCAGCAGCGGCGAGTTCTTCAAGCACTTCGGCCTGACGCCGGATAAGCTGGCGCTGGCCAAGCCCGACGCCATCGTCATGCACCCCGGCCCCATCAACCGCGGCGTCGAGATCGCGTCCGAGGTGGCGGACGGCAAGAGCAGCGTGATCCTTCCTCAAGTGACATTCGGCATCGCTGTCCGAATGGCTGTCATGGCCATCCTCGCAGGGAACGAAGCATGAAGATCCTCATCAAGGGCGGTCGCCTCATCGACCCGGCCTCCAACCTCGACCGCGTCGGCGACGTCGCCATCGCCAACGGCCGCATCGTCAAGCTGGGTGAAGTCGGCGACTTCAGCGCCGAGCGCACATTGGATGCCACCGGCCTCGTCGTCGCGCCCGGCCTCGTGGACCTGTGCGCCCGCCTGCGCGAGCCCGGCCACGAGCACGAAGGCCTGCTAGAGAGCGAACTCGCCGCGGCCGCGGCCGGCGGCGTGACCAGCCTGGTCTGCCCGCCCGACACCGACCCCGTGCTGGACGAGCCCGGCCTCGTCGAGATGCTGAAGTTCCGCGCCCGCAAGCTCAGCCGCTGCCGGCTGTTCCCGCTCGGCGCGCTGACGCGCCAGCTGGACGGTGCTGCGCTGACCGAGATGGCCGAGCTGACCGAGGCCGGCTGCATCGGCTTCTCGCAGGCCGAGGTGCCGATCAAGGACACCGTCGTGCTGAGCCGCGCGCTGCAGTACGCCGCGACCTACGGCTACACCGTCTGGCTGCGCCCGCAGGACGCCTGGCTGGGCGGTGGCGTGGCCGCCAGCGGCCCGGTGGCGACGCGGCTGGGCCTGTCCGGCGTGCCGGTCAGTGCCGAGACGATTGCGCTGCACACCATCTTCGAGCTGGTGCGTGCCACCGGCGCCCGCGTGCACCTCTGCCGCCTGTCCAGCGCCGCCGGTGTGGAGCTGGTGCGCGCGGCCAAGCGCGACGGCCTGCCGGTGACGGCGGACGTGTCCATCAACTCGCTGCACCTGAGCGACGTGGACATCGGCTACTTCGACTCCGCGATGCGGCTGACGCCGCCGCTGCGCCAGGGCCGCGACCGCGACGCGCTGCGCACGGGCCTGGCCGACGGCACCCTCGACGCGCTCGTGTCCGACCACATGCCCGTGACCAGCGACGAGAAGGCTGTGCCCTTCGCCGAGGCCACGCCCGGCGCGACCGGCCTGGAGCTGCTGCTGAGCCTGGCGCTGCGCTGGGCCCGCGATGCCGAGCTGCCGCTGCCGCGCGCGCTGGCAGTCGTCACCGCCGAGCCGGTGCGTGTGCTGGGCAGCGCGCTGGGTTCGCTGGCCGCGAGCGCCGGCCGCCTCGTGGAAGGCGGCGTCGCCGACGTCTGCGTGTTCGACGCCGGTGCCAGCTGGGCCGTCACGCCCGAGCGGCTTGCCAGCCAGGGCAAGCACACGCCGTTCGCGTTCGAACGCACGGGCTTCGAGCTGCCGGCGCGCGTGCGCACGACGCTGGTGGCCGGCCACGTCGCCTACGAGGCTGAATGATCGCGGTCTGGCGCCTGCTGCGGCTGGTGCCGCATGTGCTGCACGGGCTGTGGATCGTCAAGCGCCGCTTCGAGCTGCTGCCCGCCGCCGAGCGGCACCAGCTCGTCCAGTGGTGGTCGCTGAAGACGCTGCGCATCCTCGGCATCACGCTGAAGGCCGAGGGTACGGCGCTGCCGGCGGGACATTTGCTGGTGGCCAACCACATCTCGTGGCTGGACATCGCCGCCGTGCACGCGGTGCTGCCGCAGGCGCGCTTCGTCTCCAAGGCCGACGTGAAGCACTGGCCGCTGGTCGGTGCGCTCGTCGAAGGCGTGGGCACGCTGTTCATCGAGCGCGCCAGCAAGCGCGACGCGCTGCGCGTCGTGCACCAGACGGCGGCGGCGCTGCAGGCCGGCGACTGCGTGGCGGTCTTCCCGGAAGGCACGACCGGCGCCGGCACCGAACTGCTGCCTTTCCACGCCAACCTGTTGCAGGCAGCCATCTCGGTGGAGGCGCCGGTGCTACCTCTGGTGCTGCGCTGGCACGAGCCCGGCGAACGCTTCAGCACCGCGGCGCGCTTCATCGGCGACACGACGTTGGTGCAGAGCCTGTGGGCCATCGCGTCGGCCCGCGGGCTGGGGGTCGAGGTGCAGATCCTGCCCAGTGTGGCTGTCGCCGGCCGGGACCGGCGGGCGCTGGGCGAGGCGCTGCGCGGCGCGATCAGCGCGCGGCTGTAAGCCAGCCCAGGCCAGCCGAGGTGGCCGCACGCGGCCGGTATTCGAGGCCGATGCTGCCGGGCCAGTTCCGCGCGTCGAGCAGTGCGGATTCGGCCGCGTACTCGCCGGCCGCCGGCTCGTGGCGGCCATCGACACCGGCGACTTGCACATGGCCCAGCACGCCGAGGTCCAGCGCGCGGGTCAGGTGGCTCAGCGATTCGCCTTCGGTAACGCGGCAGTGGTAGAGGTCCAGCTGCAGCTGCACGCGCGCTGATCCGAGCGCGGCGAGCAGGTCCAGCGCCTGCGCCTGCCGATGCAGGAAGTAGCCGGGCATGTCGCGGTGATTGATGGGCTCGACGAGCAGCGGCAGCGGCGACTGCGCGGCCGCCCAGTCGAGATTGGACAGCCAGGTCGCGCGCGTCTCGGGGCTGTCCTCCGCCAGGCCGGACAGCAGGTGAATGCGTCCGGCGCCGAGTCGGTGGGCGAGGTCCAGCCCGCGGAGCGTGGTGTCACGGAAGCGGGCCTCATGGCCGGGCAGCGCCGCGAAACCGCGTTCGCCGGTCGCCCAGTCGCCCGCCGGGGCGTTCATCAGCACGACGTGCAGGCCCGTGAGCGACGTTTGCAGCGCGGCAGCATCGTGCAGGTGCGGCTGCTGCAGCTCTACGGCGCCGAAGCCGTCCGCCCGCGCGGCGGTGGGGCGGTCGAGGTAGGCGTGCTCCGTGTAGAGCCAGTCGAGGTTGGCGGCAAAGCGCGGCGGGATCACGAAAGCGCCCGCCGCCGTCGAACGATCAGGCCTTGCCCTGGTTCGCGACGGCTGCGGCCGCCTTGGCCGCGGCTTCGGCGTCGCCGAGGTAGTAGCTCTTGATCGGCTTCAGGTTCTCGTCGAGCTCGTAGACCAGCGGGATGCCGTTGGGGATGTTGACGCCCACGATGGCGTCGTCGGCGATGTTGTCCAGGTACTTGACCAGCGCACGGATGCTGTTGCCGTGGGCGGCGATCAGCACGCGCTGGCCGGACTTGATCGTCGGCGCGATGGTGTCGTTCCAGAACGGCAGCACGCGGGCGACGGTGTCCTTCAGGCATTCGGTCAGCGGCACTTCGCCTTCCTTCAGGCCTGCGTAGCGGCGGTCGCCACGCTCGCTGCGCGGGTCGGTCGCTTCCAGCGCCGGCGGCGGCGTGTCATAGCTGCGGCGCCAGATCAGCACCTGCTCGTCGCCGTACTGCTTGGCCATGTCGGCCTTGTTCAGGCCCTGCAGGCCGCCGTAGTGGCGCTCGTTCAGGCGCCAGGCGTGGCGGACCGGCAGCCAGGTGCGGTCCATCTGGTCCAGCGCGTGCCACAGCGTCCACACGGCGCGCTTGAGCACGGACGTGTAGGCGATGTCGAAGTCGTAGCCCGCTTCCTTCAGCAGGCGGCCGGCGCTCTTGGCCTGCTCCACGCCGGTGGGCGTCAGGTCCACGTCGGTCCAGCCGGTGAAGCGGTTTTCCAGGTTCCAGGTCGATTCGCCGTGGCGGATGAGGACGAGCTTGTACATGGGCTAGCAGCGCACAGGTGGTGGAAGGCGGCGGATTATCGGCTGCGGCGATAATGATCGGCTTCGTTGAATCACACGGGATGCTTGCTTGAACTTCCTGCTCCAGAACTGGTATCTGATCCTCGCTGCCCTCGCCTCGGGTGGCATGCTGCTGTGGCCGCTCATCGTGTCGGGCTCGCAGGGCGCGGCCGTCGGCACGGCTGCCGCGGTGCAGCTGATCAACCGCGAGAAGGGCGTCCTGATCGACGTCAGCGAGCCCGAGGAGTTCGCCAAGGGCCACGCGGTCGGGGCGCGAAACATCCCCTTTGGCCAACTTGAAGGCCACAAGCAACTGCCCTCCAACAAGGCCCTGCCGCTCGTGGTGGTGTGCCCGACCGGCGCACGCGCCGGCCGCGCCGCAGGCATCCTTCGCAAGCTGGGCTACGAAAACGCCCAGGTGCTGGCGGGTGGCCTGAAGGCCTGGCGCGAAGCCAACCTGCCGGTCGAGAAGACGGCGTGAGCCGTTTCAAAGAAACCGCGTAAGGAAGTCTGGCCATGGCCACCGTGAAGATGTACACCACCCTGGTCTGCCCGTTCTGCGTGCGTGCCAAGATGCTGCTGAAGCAGCGCGGCGTCGAGCAGATCGAAGAGATCCGCGTGGACCTTAATCCCGGCGAGCGCCAGGCCATGATGGACAGGACCGGCCGCCGCACCGTTCCGCAGATCTTCATCGGCGACACCCACGTGGGCGGCTGCGACGACCTCGTCGCGCTGGACCAGCGCGGCGGTCTGATGCCGCTGCTGCAGGCCGCCTGAGCGCCTTTCGGCCGGCCTGATTTCAAGCCCGGGCAAGCCCCGGGCGGCCTGTCACGAGGCCTCGCCCATAATCCACTCACCGCCCGCAGCGCGCCGCCTGCGGGCTTTTGTTTGACACTGCCGCCGAAAGAGTTCCATGGCCGACGAGATCCAAGCTGCCGCCGAAGGCACCCCCGTGTTCCAGATCCAGCGCATGTACCTGAAGGATCTGTCGCTGGAGCAGCCCAACGCGCCTCACATCCTGATGGAGCAGACCCAGCCCCAGGTCGACATCAACCTGACGCTGTCGGCCGAGAACGTCACCGACGGCATCTTCGAAGTCTGCGTGACGGCCACTGTCAACACCAAGGTCGGCGACAAGACGCTGTTCCTCGTGGAAGCCAAGCAGGCCGGCATCTTCGAGATCCGCAACGTGCCGCAGGACCAGGTCGAAGGCATCCTGGGCATCGTCTGCCCGCAGATGGTCTACCCCTACCTGCGCGCCATCGTGTCGGACGTCTGCACCCGCGCCGGTTTCCCGCCCGTGCTGCTGACCGAAGTGAACTTCCAGGCCATGTTCGAGGCGCAGCAGGCACAGCGTGCCGCCCAGGGCAGCACCGCGGTCAACTGATCCGGCTCCCGAACTGACGACGCCCCGCCGAGTGCGGGGCGTTTTGTTTTCTTGGGTGAAACTCCTGCGCATGACGACGATGAAGATCAGCGTGCTCGGTGCCGGTGCCTGGGGCACGGCCCTGGCCATCCAGGCCGCGCGCGCCGGCCATGAAGTGCGCCTGTGGGGCCGCGACGCAGACGCCGTCGCGCAGATGCGCGCCACGCGCCGCAACGCGGCCTATCTGCCCGACAGCGAGTTGCCTGCGGCGCTCGGGCTGACGGCCGACCGCGACGAGGCTGTCGTCCACGCCGCCGACGGGCTGACCATCGTCGCGACACCGATGTCCGGCCTGCGCGAGACGCTGGCCGTGCTGCCGTCGACGCAGCGCGTGCTGTGGTTGTGCAAGGGCTTCGAGGCCGGCACGGGCCGGCTGGGCCACGAGATCGCGCGCGAGCTGAATCCGGCGATGCGCGTGGGCGTGCTGTCGGGCCCCAGCTTTGCCCAGGAGGTGGCCGCCGGCCGCCCGACCGCGCTCGTCGCCGCGAGCGAGGACGCCGGGCTGGCGCAGGCCGCCGTCGACGCCTTTCACGGCGAGCGGCTGCGCGTCTACACGTCGGGCGACCCGGTGGGTGTGGAGGTGGGCGGCGCGGTCAAGAACGTGATGGCCATCGCCGTGGGCATCTGCGACGGGCTGTCGGGCTCATCGCCCGATGCGCCCGGCCTGAATGCCCGTGCCGCGCTGATCACGCGGGGGCTGGCCGAGATGCTGCGCCTGGGTGTCGCGCTCGGCGCCAAGGTCGAGACCTTCATGGGCCTGTCGGGCCTGGGTGATCTGGTGCTGACGGCCACGGGGGATCTGTCGCGCAACCGGCGCGTGGGCCTGCTGCTGGCGCAGGGGCTGGCGCTGCCGCAGATCCTGGCGCAGCTGGGCCATGTGGCCGAAGGTGTCTACAGCGCGCCGACGGTGCTGGCGCGGGCGCGGGCCGCCGGCGTCGAGATGCCGATCACCGAAGGCATGGTGGCCCTGCTGGAAGGGCGGCTGAAGGTGGGCGAGGCCGTCGAGCGGTTGATGAGCCGGGACGCGAAGGCGGAGTGATTCAAACGCCTCCGGCGTAGTCGTTCTGCCGCCAGGCCTCGAACACGGCGACGGCCACGCTGTTGCTGAGATTGAGGCTGCGCTGGCCCTCGCGCATCGGCAGGCGCACGCGCTGCGCGTTCGGGAAGCCGTCGCGCAGCGCGGGCGGCAGGCCGGCGGTCTCGCTGCCGAAGACGAACCAGTCGCCCGGCTGCCAGGCCACCTCGCTGAGCGGCCGGCTGCCGCGCGTCGTGAACGCGAACAGGCGCGCCGGGTCGGGCGATTCGGCGGCCAGGAAGGCGGTCCAGTCGGCATGCCGCTGCACGCGGGCGTACTCGTGATAGTCCAGCCCGGCGCGCTGCAGCAGGCGGTCCTCCATCGAGAAGCCCAGCGGCTCGATGAGGTGCAGTGCGCAGCCGGTGTTGGCGGCGAGACGGATCACGTTGCCGGTGTTCGGCGGGATCTCGGGGTGGACAAGGACGATGTTGAACATGCGGCCGGGAGTATCCCGCGGCGCTACTCGTCGCCGGGCTCGGGAGTTCGGGCAATGACCCAGGCTTGCACCGTCATCGCCCCCGCCTGCAGCAGCACGCGGGCCAGCTCGAACAGCGTGGCGCCGCTGGTCATCACGTCGTCCAGCAGCGCGACGTTGGTGCCGCGCAGCTGCGCCGCCTTCAACGGGTCGACGGCGAAGACGCCGCGCACGTTGGCGACGCGCTGTTCCAGCTTGAGCCCGGCCTGGCGTTCGTTGTGGCGCACGCGCAGCAGCATCTCGGGCTCGCAGCGCAGGCCGCGCCGGCGTGCCAGCGCCTTGGCCAGCTCGTGCGCCTGGTTGTAGCCGCGCTCGTGCAGACGCTCGGTCGACAGCGGCACCGGCAGCAGCCAGTCGGGCGCATCGACCTCGGCGGCCGCCAGCGCGGAGTTCAGCCGTTGCAGCAGGCTCTCGCGCAGCTCCAGCGCCTGGTGGTACTTGAAGTGCTGCAGCAGGCCATCCCAGGGGAAGCGGTAGTCCAGTGCCGCCACCGCGCGGTCCAGCGGCGGCGCGTCGACAAGGCAACGCCCGCACTGCGGCCGCGGGCGGCCGGTCAGTTCCGGTGGCAGCCGCGCCGCGCAGGTCCAGCAGCGCGGCTGGGGGCGGGCGTAGAGCTGCAGGCAGTGCTCGCAGATGGTCTGGTCGCTCCAGGTGCGGCAGACCGTGCATTGACCGGCGCAGCGCAGCAGGACTCGTTCCACGAGTGCGGGCTTTGGCGTCGCCAGGGAGCGGTCGGGCATCGGGTCAATATACTGACCGACCCATGAGCGAGACGGCATCGATCCCTACTTCAAACAAGGGGCCGCGGCCTCAGGATATTGATGATGCCGCGCTGCGTCGTCAGGCCCGCCGCCTCGCTCGCGCTGCGCAGCCGCCGTGGCTGCACGCCGAGGTCGCGCGCCGCATGGCCGAGCGCCTGCCTCTCATCAAGCTGCAGCCGGCCCGCGTGCTGGATGCATCGCCTGCGCTGGGCGCGAGCGCCGAGCCGCTGCGCCTGGCCTATCCCAAGGCCGAGATGCTGTGGCACGAGTCCGATCCGGCGCTGGCCGAGCGCGCCGCGGCGGCGCGCTCGGCCAGCTGGTGGCAGAAGCTGCGCGGGGCGGGCGGTGGCCGTGTCGATGTTCTGCCGGCCAGGCCTGAGGTGGAACTGCTGTGGTCCAACATGGCCTTGCATGCCGCTGTCGAGCTGCCGCGCCTGCTCGGCGATTGGCAAGCCAGCCTGGCCGTCGGCGGCTTCGTCATGTTCTCGTGCCTGGGGCCGGACAGCTTCGTCGAGTTGCGCCCGCTGTACGCCCGCGCGGGCTGGGGCAGGCCGGCGCCGGACTGGTGGGACATGCACGACATCGGTGACCTGGTGCTGAAGGCCGGCTTCGCCGACCCGGTCATGGATCAGGAGCGGCTGCGCCTCACCTGGGCCGACCCCGACAGCCTGTTGGCCGACCTGCGCGCGCTGGGAGGCAACCTGGCCCCCGCGCGCTTTGCCGGCCTGCGCGGCCGGCGCTGGCGGGCCGACCTCGCGGCGCAGCTGGAAACGCTGCGTGGCGCGGACGGCCGGCTGGCGCTGACGCTGGAGCTGGTCTTCGGCCACGCCTTCAAGGCCGCGCCCCGCCTGACGGTCGCGGCCGAGACCCATGTTTCCGTCGACGCGATGCGTGCCAGCCTGCGCAAAGGCCGCTCCGGAGGCTGATTTCTAGGTGATTCCCGGGGGCTGTCACCCCCCGGTTGCGAAGGGGGCCTGGGCTAAGATTCCAGGCTGCCAAAGGGGGCCAAGGGCAAACCCGGTCCTGTCCGCGGACCTTGCGGCACCCAGGTCCGGCCTGTGAGGCGGACGGCAAGTCCTGCTCTTCAAAGAACCAAGTGACAACCATGACGATGATGAACGCACGAGTGCATAGCGCCTCACGCGGCTTGGCCCGGCGGGCTGCCGTGGTGGCAGCGGCCCTGGCAACGGGTTCGGCCTTCGCGGTGAACGACCTCAAAGGCGGTCCCGGCGTCAATCAGCTGAATCTGCACGAGCCGGTGACCAACATCGCGCGTGACCAGATGTGGTTGCACAACTTCATGCTGATCGTCTGCCTCGTCATCTTCGTGGCGGTGTTCGGCGTGATGTTCTATTCGATCTTCAAGCAC
Organism: Pelomonas candidula; assembly: GCF_043555985.1. Taxonomy (NCBI): domain Bacteria; kingdom Pseudomonadati; phylum Pseudomonadota; class Betaproteobacteria; order Burkholderiales; family Sphaerotilaceae; genus Roseateles; species Pelomonas candidula. The sequence continues at coordinate 245,432 of NZ_JBIGIC010000005.1, read as the reverse complement.
CGCAAATCCAAGGGCGCGGTGTCGGCCAACTTCCACGAAAGCGTGGCAGTCGAGATCGCCTGGACCGTGGTGCCCTTCCTCATCGTCATCGGCATGGCGCTGCCAGCCACCAAGGTCGTGGTCGCGATGAAGGACACGACCAATGCCGACCTCACCATCAAGACCACCGGCTACCAGTGGAAGTGGGGCTACGACTACCTGAAGGGCGAGGGCGAAGGCATCGGCTTCCTGTCCACGCTGGACATGGCCCAGCGCGAGCAGTCCAACTCGGGTCACCCCGAAGCGGTCGACAACTACCTGCTGAAGGTCGACAACCCGCTGGTCGTGCCGGTGGACAAGAAGGTCCGCATCATCACGACGGCCAACGACGTCATCCACTCCTGGGGCTTGCCGGCCTTCGGCATCAAGCAGGATGCCATCCCCGGCTTCGTGCGCGACACCTGGTTCAAGGCCGAGAAGGTCGGCGACTACTACGGCCAGTGCGTCGAGCTGTGTGGCAAGGAGCACGCCTACATGCCCATCCACGTGAAGGTGCTGTCCGCCGAGGACTACACCAAGTGGGTGGATGGCAAGAAGAAGGAAATGGCCGCCAAGGCCGACGACCCGAGCAAGGTCTGGGAGCAGGCCGCGCTCATCGCCCGTGGCGAGAAGGTCTACACCGCCAACTGCCAGGCCTGCCACCTCGCGAGCGGCAAGGGTGCTGGCGCGGCCAAGCCGCTGGACGGCTCGCCCGTCGTTACCGCCGAGGACAAGCTGGCCCAGGTCGCCGTCGTGCTGAACGGCCGCATGGACAAGGGCATGCCGTCCTGGAAGCAGCTCAGCGACACCGAGATCGCCGCCGTGATCACGTACACGAAGAACAGCTGGTCCAACAAGACGGGCCAGACGGTGCAGCCGGCCGAAGTGGTCGCCGCCCGCAAGTAATTCCGAACGCCGAATCAGAGGAAATCACATGAGTGCAGTGCTCCCCCCCCACGGCGTTCACGGTGGCCACGCCGGCGACCACGCCCACGACGATCACCACGACCATCACGCCCCGCACGGCTGGCGCCGCTGGGTGTTCGCGACCAACCACAAGGACATCGGCACGCTGTACCTGCTGTTCTCGTTCGCGATGCTGATGGTCGGCGGCGTGCTGGCGCTGTGCATCCGCGCCGAACTGTTCCAGCCAGGTCTGCAGTTCTTCAACCCCGAGCTGTTCAACCAGTTCACGACCATGCACGGTCTGATCATGGTGTTCGGCGCCATCATGCCGGCCTTCGTGGGCTTCGCGAACTGGATGATCCCGCTGCAGATCGGCGCCAGCGACATGGCGTTCGCGCGGATGAACAACTTCAGCTTCTGGCTGCTGATCCCGGCGGCCATCATGCTGGTGTCGAGCTTCTTCATGCCCGGTGGCGCGCCTGCTGCCGGCTGGACGCTCTACGCACCGCTGACGCTGCAGATGGGCCCATCGATGGACGCCGGCATCTTCGCGATGCACATCATGGGCGCCTCGTCCATCATGGGCTCCATCAACATCATCGTCACCATCCTCAACATGCGCGCCCCTGGCATGACGCTGATGAAGATGCCGATGTTCGCGTGGACCTGGCTCATCACCGCCTATCTGCTGATCGCCGTCATGCCCGTGCTCGCCGGCGCCATCACGATGACGCTGACGGACCGCCACTTCGGTACCGCCTTCTTCAACCCCGCGGGCGGCGGCGACCCGGTGATGTACCAGCACATCTTCTGGTTCTTCGGCCACCCCGAGGTCTACATCATGATCTTGCCGGCCTTCGGCATCATCAGCCAGATCGTGCCGGCCTTCGCCCGCAAGCGCCTGTTCGGCTACGCCTCGATGGTGTACGCCACGGCCTCCATCGCCATCCTGTCCTTCATCGTGTGGGCCCACCACATGTTCGCCACCGGCATGCCGGTGACGGGCCAGCTGTTCTTCATGTACGCGACCATGCTGATCGCGGTGCCCACGGGCGTGAAGATCTTCAACTGGCTGGCGACGATGTGGCGCGGCTCGATGACCTTCGAGACGCCGATGCTGTTCGCTGTCGGCTTCATCTTCGTGTTCACGATGGGCGGCTTCACCGGCCTCATCCTCGCGATGGCGCCCATCGACATCCAGCTGCAGGACACCTATTACGTCGTGGCCCACTTCCATTACGTGCTGGTGGCCGGCTCTTTGTACGCGCTGTTCGCGGGCGTCTACTACTGGGGCCCGAAGTGGACCGGTGTCATGTACTCCGAGACGCGCGGCAAGATCCACTTCTGGTGGTCGTTGATCGCGTTCAACGTCACCTTCTTCCCGATGCACTTCCTCGGCCTGGCCGGCATGCCGCGCCGCTATGCCGACTACCCGATGCAGTTCGCCGACTTCAACGCTCTCGCGTCGATTGGCGCCTTCGCTTTCGGTTTTGCGCAGGTCTACTTCTTCCTGTTCATCGTCGTCCCGATGATGCGCGGCAAGGGACCGAAGGCCCCGCAGAAGCCGTGGGAAGCCGCCGAAGGGCTGGAATGGGAAGTGCCGTCGCCGGCGCCGTTCCACACCTTCGAAGAGCCGCCCAAGCTGGACGCCTCGGCCACCAAGATCATCGGTTGAGGTCGCGCCGCAATGACGCCCGAGCAACGCAAGGCCAACCGTCGTCTGGGGTTGATCCTGCTGACGGTGGCCATCGCCTTCGGCGTCGGCTTCGTCGTGAAGATGACGATGTTTGGCCACTGAGATGAAATTCAGCGCGTTCGCCGCAGCATTGCATCGCGACAACCGCCAGCTCTTCGTGAAGCTGGCCGTCGTCGTGGCGCTGATGTTCGGCTTCGGCTACGCGATGGTCCCGTTCTACAAGGCCATCTGCAACGCGCTGGGCATCAATGTGCTGTCGCTCGCCGAGCGGCAGACGGCGCTGGCTGATAAAGGCATCGACAACGGCAACGGGCAGATCGACTACAGCCGCGAGATCACGGTTGAGTTCGACACCAACGCGCGTGGCCCCTGGGATTTCAAGCCCGCCGTGAGGCACATGACAGTGCACCCGGGCGAATTGACCCAGGTCATGTACGAGTTCCGCAACGTGCAGAACCGCACCATGTCCGCGCAGGCCATCCCGAGCTATGCGCCCATGCAGGCGGCGGCGCATTTCAACAAGCTGGAATGCTTCTGCTTCAACGAATACACCCTGAAGCCGGGCGAGAGCAAGCAGTGGCCGGTCGTGTTCGTTGTCGACTCCAAGCTGCCCAGGGACGTGAAGACCATCACCCTGTCTTACACCTTCTTCGAGGTGGCGGGCAAAGGCGGGGTCAAGGTGGGCCAGGCGCCCAAGGCTGGCGGAGGCTCGCTGTGAGCGACGCCGGTCGTGACCTGAAGGAAGCGGTGGGCCGCAAGGCCTCGTTCGCCCAGACGATCTCGGCCGTGGCCTGGAGTTTTTTTGGCGTGCGCCGGAGCAAGGACCATGAGAACGACATGGCCAAGCTCAACCCGGTGCACGTGATCATTGCGGGCGTGCTTGGCGCGGCCCTGTTTGTTTTGATGCTGGTGCTGCTGGTCCGCTGGGTCATCGGCAGTGGAGTGGCGGCGGCCTGACGGCCGGTCCGCAACAAGGTTTGGAACGAGCGAGAACAAGGAGAAGCGAAATGTCGGCAGCGGCAACCCCGGGCAAGACCCCGTACTACTTCGTCCCGGCGCCATCGCGGCACCCGGTGATGGCCGCGACCGGCCTGTTCTTCGTCATCCTCGGCGCGGGCCAGTGGGTCAACGGCCACGGCTGGGGCGCCTACTCGCTGCTGTTCGGCTTCCTGTTCTGGGCCTTCGTGCTGCAGGCCTGGTTCCGCGACGCCATCGGCGAGAGCGAAGGCGGCCTCTACAGCGACCGCATCGACGTCTCCTTCCGCTGGAGCATGGGTTGGTTCATCTTCTCGGAGGTGATGTTCTTCGCTGCCTTCTTCGGCGCGCTGTACTGGGCTCGCACCTTTGCCGTGCCTGGGCTGGGCAGCCTGGAGAACAGCCTGCTGTGGCCCGACTTCAAGGCCATCTGGCCCAGCACCGCACCGGGCTTCACCGCCGCGCCGGGCGGCACCGTCGAGGCCTTCACGACGATGGGCCCCTGGCCCATCCCGACGATCAACACTGCGCTGCTGCTGACCTCGGGCGTCACGCTGACCATCGCCCATCATGCGCTGATCGCCGGCAACCGTGCCAAGACCATCGGCTGGATGTGGATCACCGTGTTGCTGGGCGCCACCTTCCTCGGCTTCCAGGCCTACGAATACCACCACGCCTACACCGAACTGAACCTCAAGCTCAGCTCCGGCATCTACGGTTCGACCTTCTTCATGCTGACCGGATTCCACGGCTTCCACGTCTGCGTGGGCGCGCTGATGCTGCTGTTCATCACCATCCGCCTGATGAAGGGCCACTTCACGCCCGAGCGCCATTTCGGTTTCGAAGGTGCGGCCTGGTACTGGCACTTCGTCGACGTCGTCTGGCTGGGCCTGTACGTCGTCGTCTACTGGATGTAAGCCGACACGCCAAAGACAAAGCGCCGCGGATGCGGCGCTTTTTTGTTGCGGCTCAGGCCGCTTTCAGCGGCAGTCCGGTCGGGTGAATCCAGCCCAGCTTCCAGCTCAGCAGGATGATGAGGAACAGCGCCACCGACAGGCCCACGCGCACGGCCAATGCCCGGGCCATGTTGGGGCTGCGCTTGTCGTCGCCGCGGCCCTTGCGCAGCATGAAGAAGCCGGCCGACGCCAGCGCACCGAAGATGCCGATGAAGGCGACCAGGATCAGGAATTTCATGACGTCGAATTATCCGCCCGGGGGAATCGCATGACGGCGCGGCGCTGGCTGCTGTTGGCCGCCGCGCTGCTGGGGGCCGCGTTGACGGCGCGCCTCGGTGTCTGGCAGCTCGACCGCGCCGCGCAGAAGATCGCGTTGCAGACTGCCGACGAGGTCGAGGGCGCCCGTTCACCACTGTCCAACACCGAGCTGGTTGGTTCGCCGCTGCACCGCCGCGTCGTGCTGCGCGGTGTCTGGGTGGCCGACCGGACCGTGTGGCTGGACAACCGGCCGATGGATGGCCGGGCCGGTTTCTACGTCGTCACGCCGCTGCGGCTGGCCGGCCGCGGCGATGCGATCCTCGTCGAGCGCGGCTGGGTGCCACGCGACTCGGCCGATCGCACCCACCTGCCGCCGCTCGTGACGCCGGCCGGCGAGGTCGAGGTCGAAGGCCGGCTCGCCGCGACACCATCGCGGCTTTATGAGCTGGGTACCGGGGCTGCCGGCGCGATCCGGCAAAATCTCGATCCTGCGGCCTTCGCCGTCGAGTCGGGCCTGGCGCTGCTGCCGCTGACCGTCGTGCAGACCGCGCCCGCTGGCGTCGACGATGGCCTGCTTCGCCACTGGCCGGCCCCCGACCTCGGCCTGCAGAAACATTACGGCTACGCCTTTCAATGGTTCGCGCTCTGCGCGCTGATCGTCGGTCTCTATGTCTGGTTCCAACTCCTCCGCCCCCGGTTCCACAAGCCCTGAGCCGTTGAGCTTCGCGGTACACAGCCTGCCCGACCCGCGCGTCACGCCTCAGCAGCGCGCCGGCCGCTGGAAGATGTTCCTCGTGCTGGCGCTGTGCGCCGCGCCGGTCGTGGCGTCCTATTTCACCTTCTACGTCGTCAAGCCGCACGGCTCGGCCTATGGCGATCTCATCACGCCCACCGCCGAGATCCCGGCTGACTTGCCGCTCACCGACCTTCAGGGCCACCCCGTGCCGGCCGAGTCGCTGAAAGGGCAGTGGCTGCTGGCCGTCGTGCAGCCGTCCGCCTGCGAGGCTGCCTGCGAGCGCCAGCTTTACGTGCAGCGTCAACTGCGCGAGATGCTGGGCAAGGAACGCGGTCGCGTCGATAAGCTCTGGCTGATCCCGCAGGACGGCAGCCTGCCGCGTGCCGAGGTGCTGGCGGCGGTCGGCCAGAAGGGCGTCGAGGTGCAGGTGCTGCAGGTGCCGCGTGACCGCCTGGAGGCCTGGCTCAAGCCGGCGCCGGGCAAGACCTTGTCCGACCACTTCTACGTCATCGACCCGATCGGCCGCTGGATGCTGCGCGCGCCGGGCGACCCCGACCCGAAGAAGCTCAAGGCCGACCTCGACAAGCTGCTGCGCGCCAGCGCCAGCTGGGACAAGGCAGGGCGCTGACCGTGAACGAGCTGCTGCTCCCGCTCGGCCAGGTCGCCGCCATCGGCGGCGCCGTGGCCATCGGCCCGCTGCTGTGGTGGCGGCAGCGCTCGCGCGCGAGCACGCCGGCCGGCCGGCTGCGCGCGCTGACGCTGCTGACGCTGTTTCTGACCTTCGACCTCATCGTCTTCGGTGCGTTCACGCGGCTGACCGATTCCGGCCTGGGCTGCCCGGACTGGCCCGGCTGCTACGCCTCGGCGAGCCCGGTCGGCGCGCATCACCACATCGAGGCCGCGCAGGCGGCCATGCCCACCGGGCCCGTCACGCACGGCAAGGCGTGGATCGAGATGGTCCACCGCTACCTCGCCAGCGCCGTGGGGCTGCTCATCCTCGTGCTGGCCGCGTTGAGCTGGCGGCTCAGGAAGAGCGAAGGCGAGGCGGCGCCATCGCCGTGGTGGCCGACGCTGACGTTGCTGTGGGTCTGCGTGCAAGGCGCGTTCGGTGCGTTGACCGTGACGATGAAGCTCTTCCCCGCCATCGTCACGCTGCATCTGCTGTTCGGCCTGGGACTGCTGATGCTGCTGGCCTGGCAGCGCGAGGCCTACGCGCCGCAGCCGCTCGCGGTGCCGACCTGGCTGCGCCGCGCCGCCGCCATCGTGCTGCTGCTGACGCTGGCCCAGGTTGCGCTGGGCGGCTGGGTCAGCACGAACTACGCCGTGCTGGCCTGCGACGAGTTCCCGGCCTGCCACAGCGGTGAGTTCTGGCCGCAGATGGATTTCGCGCAGGGCTTCCAGCTCTGGCGCGACCTGGGCCGCAATGCCGACGGCGGCTGGCTCACGTACGACTCGCTGGCCGCGATCCACATGGCCCACCGTATCGGCGCGGCCGTCGTCTTCACGGCCGTACTGGCGCTGGCCTGGGCGCTGCGCCGCCCGGCGCCGGCCTGGTCGCGCTGGCTGCTCGCCGCGGCCGGCTGGCAGCTCGCCACGGGCCTGTCCAACGTCGTCCTCGGCTGGCCCATCGTCGCGGCCCTGGGGCACACCGCCGGCGCCGCTGTGCTGCTGGCCCTGCTCACCACCTTGCTCGCGCGGCTGAGGGCCGCGCTTTCCTGATCATGGCTTCCACGTCCACAGCCAGCGCGCTCGCGCACAGCCCGCGCTGGCAACAGTTCTACCAGCTGACCAAGCCGCGCGTCGTCCAGCTCATCGTCTTCTGCGCGGCCATCGGCATGGCCCTGGCCGTGCCGGGGCTGCCGTCGCTGGACCAGGCCCTGACGATGCTCGCGGCCATCGCCGGCATCTGGCTGGTGGCCGGTGCGGCAGCGGCCTTCAACTGCCTCATCGAGGACGGCATCGACGCGCGCATGAAGCGCACCGCCTGGCGCGCCACGGCCAAGGGCGAGCTGAGCCGCCCGCAGACGCTGGCGTTCTCGGCGCTGCTGTGCGCGGCCGGCATGGTGCTGCTGGCTCTCTACGTCAACGTGCTGACGATGTGGCTGACCTTCGCCACCTTCGTCGGCTATGCAGTCATCTACACCGTCATCTTGAAGCCGATGACGCCGCAGAACATCGTCATCGGCGGCGCTTCGGGCGCCATGCCGCCGGTACTGGGTTGGGCCGCATTGCGCGGCGACCTGGGGCCCGAGCCCTGGCTGCTGTGCCTCATCATCTTCCTGTGGACGCCTCCGCATTTCTGGGCGCTGGCGCTGTACCGCGTGGAGGATTACGCCCGTGCCGGCCTGCCGATGCTGCCGGTCACGCATGGCAACGACTACACGCGTCTGCAGATCCTGCTCTACACCTGGGTGCTGCTGGCTGCGACGCTGCTGCCCTTCCTGACCGGCATGAGCGGCTGGTTCTACCTGGTCAGCGCGTTGGCGCTGGGCCTGGGCTTCTGCGGGTATGCCTTCCGGCTGTGGCGCTCGTACTCGGAGATGCTGGCGCGGCGAACCTTCTGGTTCTCCATCTGGCATCTGTCGCTGCTGTTTGCGGCCCTTTTGATCGACCATTACATCCAATGAGCACCCGTCGCTTCACTCTCGCCGCGCTTGCCGCGCTGGCGCTGGCCGGCTGCCAGAAGGCCGAGCCGGCCAGGGAGGCCTTCAAGGGCATCGACCTGACTGGCGCCGAGTACGCCAGGCAGTTGAACCTGACCGACCAGGACGGCCGGGCGCGGTCCCTGGCGGACTTCAAGGGCAAGGTCGCGGTGGTGTTCTTCGGCTACACGCAGTGCCCCGACGTCTGCCCGACGACGATGATGGAGGTGGCCGAGGTCAAGAAGTCGCTGGGCGCGGACGGCGACAAGGTGCAGGGCGTCTTTGTCACCATCGACCCCGAGCGCGACACGGGCGCGCTGCTGAAGGCCTACCTGGCCAGCTTCGATCCCAGCTTCGTCGGCCTGCATGGCAGCGTTGAGCAGACGCAGGCCGCAGCCAAGGAGTTCAAGGTCTTCTTCGCCAAGGTGCCGGGCAAGACACCTGACACCTACACGATGGACCACACGGCCGCCAGCTTCATCTTCGACACCGAAGGGCGCGTGCGCGTCTACGCCCGCTACGGCGCCGGCGCCGAGCCGCTGGCGCACGACATCAAACTGCTGCTGGCCGAGGCGCAGGCCAGGAAATGACGAAAGCCCCTCGCGGGGCTTTCTTCGTTGGAGGGCCTCGCAAGAGGCTTTCTGCTTCCGGTGCGACGAAGCTCAGGCGGCTTCGGTCAGCGCCTTCTTCATCTTCTTCATCGCTGCGACCTCGATCTGGCGGATGCGCTCGGCCGACACGCCGTACTCGGCAGCCAGCTCGTGCAGTGTCATGCCGCCGGACGTGTCGTCATTCACTTTCAGCCAGCGCTCCTCGACGATGCGGCGGCTGCGCGGGTCCAGCGCTTCCAGCGCGCGGGCGATGCCGTTGCCGGCGAGGTCGTCGCGCGAGCGCGCCTCGATGACTCGTGTCGGCTCCTGGCTGTCGTCGGCCAGGTAGGCGATGGGGGCGAAGCTCTCGCCGTCGTCGTCGGTCTGCGGCTCCAGCGCCACGTCGCCGCCCGACATGCGGGTCTCCATCTCCAGCACTTCCTCGCGCTTGACGTTCAGCGTGCTGGCGACGTGGTCGACTTCCGCCTCGGTGAGCGTGTTGCGGTGCGTCTCGCCGTCGGCCTGGTCGGCCTTCAGCTGGTGCTTCATCGAGCGCAGGTTGAAGAACAGCTTGCGCTGGGCCTTGGTCGTCGCGACCTTGACCATGCGCCAGTTCTTCAGGATGTACTCGTGGATCTCGGCCTTGATCCAGTGCATCGCGTAGCTGACGAGCCGCACGCCCTGGTCCGGGTCGAAGCGCTTGACGGCCTTCATCAGGCCGACATTGCCTTCCTGGATCAGGTCGCCCTGGGGCAGGCCGTAGCCGACGTACTGGCGCGAGATGGACACGACCAGGCGCAGGTGCGACAGCACCAGACGGCCGGCGGCCTCCACGTCGCCCTTGTCGCGCAGGCTGCGCGCGGCCGAGCTTTCCTCCTCTGCGGTCAGCAGCGGCAGGCGGTTCACGGCGGAGATGTAGGCGTCCAGATTGCCCAGCGAGGGCACCATGGCCCAGGGACTGCGAACGGCAATGGCGGAAGAGGCAGACATCGTCTTGATCCTTGCTAGACCGCCACGAGATGCAGCGGTGAGATGGATATTAGCACTCCGCCTTGGAGAGTGCTAAGAATGACGCTGCGCCTGCTGGAATGCAGTGTTGCTGCAGTCGAAACAGTGGGTGTCCACTAACTTTTGTGGCGGCTTCGTCAGTCGACGAGGCCGAAATCCGGACTTTTGATCATGGCCTCGATGTCCAGCAGGATCAGCATGCGCTCGCCGATCTTGCCCAGGCCGGTGATGAAGCGGGAGTCCATCGCCGCCGGCACCTCAGGGCGGGGCTTGATCTCCTCGGCGCTCAGTTCCAGCACGTCAGACACCGAGTCCACGACGACGCCGACGACCCGGCCGGCCACGTTCAGCACGATGACGACGGTAAAGGCGTTGTACTCGCCGGCCTGGCCCAGGCGGATGCGCAGGTCCAGGATGGGCACGATGACGCCGCGCAGGTTGACGACGCCCTTGACGAAGGCCGGCGCGTTGGCGACGCGAGTGGGCGCCTCGTAGGAACGGATCTCCTGCACGCGCAGGATGTCGAGGCCGTATTCCTCCTCGCCGATGCGGAAGGTCAGGAACTGGTGGACGTCCGTGCGGGCCACGGTCTGGATGGCCTGGGTGCCGGTGGTGGGAACGAGGTCGGTAGAGCTCATCGGGACTGCGCGGGGGTGGGTTCAGTCGATCATTCTGCCCGCTTCGGCTCGGGGGGCGATGCCAACAATTCGTCAACCAGGGCCAGCAGTTCGCGCACGTCCAGCGGCTTGGTCAGGTAGTGGCGCACGCCGGCCGACTGGGCCAGCGCGATCTGCTCCGGCTGGGCATTGGCCGACACGACGATGACCGGTGGTGGCGTGCCGCCCAGTTCGCGCAGGCGCTGCAGCAGTGAGAGTCCGTCCGCGTCGGGTAGTTGCCAGTCCAGCAGCAGCAGGGCGGGCGGGCGCTCGCGCAGCGCCTTCAGTCCGGCTTCGGCGGTGGGGGCGATCTCCAGTTCGAGCCCGGGGCGTTGTTCGAGGATGCCGTGCATGACATCGGCGTTCAGCGGGTTGTCCTCGACGTAGAGCACGCGTCGGTGCGGGCCGGCCTGGGGGGCCGAGGGCTCGGCGTGGCCAGGCTCGGCGGCCGAGGCGGGAGGCAGGCCGGCAGCCGGCAGCCTCAGCACGAAGCGGGCACCTGGGCCGTCAACGGCCTCGGCGCGCAGGCTGCCGCCCATCATTTCGGCCAGGCGCAGGCTGATGACCAGGCCGATGCCGGTGCCCGGCAGGCCGCTGCGCTCGCGGCCGAGGCGGTTGAAGGGCTGGAAGAGCGCAGCGCGCTGCTCGTCGGTCAGGCCCAGGCCCGAGTCGCGCACGGCCACCTCCACCCAGCCCGGCTCCGGTGCGGTGGTCTCGATATTGATGCTGCCGCCGGGCCGGTTGTACTTGACGGCGTTGCTGAGCAGGTTGGTCAACACCTGCGTGACGCGGGTGGGGTCGCCCACCAGCCGCAGCGCGGCCGGGTCCAGGCGCTGGCTGATGGCCAGGCCGCGCTCGGCGGCACCCTGCTGCACCAGCGCCAGCGCGCGGGCCAGCAGGGGCGCCAGCTCGAGCACGGCGGGCTCCAGCCGCAGCGAACCGGCCTCGATGCGCGACAGGTCCAGCGTGTCGTTGATCATCTCCAGCAGATGCCAGCCGGCCTGGGCGATCTGCTGCGCGCGGGCGCGCTGGGCGGCGGGCAGCGGCTCGCTCGCGTCCATCTGCATCAGCTGCGTGAAGCCGAGGATGGCGTTCATCGGTGTGCGCAGCTCATGGCTCATGCGCGACAGGAACTCGTTCTTGGCCTGGTTGGCCGCCTCGGCGGCCTCGCGGGCCCGGTCCAGCTCCTCGAGGCGAAGCTGGTCGGTGATGTCTTCGACGACGCCTACCAGCCGATGCGGCCGGCCATCGGCACCCCGCAGCAGGCTGACCAGCACGCGCGCATGGACGATGCCGCCGTCGGGCCGCACATAGCGCTTCAGGCGCCGGTAGAACGGGATCTCTCCGCGCATCAGCCGGCGCGCCATGCGGATGTCCTCGCGTCGGTCCTCGGTGTGCGTGATGTCGATGGAGCGTCGGCCGGCCAATGCCTCGGCCGGATAGCCCACCAGGCCGCAGAAGTAGGCGTTGACCTCCTGGAACCCGCCGTTGAGGTCCGTGAACGCGATACCGATCGGCGCCGTCTCGAAGATGCTGTGGAAGCGCTGCTCGCTCTGGCTCAGCGCGTGCTCGCCTTCGGCGCGGCTGGCGATCTCGCGCTCCAGCGCCGCGGTGCGCTCCTTCACGAGCGCCTCGACATGCTGTGTGCGGCCCGACATCAGCAGCAGCAGCGCGCCGACCATGGCCGTCGCCAGCAGACCCACGAGCGCAAAGGCCCAACTGCGGCCCGGCGCCTGTGGGAAGCCGGGCAGGTCGTAGATGCGCACCTCCCAGTGCCGGCCGCCGAACTCCAGTGGCATCTTCACCAGGGGCAGGGCGGCATCGCCGCCGCGCTGTACAGCCTCGCAGCCGGGGCGGCCGGCCAGGCGCGGGTAGGTGACGCCGGGCTCCAGGTCGACGAGGCAGGCGCCCAACTGCTCGGGCCAGTGCGCGGCCAGGCGCGACAGCAGCAGGTCGGGCCGGATCGTTGCGAAGACAAAGCCGTCCAGCGCCGCGTCACGGTAGAAGGGCTGGTAGACGACGACGCCGACGGCACCGTCGCGGTCCTGCGAGAGCTGCAGACCCGCCGACGCAGTCGACCGGCCCTTTGCCGCTGCACGTTCGGTCGCCAGGCGCGCATCCGGCACGCTGCGCACGTTGATACCCAGCGCGCCGACGTTGCGCGTCAGCGGCTCAATGAGGCGAATGGCGACGACGTCCTCGTCAGGCGGCGTGCGCGTGTCGCCGGCGCGCGTGCGGTCGCGCACCTGGTAACCGCCGGGAAAGTTGTCGGCTGCGGCGTCGGCGTTGAAACGGTCCAGGTCGCTGCGCGGCACTTTCAGCGCCACGCCCAGCGCGATCAGCGGGCTGTCCTCGGTCAGGAAGCCTTCGGTGGCCAGCGCGAACTCCTCGCGCGTAGGCCGGGGCTTCACGCGTACCAGACCGTGCGTGCTCTCCAACGCCAGCAGCGGCTCGCGCAACCGGCTGGTGAGATCCTGGGCGGCGTTGGTCGCGTCGCGCGTGAAGTCGGCGCGATTACGCTGTCGGTCCCACTCCATCGTGGCCGCCACGCCCAGGCCCACGAGCAGCGTCGTCAGCAGCATCGGCAGGCCCACGCTGAAGCGCCGCGTGGCCCACGCCGAGCGCGGCCGGCCGATCAGTGCCAGTGTGATCGGTGTGGCGATGAGCACGCCCATCAGGTCACCGGTCCACCAGATCATCCATACCTTGCCCATCTGAGGCGTCGCGACGATGCCCACGAGCTTCAGCAGCAGCGTCGCGCAGCTGGGGCTGACGACACCGGCCAGCGTCGCCGCGGCCAGATAACCCGCTATCTCGCGTGGCGAGGCCAGCACCAGCGGCCGGCCGCACCAGCGCCGCATCAGCAGCGTGCCTGCCGCGGCCTGCGCTGCTGCGCCCAGGCCGATGCCCAGCGACAGCGGCAGCACGTGCTCGCTGGCATCGCTCAGCATCGTCGCCTGCACGAGGAAGGAGCCCAGTGCCACGGCCGGCAGGTAGCGCAGGCCCAGCACCAGCAGCACGGCCAGCCCCCAGCCCGCGGCCGGGTAGATGGGCGCCACCTGGTAGGGCGGCAGCACCATCAGCAGGCCCAGCCGGCCGAGCAGGCTGTAGACAGCCGTGATGCCCGCTGACAGCGCCAGGTAGCGGCCAACGTCGCGGGCGGTCACCTGAGTCACTGGAGCACCCTTCGCGCTTCGCGCTGTCCCGCCAAGCGGGAGCGACCTTGCTTGGGGCTGCCCGGCGCTGCGTTCATTCCGCCTGTGCCTCCCGCAGCGTCTGCACGACCGGTCGTTGCAGCACGCCGCGCAGGCTCCACCAGCCGGCACTCCAGGCCAGCAGCGCGCCGAACAGCGCGCTCACGAACGGCACCCAGGGCTTGATCTGCCACTCGAACTCGAACACGAAGCGCGCCAGCAGCGCCGCCAGCACCAGCGCCACGGTGCCGGCCAGGAAGCCGGCCAGCGCTCCCACGCCCAGCAGCTCGGCGCGCTGCACCCGGGCCAGCAGCGAGGACGGTGCGCCCAGCGCGCGCATCAGCCCGAACTCGCGCGTGCGCGCCTCTCGCGTGCTGCCCACCGCGGCCAGCAGCACGACGAGGCCGGTGGCCAGCGTGAAGCCGAACAGGAACTGCACCGCCTGGATGACCTGGTCCAGCACGCCCTGCACCTGGTTGAGCTGGGCCGACACGTCGATGACGGTGAGGTTGGGGAACTGGCGCGCCAGTTCGCGGTCGAGCTTCGCGCCCGCCGGCATGCGGTACGCGGCGATCTGCGTGGACGGCAGGTCGGGCAGCTCGGCCTTCTCGAACAGCACGAAGAAGTTGACCCGCATCGATGACCAGTCCACCTTGCGCAGGCTGGTGATGCGGCCCTGCACCGGCTGGCCGGCGATGTCGAAGGCGAGCTGGTCGCCGAGCTTCAGGCCCAGCGTCTTGGCCAGGCCTTCCTCGACGCTCAGGCCGATCTCACCGGGCGCCGCCGAGCCCCAGCTGCCGGCCACGAGCTGGTTGTGCGCCGGTAGCTCGGCCGTGTGGCTGAGGTTGAACTCGCGCTCGGCCAGGCGCTGTGCGCGGTCCTCGGCGAAGCGCTTGCTTAGCACGGCGTCGCCGTTGATCGTCGTCAGCCGGCCGCGGATCATCGGATACCAGTCGAACTTCGCGATGCCGGCGTCCGTCAGCGTCTTGCGGAACGCCTCGGCCTGGTCGGGCTGGATGTTGATGACGAAGCGGTCCGGTGCAGCCGCAGGCGTGGCCTGGCGCCAGCTGTCGATGAGGTCCGTGCGCAGCAGCACCAGCAGCGCCAGTGCCAGCAGCCCCACGGCCAGCGACGACACCTGCATCACCGCGAAGCCCGGCCGCGCCGCGACCTGGCGCGTGGCCAGCAGCAGCCAGCGTGGCACGCCGGCGCCGCTGACGTTGGTGGGCACGATGCGGCGCAGCAGCTTCACCGCGAGCCAGGCCAGCAGCGCGAACAGCAGCACCGCCCCGGCAAACCCCGCGGCGGCAATGGCGCCCAGCATGAGGTCGCCTGCCAGCACGACGAGGATGGCGGCCAGGCCCGCCACGCCGGCGCCCAGCACCAGCAGCGAGCTGGCCTTGGGCGCGCCGAGGTCGCGGCGGATGACGCGCAGCGGCGGCACGGCGGCCAGCTGCAGCACCGGCGGCAGCCCGAAGCCCAGCAGCAGCGACAGCCCCAGGCCCAGGCCCAGCAGTGCCGGCCAGAGGCTGGGCGCCGGCAGCGCCACGTTGACGAGGCCGGCCAGCAGCTGCACGAACACCTGATGCAATGCGAGCCCCAGCAGCACACCCGCCAGGCTGGCTGCGAGGCCCGCGAGCAGGAACTCCAACCCGTAGGCCCAGGCGATGCGCCGCTGCGGCTGGCCCAGCACGCGCAGCATCGCGCAGGCGTCGAGGTGGCGGGCCGCGAAGTCGCGCGCGGCCAGCGCCACGGCCACAGCCGCCAGCAGTGCCGACAGCATGGCAACCAGCCGCAGGAAGCGTGCGGCGCGGTCCAGCGTCTGGCGCATCTCGGGCCGGCCGGACTCCAGCGACTCCAGCCGCAGGCCGCGCAGGTTCTGCGCCTTGATGAGCTGCTCGGAACCGGTGACGAAGCGCTTCACCGCGCCCGGCGCCGCGCCCGGGCCGGGCACCAGCGCGAGCCGATACGTGATGCGGCTGGCCGGCTGCACGAGGTGGGTCGCGGCCAGGTCGGCCTCGCCGAGCATCACGCGCGGCGCGAAGTTCATGAACCCGGCGCCACGGTCGGGTTCGGTCTCGATGAGGGCGGCGATCTTGAAACGGCTGTCGCCCAGCAGCAGCGGGTCGCCAAGCTTCAGCCCGAGGCCGTCGGCCACGGCGGGGTCGATCCAGACCGTGCCGGCGGCCGGCGCCGGACCCTGGCCGGGCAGGGCGTCGCGCAGCGTGATGCTGCCGCGCAGCGGGTAGCCGGGGCTGACGGCCTTGACGGCGACGAGCCGGCTGTCGCCGCCCTGGGCATCCTCGGCGCGCGCCATGCTCGGGAAGGCCGCGCTGCGCACGGTGCTCAGCTTGAACTCGGCAGCCAGGTCGAGGATGGGCTGGGGCGTGGGCTGGTCGCTGGCGACGACGGCATCGCCACCCAGCAGCTGGGCCGCGTCGCGGCGCAGGCCCTGGTCGAGTCGGTCCGACAGGAAGGCCACCGCGCACAGCGCCGCCACGGCCAGCGCGACGGCCAGCATCAGCAGCCGCAGCTCACCGGCCCGCCAGTCCCGCAGCAGTTGGCGCCAGGCGATGGCGAGCGTGGCGGGCGGACGCGAAACAGCGGGAGACGTCATGCGCGCGACTGTAGCCGCGCGGGGCGCTAGTGCTGCTCTTCAGTCGCGGCCCGTGTGGCGCGTGCCGCGTCGCGCCACGCCGGTTCGGCGGCCTCCGTGCGCTTCACGGCGCGTTCCGCTGCCGCCTGGGCGCCGACGCGGTCGCCTGCGTCCAGGCGCAGTCGTGCCAGGTTGATCCAGGCCACGGCGCTGTCGTGGCGGTTGGCCACGGTCTCGAACGCGGCGCGCGCCCCGGTGGCGTCGCCGGCGGCATTCAGCGTGTTGCCCAGGCCGATGCCGGCCAGCAGGTTGTCGGGCCAGCGCGCCAGCAGCGTGCGGTAGGCCAGCGCCGCGCGGGCCGGCGGTGCCGCGCGCTCGAAGCCGATAGCGGCATCCTGCGCATCGGCCTCGGTCGCCGTCGCGGGCAACCGGTCCGGCGGCAGCACGGCGACGGCCCAGCGGCCGCCGCGCGCCCAGGTGTATTCGAAGGTGCGCAGCGGCAGCGTCTCGCGCTGTGTGGTGCCGCTGCGCAGGATGATTTCGTGCGCGGCGATGTCGTAGCCGACCACGACGGCATAGTGCCAGCGCGGGATCAGCTCCAGCCCGAGGTTCTGCAGCACGACGACGGCGTGCCCGGCCGCGACCTCGCGCAGCACGGCCTGCAGTTCGCGCGGCAGCCGGGTCGCGACGGCGCCCTGGCGGCGCGCGCCGCCCAGCATCTCCAGCTGCAGGCTGCCGTTGCGGGACGGCAGGAAGACGGCATCGGCCAGGCGGTCGGGGTCGGCGGGCAGGCCGATGTCGGCCAGCGCCGTCGCCAATGCGGCCGGGCCGCAGTGGTCGCGCGTCTGTGGGAAGAACGGCACCTCGGTGCGCTCGGCGCGGGCCGGCAGGTCCGGCGGCGGACTGGCCTGCAGCGCGGCCGTCTGCGGCGGTGTGAACAGCGCCGCGCAGCCGCTCAGCAGCAACGCCGCGGCGGCTGCCGAGAGGGCCGTGGCGAGGCGGGCGATCAACGCACCGAGCGCGTGAACGGGAAGACCTTGGTCAGGCCCAGGATATCCGTCACCAGCAGCACGATGAAGATCGTGAACAGCACGCCGACGACGTCAGCAGCGCCCGCGGGAGCCTGGTCGATCTGGGCCGCCATCTGCTGCGCTTCGGCGTCGGTCAGCGCGTCGACGCGGGCGCGCATCTCGTCGGTCGACACACCGCGGGCCTGCAGCATCGCGGCCAGGTCGGCGCGGTCCAGCGCCGCCTGCAGGCGGGCGTGGGCCTCGCTGCGCGGCGCCGCCGCGGCGGCCTGCTCGGTGCTGATCAGTGCGGTGGGGGCCGCGTGGGCCATGCCGCTGAAGACGATGGACGAGACGAGCAGCGAGGTCAGTGCGCGGCGGGCGGTGTTCTTCATGGAGGTCTCCTGCTTGGGGAGGCAGTTGTGGGTGGCGGCATGCTAGGGCTTGCCCATGGGTTCATCCGCGCCCGTGGGTCATCTCGCGGCCTTGTCCTACAGCGTGCACAGAGTGTGTGGAGGCGTAACCGGAAGCCGCGAGCCCGGCCGTCGATTCAGTGAATTTGCGGTCGATGGTGAACTGCATCACCCTGGCCGCCGCAGTGGGCCCGAACGCCGCGTTGTTGCCGCGCTTGCCCGGAGAGGTGGATTCCTAGACTGGTCGCATCGCAACCCCGACCCGTCCGGCCCATGAGTTCTCTTCGCCCCCTTTGTCTTCTGGGACTGGCCCTGCTGAGTGCCTGTGGTGGCGGCAGCGGCGCCAGCTACACGGTGGGCGGCAGCGTGACCGGCCTGAACAGCAGCGGCCTGGTGCTGAGCACTGGCGACCAGACGCTGGCCGTGGCCTCCGGCGCCGGCAGCTTCACGTTCGGCAGCGCGGTCAGCGGCAGCTACGCGGTCACCGTCAAGTCGCAGCCCGTCGGCCAGACCTGCTCGGTCAGCAATGGCAGCGGCAGCGCGTCTGCCAACGTCACATCGGTGGCGGTGGTGTGCCGCAACTACATGGCTTATGTCGGCAATGCCGGTGGCTACACCATCAGCCAGTTGAGCATCAACAACGGCACCGGCCTGCTGACCAGCCAGGCGACGGTCAGCACCGCCGCGCCGGTGGCCGGGCTGGTGTTCAGCTCGGACGGCCGCTTCGCCTTCGCCTCGTACTCGAATGCCGCGACGGTCAGCGCCTACGCCGTCTCCAGCACCGGCGCGCTGAGCCTGGTCGGCAGCGTCAGCGCCGTGGCCGACAGCCGCGGCCTGGCCATCAGCCCGGACAACAGCCACGTCTACGTCGCCAACTACACCGACAAGACGATCTCACAGTTCGACGTGAACGGCAGCACCGGCGCGTTGAGTGTCAACTCGACCGCCAAGATCAACGTCGGCAGCACGCCGATGGCCGTGACGCTGACGCCCGATGGCAGCCATGCCTACGCAGTGAACCAGGGCGACAACACCGTCTCGCAGTACAGCGTCGGCAGCGGCGGCAGCCTCACCGCGCTGAGCACGGCGACCGTCAGCACGAGCAGCACCGGCACGCTGCCCATCGCGCTGGTCGCCAGCCCCGACAGC
The DNA here is from genome assembly GCF_043555985.1 of Pelomonas candidula. Taxonomy (NCBI): domain Bacteria; kingdom Pseudomonadati; phylum Pseudomonadota; class Betaproteobacteria; order Burkholderiales; family Sphaerotilaceae; genus Roseateles; species Pelomonas candidula. Next base: position 226,632 of record NZ_JBIGIC010000005.1, on the reverse strand, counting down.
GGCTCGCTGTACGTGCTGCTCAAGGGCAGCGCCAGGGTGCTGCAGTACACGATCGGCAGTGGCGGTGCGCTGAGCGCCAAGTCGCCGGCCAGCGTCGCCACCGGCAGCACACCGCTGGCCATCGCCGTGACGCCGTCGGGCGGTTGCGCCTACGTCGCCAACGGTGGCGACGGCACCGTGTCGCAGTACATCGTCACCAGCGGCCTGCTGACGCCGCTGGCGACGGCGACCATTGCCGCCGGCACCACGCCCGCCGGCCTGGCCGTCAGCCCGGACGGCGCGCACCTCTACGTCAGCAACGCCGGCGACGCGACGATCTCGCAGTACAGCATCGGCCCCGCCTGCGCGCTGACGGCCTTGGGTCCCGTCGCGAGCGGTGGCACCGGGCCGGCGGCGATCGCGGTGCGCTGAGGCCGCGTCGTCGCGTAGACTGCGGGCTACGCGGGTGTAGTTCAATGGTAGAACGCTAGCTTCCCAAGCTCGATACGTGGGTTCGATTCCCATCACCCGCTCCAAAAGCAGACGGTCCCTGACGGGGCCGTTCGTTTTTGGATTGGGCGTTTGGGATGGGGCCTACCCGGGTTCGCTCAAGGATAGCCCGTGGCCGTCCTTGGACGTGCCGTCAGGCACGGGCTCGTCAGTACCGAGGAATCAGCCCCCGCCGATTCCGAGCAAGCCCATCTGGTAGGCGCAACACCACCGGTCCATCACCCCTCCACCCAACTCACCCTCCCGCGCCCCGCCGCCTTCGCCAGGTACATGGCCCGGTCGGCCGCCTCGATCAGGCCTTCGCCCTGCAGGCCCGCCGTTACGCCCAGGCTGATCGTCACGCAACCCTCTACCCCCGGATGCGGCAGCGCCAGGGCTCGCACGGTGTCTTCCATCAACTGCGCCACGCCGATGGCGCCGGCCAGGTCCGTGTCCGGCAGCAGGCAGACGAACTCCTCGCCGCCGTAGCGCGCCAGCAGGTCCGTCGGCCGCCGCAGGCAGGCACGCAGCGCAACGGCGACCCGCCGCAGGCAGTCGTCGCCCGCCAGGTGCCCCAGCGCGTCGTTGTAGCGCTTGAAGTGGTCCACGTCCGCCAGCGCCACCGCCAGCGGTGCGCGCGTGCGCTGCGCGCGGCGGGACTCGGCCAGGAACCGCTCGTCGAAGTGCCGCCGGTTGTGCACGCCCGTCAGGCCATCGACGAAGGCCAGCTCGCGCAGCAGGTCGGCCTGCGCCTTCAATGTCAGCTGTGTCCGCACGCGAGCCCGCACGACGGTCGGATTGAAGGGCTTGGTGATGAAGTCGGCCGCGCCGGCATCCAGCCCGCGCGTCTCGTCGTCCGGGTGGTCCTGCGACGTGACGAAGATGACCGCGATGGCGCGCAGCAGCGGGTCGGCCTTCAGCTCGGCGCACAGCTCGTGGCCGTCCATGCCGGGCATCTGCACGTCCAGCAGCACGAGGTCGGGCTGGCGCTCGCGGCAGAGCTTCAGCGCCTGGGCACCGTCGGTGGCCATCAGCACCTGGCAGTCGGCCGCGAAGACGCGATGCAGCGCCTGGATGTTGACGGGCTGATCGTCCACGATCAGCAGCCGTGGCCGGCGGCCGGTCGGCGTGTGGCCTGGCAGCAGCGGGGTGCTGTCGGGCAGGCTGAGCTGCATCATGGCCGGTGCTCCAGGGTGGCGCGCAGGTCGTGGCACAGCGTCAGCGCGGTGGTGAAGTCGAGCGCGGCCATGGCTTCGTCCAGCGGCACGCGGGTCTCGGGGGGCAGTGCGGAGCGCAGCGCCTCGTGGGCGTCCAGCGCCTCCAGGTCGGAGCCCGCCAGCAGTTCGGCCAGCGTGTCGAGCTGGTCGGCCAGGCTGCCCGGCGGGGCGAGCGTGAGCGGCTCGACGGCGGATGCCGGGCGCGTGGAGAGGTGGGCGCAGAGGCGGTCCAGCGCGGCGAGGTCGGCGTCGCGGCATTCGAGGAAGCGGCGTTGCCAGTCAGCGTCGGGCAGGGCGCTGCGCTCGCCTTCGGCGGCCAGCTCGGCCAGCCGGGGCGCACCCAGCATCGCGGCCAGACCGCGGTAGCCGTGCAGGCCACGTGCGGCGGCGGAGCCGCCTTCGGCAAGCGCCTGGGCGAGCTTGCGGTCTTGCTCGTGCAGCGCGTGCAACGTGCGCTCGAACAGCTCCACGCGGCCCGACATGCGTGCCAGCGCTTCGGCCAGCGCGATGCCGGCGCGGCCGGCGTCGTCCATGACGGCCGGCGGCAGTTCGAAGTGCGTGGTGCGGTCCGGCACCGGCGCGGCACCGCAGCGGCGGCGCAGCACGGCGACGACGGTGTCGGGGTCGAAGGGCTTGCCGATGTGTTCATCCATGCCGGCGTCCAGGCAGGCCTGGCGTTCGGTCTCCAGCGCACCGGCCGTCATGGCGATGACGGGTAGCGTCAGGCCGAGCTGGCGGCGGATCAGACGGGTGGCCGTCGTTCCGTCCATGACCGGCATCTGCACGTCCATCAGCACGGCGTCGAAGCCGGACCGCCCGCGCGTCTGGGCCAGCAGCGTCAACGCTTGCTGGCCGTCGCCGGCCAGCGTGACGAGGGCGCCCTCAAGCTCCAGCAACTCGCGCGTGACCTGCTGGTTGCCGGGGTTGTCTTCGACGACCAGCAGCTGCAGGCCGGCCAGTCGCTGCGGTGCGGCTTCGGGCGGTGCGACGCCGTGGCGGCGCACCTGCAAGGCGGTGGCCACGGCCTGGCCCAGCGTGGCGGCCGTGACAGGCTTGACGAGGAAGCCATCCAGCAAGGCCTGCTCGGCGGCGCTGCGTTCGGACAGCCGCTCGCGGTCGTGGCTGGTGACCATCAGCAGCAGCGCTTCGGGGCCCAGGCGCTGGCGCAACTGGCAGGCGGTCTGCCAGCCGTCCAGTCCGGGCATGACCCAGTCGAGCAGCACGACGTCGAAGCTCGCAGCGCCGGCTTGTGCCAGCGCGTCGGCGCCGCTGCTGGCCAGGCTGACCTGCCAGCCCAGCGAACCGGCCAGCGTGCCGATGACGCGCCGGGCCTCGGCATGGTCGTCGACGACCAGTGCGCGTACCGCCTGGCTTGGCGCCGGCGCGGGCAGGCCGCCAGGCAGCGGGAAATCGAGCGTGAAGCCGAAGCGGCTGCCGGCGCCGGGGGCGCTTTCGACGCTGATGTCGCCGCCCATCAGCCGCACGAGGTGGCGGCTGATGGCCAGGCCCAGGCCGGTGCCGCCGAAGCGCCGCGCCGTGGAGGCCTCGGCCTGCGTGAAGCCGGCAAAGATGCGCTCCTGCTGCTCGGGAGCGATGCCGATGCCGGTGTCGCGCACGGAGAAGTCCAGCGTGACGCGGTCGGCGCTTTGCGCGATGCAGCGGATGGCGAGCACGACCTCGCCGGCGCTGGTGAACTTGATCGCGTTGCCGGCCAGGTTGACCAGCACCTGCTGCAGGCGCAGCGCGTCGGCGATGACGACGGCGGGCAGCGCGGGGTCGAGGTCGAACAGCAGCTCGATGTCGCGCTGCTCGACCTGGGCGGCAAGGATGACCGAGAGGTCGCGCAGCAGCTCTTCCAGCCGCATGGGATGCGGGTCCAGCCCGAGGTGGCCGGCCTCGATCTTGGAGAAGTCCAGGATGTCGTTGAGCAGGCCCAGCAGGCCGCGCGCGGCGCCCTCGCTCTTGACGGCGTAGTCGTGCTGGCGGGCGTCCAGCGGCGTCTTCTGCAGCAGGCGCAGCATGCCCAGCACGGCGTTCATCGGCGTGCGGATCTCGTGGCTCATGTTGGCCAGGAAGCGGGTCTTGGCCAGCGATGCGCGCTCGGCGGCGACGCGCGCCTGGGTCTGCGGTGTCAGGTCCAGGCAGGTGAGGACCAGGCCGCCCGGCACGGACGAGGTCTCGGGGAGTGGCGCCGTGCGGGCCTCGATGACGCGGTCGCCTGCGCGATAGGTTTCGAGCCGGTTGGCCTGCGTGTCGCGGCCCAGCGCCAGCGCGGCCTCGACGGTGGCGCGGGCCTTCTCGCCTTGGCCGTAGTCCCCGCGGGCGGCGCAGAAGCCGACGAGGTCGGCAAAGCCGAGGACGGGCTGTTCAAACAGCGAGGCCGGCAGGTCGAGCAGTCGCTCGAACTCGGCGTTGTGCATCAGCAGGCGGCGTTCGGCGTCGAAGACGGCCAGGCCGCAGGGCAGGTGGGCCAGGATTTCGGGAATCAGCGGGGGCGGCACAGTCCCATGCCGGTGCTGGGCACCCGTGCCGCCTTGCCTGTCCCACGCCGCCATCGCGCTCCCCCGAACCGCTGGCGTCCGGCTGACCTTGCCGAACCGTTTGAGTCTAGGACTGGGCCGCCTGGCTGGTCGAGGGGGTCGCTGCTACCAGCGACAGGTTTGCCCTAGGTGGTCACTCTCGAACGATGCGGCCGGGCGCGGCGCGCTCGACGGCCTGCGGGTCGGCACGCAGCAGCTCGACGAGGGCGTCGATGTCAGTGCCCACGATGGTGCGGTCCCGGCCGTGCTTGAAGCCGGTGGCCTCGTCCCCGCCTTCGGAGAGGAAGTTGTTGACGACGACACGGTAGTCGCGTGTGCGCTCCAGCGGCTTGCCATCGACGAGGATCTCGCCGAGCTCGGGCGTGCCGTCGGCACCCTGGCGCCAGCGGTAGTGCAGCGTCCACGACGGCTGCAGGAAGCGCGGCGACGCGTCGCCCTTGGGCAGTTGGCGTTGCAGCACGTCCCACAGCTGCTGGCCGGTCATCGTCAGCACGACGATGTCGTTACCGAAAGGCTGGATGGCCAGCAGGTCGCTCATCGTCGTCGGCTTGCCGGGGTCGACGACGAGGTCGGCGCGGATGCCGCCGGAGTTCATGAAGGCGATGTCGGCCGGACCCTGCTTGCGGGCGAAGGCGAGCTGGCTGTCGGCGATGAGGTTGCCCAGGGCGGCGTCGCCGTTGGGTGCCTTGGGGCTGCGCACGGCGCCGCGCGGCAGCGTTGCAACGGGCTTGGTGCGGGCGGCCTCGGTCAGCGCGGCGGCGCGGGCCACCAGCTGGACCAGTGCCGGGTTGGGCGCGTAGGCCGACTGCAGCACCGGGTGGTTGACGGCGCTGGCATCCAGCACGCGGCCGGCGGCGTCGAGCTTGAGGTGGCTTTCGGTGATCCAGCCGCCATAGCTGCCGGCCTGCACGACAAGGCGGCCATTGATCTTGCAGGTATAGGCCTGGTGGGTGTGGCCGCCGATGATGATCGCGTAGGCCGGGTCCAGGCGCTGGGCGATGTCGTGTACGCGGCCGGTCAGCGTCGGGCAGGCGTAGCTTGCATCGTTGGCAGCGGCGCCGGCACCCATCATGCCGCCTTCGTGCATGACGGCGATCAGCACCTGGGCGCCCTCGGCCTTCAGCTGCGGCACCAGCGCGTTCAGCGTGTCTGCCTCGTCGGCGAAGCGGATGCCCTGGATGGCCCGGGCCACGATGACCTGCGGCGTGTCCTTCGTTGCGACACCGGCGATGGCGACCTTCAGCTTGCCGGCCTGCTGGATGACGTGGGTGGGCAGCAGTGGCGCGCCGGTCCGGGCGTCCAGCACGTTGGCGCCGAGGTAAGGGAAGCCGGGGCCCTTGAAGCCGGGCCACAGGCATTCGGTCGGGCCGCACTCGCCGTGCGCCTTGCGCAGCAGCTCGGGCAGGCCGGCGTCCAGCTCGTGGTTGCCCAGGGCGCTGGCGGAGATGCCCAACTGCGACATGGCGGACAGCGTGGGCTCGTCCCGCAGCAGGCCGGAGATCAACGGCGACGCGCCGATGAGGTCGCCGCCGGCGACGATCAGTGCGTCCGGGTTCTTGGCCTTCAGGTCGGCCAGTGCCGTGGCCAGGTAGGCCACGCCACCGGCTGGTTGGGCCTTGAGCTGGCCGGTCGCTGCGTCGGGCAGGCGCGGCATCAGCGGTGTCGGCTTGGCGGGCTGGATATTGCCGTGGAAGTCATTGATGGACAGCAGCGTCAGCTCGGTCGTGGCGGGCTGCGTGGCGCAGCCGGCGAGCAGGGCTGCGGCGAGGGCGATGAGCGCCGTGGCGTGGGGGCGAAGGTGCATGACGGATGAAATTTGACGGGTCCGTAGATCTTAGGAGTGGACCTGTGACGCCGGTTTGTCGCGGCTGCGCGACAGTTCTGATGGCTTGATGGGCACCTCGTTGATGTGCGCGTTGAACCCAAGTTGGTGCCCCTCGGCGCGCGAAAGCCCTCGGCCCTCCTGGGAAAAATTCACATCGAAGCCTCCGTCGATCCCTCGATCCGGACGCTTCGGGTTGCACTGATCTGGTGCCGGCGACAGGGCGTTCTCTCTAAAAATTTCGACTTCTGACTTACCCGTAAAGTTCTGTCACAGAAAGTCATGACAATTCCGGGACGGTCGCGAAACGACCTTTCACAGCCATCGTCGCGTGACGAACGGCACCCATCGAATCTGTTGAAGCCCGCGCGCCCGGCGCGCCCACTAGGAGTCTAGGAATGAAGAGCAGACTGTTCTGCAAGACCGCCACCGCCCTGGCAGTCACCGTACTGGCCACCGGCATGGTGTACGCGCAGCAAACGGCCGATCAGCCCAAGGAAGAGGCCGCTCCGCGCGCCAAGGACGATGCCGTGCGTCTTGGCACGATCACGGTCGTGGGCTCCAGCGCCAAGCTGGGCACGGGCCTGATGATCAACGACGACTCCGTCAAGGGCCGCAGCACGCTGACCAAGGCAGCGATGGAAAAGGAACTGGCCACCGGCAACGTGCTGCAGAGCATTGCCCAGCTGCCGGGCGTGAGCACCTACAACTACGACGCGACCGGCCTGTTCGGTGGCGACGTCAGCATCCGCGGCTTCGGCTCGGACCAGATCGGCTTCACCGTGAACGGCGTGCCGGTCAACGATTCGGGCGGCTATGCCTTCTACGCCCAGGAAATGATCGACAAGGAGAACGTCTGTACCGCTTCGGTGGCCCAGGGTTCGCCTGAGCTGGAATCGCCGCACAGCGGCGCCACGGGCGGCAGCGTGAGCCTGATCACCTGCGACCCGACCGACCAGCGCCGCGTTCGCGTCTCCCAGACCCTGGGTGGCCTGAACCTGAACCGCACCTTCGTCCGCGTGGACTCGGGCCGCTTTGCCAACGACATGGCCAAGGTGTTCCTGAGCTACTCGCACGCCGAAGCCGACAAGTGGAAGGGCGTGGGCAAGGCCAAGAAGGACCACATCGACGCCGGCTTCTCGTTGGACCTGAACGAGGACAACCACATCCTCGGTTCGGTGCTCTACAACCGGATGGTCAACCAGAACATCTACAACGTCAGCCTGGCCCAGCTCAACGCGAACGGCTACGGGTATGACTACGCGGCCACCTTCACCCCGCTGAAGACGCCGGGCCCCGGCGCCCAGACGGACGTGGCCCAGAACCCGATCTACTACGGCATGGCGCTGAACCCGTTCAAGAACGTCATCGCGTCGGTGTCGGGCTCGTTCAAGATCGCCCAGGACACCTACCTGAAGGTGCAGCCCTACATGTGGTACGGCTTCGGCAACGGTGGCTGGTCGCAGACCATCCTGACGGAAAGCACGATGCCCATCGGCGGCGCGGTCGACATCAACGGCGATGGCGACACCCTGGACAAGGTCGCCGTGGCGCGTGCCAGCGTGACCAAGACCAACCGTCCCGGCGTCACCGGCGAAATCAGCACCACGATGGGCAACCACTACCTGAAGGTGGGCCTGTGGTACGAGCGCGCCCAGCATCTGCAGACGCAGCCGGCCGTCAAGATCAATGCCGACGGCACCCCGGCGGACATCTGGTTGCAGGATGGCTGCATCAAGCGCGCTGACGGCACCTGCTACGAAGGCCGCAACACGAAGACGATCAGCACGGCCTACCAGGTCTACCTGAACGACCAGATCACGCTGCTGAACGACCGCGCGTTCCTGAACCTGGGTCTGCGTCTCCCCCATGTGGAGCGCAACGTGACCAACTACGCCAACGAGACGGGTGTGCCGACCTACACGCTGGCCAACGGTGTCTACACGGCCGGTCCGCGGATCTATCAGGACTTCAACATCACCCGCTCGTTCAACGAGGTGCTGCCGCAGCTCGGCGCCCGCTTCAACCTGAACAGCCAGCAGCACGTCTTCCTGAACGTCTCCAAGAACTTCCGCGCCCCGCCGAACTACGCCTACATGGTCAGCTCCAGCGGCGTCTATGTGGCCTCCATCAACGGTGGCGCGGTCCAGCCTCTGGCGGAAGTCAAGCCGGAAACGTCGGTGATGATCGATGCCGGCTGGCGCTTCCAGTCGAAGGATGTCTCGATCTCCGCGACGGTCTACCAGAAGGACTTCAAGAACCGCCAGGTCTCCGCGACGGACCCGAACACGCAGGTCAGCACCTACGTGAACGCCGGCGGCACGAAGGGCCACGGTCTCGAACTGGAAATCGGCAGCGGCGTCTACAACGGCTTCTCTGCCTACGGTTCGCTGACGCTGCAGAACGAGAACATGAAGGACAACCTGCGGCTGTCCGCTGCGGGCGCTCTGCCGACGGCGGGCAAGACCTTTGCCAAGGTGCCTGACAAGATGGCCGCCCTGTCCGTGCAGTACGAGCAAGGCCCGATCTACGCTCGCTTCAAGGGCAAGTTCAACGGTGCGCAGTACGCCGACCTGATGAACCAGGAGCGCGTCCCCAGCTACTCCACGTTCGACCTGGACGCTGGCTACAAGTTCGCCAACTGGGGCTTCGTCAAGAACCCGCAACTGCGCCTGAACATCGCCAACATCGGCAACAAGCAGTACCGCAGCGCGTCGTCGGTCATCACGAACGCCGCAGCGACGCCGCTGGTTGGAACTGGCAGCCAGTCGGCCTCCACGGAGTTCTACTACCTTGGCGCCCCACGCTTCACCTCGCTGACCTTCAGCGTGGATTTCGAGTAAGCCGTAAGTACCTCGACGGCCGGGTGCACGAGGCCCGGTCAGTCGTTTCGGCAACCGCGAGTGCAGCCAAAAGCTGCCTCGCGGTTTTTTCGTTTCTGGGTCGACGGGTTTGCAATCAGAGCGAGCACAAGGCGCGCAGCTGCAGACAGTGCACTAGCACGGCAAGGCGAAGCAACGCAGTGATCGATTTGATTGCGAAGCCGTCTCAGCGGTGGATGTCGCCCAGGCAGAGATACTTCACCTCGACGTAGTCCTCGATGCCCTGGCGCCCACCCTCGCGGCCCAGCCCGGATTGCTTGACGCCGCCGAACGGCACCTCGGCCGTCGAGATCAGGCCGGTGTTGATGCCCACCATGCCGTACTCCAGTGCCTCGCCGACGCGGAAGATGCGGCCGATGTCGCGGCTGTAGAAATAGCTGGCCAGGCCGAACTCGGTCGAGTTGGCCAGCTGGATGGCCTCGGCCTCGGTCTGGAACTTGAACACCGGCGCAACCGGCCCGAACGTTTCCTCGCGCGAGCACAGCATCTGCGGCGTCGCGTCGGCCAGCAGTGTGGGCTCGAAGAAGTTGCCCGCCGCCGTCTCCAGCCGCTTGCCGCCGGTCAGCACCTTGGCGCCCAGCGCGATCGCATCGGCCACGTGGGTCTCGACCTTCTGCAGCGCCGCCGCGTCGATCAGCGGGCCGACGTTGATGCCGGCGTCAAACCCGTTGCCCGTCTTCAGCTGGCCGACCTTGGCCGCGAACTTCTCCAGGAAGGCGTCGTACACGCCTGCCTGCACATAGATGCGGTTGGCGCAGACGCAGGTCTGGCCGGCATTGCGGTACTTGCTGGCCAGCGCGCCTTCGACGGCCGAGTCCAGGTCCGCGTCGTCGAAGACGATGAAGGGCGCGTTGCCGCCCAGTTCCAGGCTGAGCTTCTTGATCGTCGGGGCGCACTGCCTCATCAGGATGCGGCCGACCTCGGTGGAGCCGGTGAAGGACAGGTGGCGCACGACGTCGCTCTCGCACAGCGCCTTGCCCACCTCGATGGACTGCTCGGCGTCGGCCGTCAGCACGTTCAGCACACCGGCGGGCATGCCGGCGCGTTGGGCCAGTTCGGCGGCGGCCAGCGCCGTCAGCGGCGTGGCCTCGGCCGGCTTGATGATGACCGTGCAGCCGGCGGCCAGCGCCGGCGCGACCTTGCGCGTGATCATCGCCAGCGGGAAGTTCCACGGCGTGATGGCCGCGCAGACGCCGACGGCCTGCTTGATGACAAGGTAGCGCTTGGTCGGGTCCGTTGTCGGGATGGTCTCGCCATAAACGCGCCTGCTTTCCTCGGCGAACCAGTCGAGGAAGCTGGCGCCGTAGACCACCTCGCCACGGGCCTCGGCCAGCGGCTTGCCCTGCTCAGCCGTCATCAGGCGGGCGAGGTCGTCGGCGTGCTTGACGAGCAACTGCTGCCAGCGCACCAGCACGGCGGCGCGCTCCTTGGCGGGCTTGGATCGCCAGGCGGTGAGCGCATTGGCGGCGGCGGCGATGGCCGTGTCCACGTCCGTGCGGCCCAGGTTGGGCACTTGCGCCAACTCGCGCCCGGTGGCCGGGTCGGTGACGGCGAAGGTGGTGGCGCCGCTCACCCATTCGCCGTTGATCAGGGCCTGGGTGCGCAGCAGGCCGGGGTTGTCCAGCGCGTCCAGCGGGGAATTCGCGTCCATCGAAGGGCTCTCCTGTCGTATCGAGACCCACTCTACCCGGGCGACGTAAAGCCCCCTCTCTACAATCGACCCTCTTTGTCACTGACCTTTTCCAGGAAGCCCCGGGATGAAAGCCGCCGAGATCCGCCAGACCTTTCTGAAGTTCTTCGAGTCGAAAGGCCACCAGATCGTCGCCTCCAGCCCCGTGGTGCCGGGAGACGACCCGACGCTGCTGTTCACGAACGCGGGCATGAACCAGTTCAAGGACGTGTTCCTGGGCTTTGACAAGCGCGCCTACACGCGGGCCACGACCAGCCAGAAGTGCATCCGCGCCGGCGGCAAGCACAACGACCTGGACAACGTCGGCTACACGGCGCGCCACCACACCTTCTTCGAGATGCTGGGCAACTTCAGCTTCGGCGACTACTTCAAGAAGGACGCCATCTCCTACGCCTGGGAGCTGCTGACCGTCCACTTCAAGCTGCCGACCGAGAAGCTGTGGGTCACGGTCTACAGCGAGGACGACGAGGCCTACGAGATCTGGAACAAGGTGGTGGGCGTGCCCGTCGAGCGCATCGTGCGCATCGGCGACAACAAGGGCGCGCGCTACATGTCCGACAACTTCTGGATGATGGGCGACACCGGCCCCTGCGGCCCCTGCACCGAGATCTTCTACGACCACGGCCCCGACGTGGCTGGCGGCCCCCCGGGCTCGGCCGAGCAGGATGGCGACCGCTACATCGAGATCTGGAACAACGTCTTCATGCAGTTCAACCGGACTGAAGACGGCGTGATGCACCCGCTGCCCAAGCCGTCGGTGGACACCGGCATGGGCCTGGAGCGGCTGGCCGCCGTGCTGCAGCACGTGCACTCCAACTACGAGATCGACACCTTCGTGAACCTGCTCGCCGCGGCCAAGTCGGCCGTGGACGCGGCGGGCGGTGGCGACTGTGACGCCACGAGCCCGTCACTGAAGGTCATCGCCGACCACATCCGTGCCTGCTCGTTCACCGTCGTCGACGGCGTCATCCCCGGCAATGCCGGCCGCGGCTACGTGCTGCGCCGCATCGCCCGCCGCGCCATCCGCCACGGCTACAAGCTGGGCGCGCGCACGCCGTTCTTCCATAAGCTGGTGGCCGCGCTGGCCGCCGAGATGGGCGATGCCTACCCCGAGCTGCGCCAGGCCGAGAAGCGCGTGACCGACGTGCTGAAGCAGGAAGAGGAGCGCTTCTTCCAGACCATCGCCACCGGCATGGAAATCCTGGAAGCCGCGTTGGCCAAGGGCGGCAACGTGGATGGTGACACGGCCTTCAAGCTGCACGACACCTACGGCTTTCCGGTCGACCTGACCGCCGACGTCTGCCGCGAGCGCGGCGTGACGGTGGACGAGGCCCGTTTCCACGAACTGCTGGAAGAGCAGAAGAACCGCGCCCGCGCGGCCGGCAAGTTCAAGATGGCCCAGGGCCTGGCCTACAGCGGTGCGGCCACGACCTTCCACGGCTACGAGCATCTCGTCTGCGAGACGGCCAAGGTCACGGCCATCTACATCGACGGCGCGCAGGTCGACGCGGCCCAGGCCGGTGACGACGCCGTCATCGTGCTGGACCACACGCCCTTCTACGCCGAGAGCGGCGGCCAGGTCGGCGACGCCGGCGAGCTGCGCAACGGCACGACGCGCGTCGTCGTGGCTGACACGCTGAAGATCCAGGCCGACGTGTTCGGCCACCACGGCCAGGTGGTCGAAGGCACGGTCAAGGTCGGCGACCAGTTCGTCGCCCGCGTCGACGCCGAGCGTCGCGCCAGGACCGTGCGCAACCACAGCGCCACCCACCTGATGCACAAGGCCCTGCGCGAGGTGCTGGGCGCCCATGTGCAGCAGAAGGGCTCGCTGGTGAATGCCGAGCGCACGCGCTTTGACTTCGCGCACAACGCGCCGATGACGGCGGAGGAGATCCGGGAGGTCGAGTCCCTGGTCAACGCCGAGATCCTGGCCAACGCCGGCGCCACGGCGCAGGTCATGGCGCTGGACGATGCGCAAAAGTCGGGCGCGATGATGCTGTTCGGCGAGAAGTACGGCGAGACGGTGCGCGTGCTGAGCATCGGCTCTTCCAAGGAACTCTGCGGCGGCACGCACGTGAAGGCGACCGGTGACATCGGGCTGTTCAAGATCGTCGCCGAGTCGGGCGTCGCGGCCGGCATCCGCCGCGTCGAGGCCGTCACCGGCGACAACGCGCTGAGCTATCTGCAGTCTCTGGAAACGACCGTTCAGGGCGCGGCCATGACGCTGAAGACCACGCCGCATGAACTGGGCTCACGTCTGCATGCCGTGCTGGAGCAGGTACGCCAGTTGGAGAAGGAACTCACTGCCGCCAAGAGCAAGCTGGCGTCCGCCCAGGGCGACGAGCTGCTGGCCCAGGCCGTGGACGTGAAGGGTCTGAAGGTGCTGGCCGCCAAGCTCGAAGGTGCCGACACCAAGACGCTGCGCGAGACCATGGACAAGCTCAAGGACAAGCTCAAGACTGCGGCCATCGTGTTGGCGGCTGTCGACGGCGACAAGGTGCAGCTCGCGGCCGGCGTGACGGCCGACAGCGTCGGCAAGGTGAAGGCCGGCGAGCTGGTCAACTTCGTCGCCCAGCAGGTGGGCGGCAAGGGAGGCGGCAAGCCGGACCTGGCCATGGCCGGCGGTACGCAGCCCGCGGGTTTGGCGGCGGCGCTGAACAGCGTGGCTGGCTGGGTCGCCGAGCGCGTCTGACGCGTTTCAGTGCTCCATGAAGCAAGGCCCGCGATTCGCGGGCCTTTTCGTTGGGGTCAGAACGTTTCCCAGTCGCCTTCCGGTTCGGCGTGCCTGGGCGTTGGGGCAGGGCGGGGCGCCGCTGCCGGCGCAGCTTTAGCCACCGGCGCCGCAGGTTTGGGCGACGCTGCAGCCGGCTTGGGCGCGGCAGCCTTGGGGGCGGCGACCGGCGCCGGCCGGGGGGCGCTGGCCTTGCTCGGCATGGCGGCCGCGCTGCCGGCCACGCGGAACACCGCCACGGCCTCGACGAGTCGCTGCGCCTGCTCTTTGAGGCTCTCCGCAGCGGCGGCGGATTCCTCGACGAGCGCGGCGTTCTGCTGCGTCATCTGGTCGAGCTGCACGACCGATGTGTTCACCGACGCGATGCCCTCGCTCTGCTCGGTCGCGGCCGAGCTGATCTCGCCGATGATGTCCTGCACCCGCTGCACGCTGGAGACGATCTCGCCCATCGCCGTGCCAGCCGCCTGCACCAGGCGGGCGCCGTTCTCCACGCGCTCCACGCTGTTGCCGATCAGCGTCTTGATTTCCTTGGCCGCCTCGGCGCTGCGCCCGGCCAGCGAACGCACCTCGCCGGCCACGACCGCGAAGCCGCGACCCTGCTCGCCGGCCCGGGCCGCCTCCACCGCGGCGTTCAACGCGAGGATGTTGGTCTGGAAGGCGATGCCGTCGATGGTGCCGATGATGTCGGCAATCTTCTTGCTGGCCGTGTTGATCTCGTCCATCGTCGTGACGACCTCACCGACCACTTCGCCACCGCGCGTCGCCGCGGATGCGGCCGACTGAACGAGCTGGTTGGCCGTGCGGGCCGAGTCGGCCGTCTGGCGCACGGTGCTGGTCAGCTGGCTCATCGACGACGCCGCGTTCTGCAGGTTGCTGGCGGTCTGCTCGGTGCGCTGGCTGAGGTCGACGTTGCCGGTGGCGATCTCGCTGCTCGCAGTGCCGATGCTGTCGACCGAGTTGCGCACGGTGCCGATGGTCGCCGCCAGGCGTTGGCGCATGGCCTCGGTGTCCTGGATCAGCGAGCCGATCTCGTCGCGGCGGTCGCTGCTGACGGGCTGGTTCAGGTCGCCGTCGGCAATTGCGCTGACCGCCCTCTGTAGCGAGGCCAGGGGCTGCGACACCCAGCGCCGCATCATCCACATCAGGCCGAAGCCCAGGCCGGCCGTCGTCAGGGCCAGTGCACCCCAGAAGAACCACAGCGTGGCACGGCTGGCGGCCAGCGCTTCGCCGCGCGAGACCTGGGCGACGACCCAGTAGCCGGACTTCTCGCTCTTGCGGGCGATGGCGAAGTTGTCGCCGAGGCCGTTGCCCAGCACGTCGGGGGCGTCGTCCAGCACGAGGGTGCCGCCCTTCTGCTCGGCCAGCAGCTTCTCGAAGCCGGGCGCGATGCTGGAGACCAGCTTGCCCTTGGCGGACGGGTGCGCGGCGAACGTCGCCTTGGCGGGGTCCTTGGGCATGGCGACGATGAAGGTGCCGCCGTGCTCGAAGAACCTGGCGCTGCCGGCCATGCGGTCCATGGCAGCTTCGAAGGCTTCCAGGCCGTAGCCGATGAACAGGATGCCGACGGTCTTTCCCGCCTCGTTCCGGATCGGCTCGTAGTGCGTCATGTAGGCGCGGCCGAATAGCGTCGCGCGGCCGGTGTAGGACTTGCCCGCCTTGATGGCCGCGTAGGCCGCGCCCTGCCTGTCCAGCAGCGTGCCCATGGCGCGCTCGCCCTTCTCGTTCTTCAGCGAGGTGGTGATGCGCTCGAAGTCCTCACCCTTGGCCGCGAACACCGTGGCCACGCCGCCGTTCACGGCCGCGAACTTGTCGACCTGCGTGAAGTTGCCGTTCAGCTTGGGGCCCCAGTCGCGCAGGTCGCCGGTGGCTTCGTCGAGGTTGAAGCTGGGGCCGAATTCCTGGCGGAAGGAGCCGAAGCTGCGCTGTGCCTGCTGGGCGGCGATGTCGTCCATGGCCTGCATGGCGTCGACCAGGGAGCCGGTCTTGTCGGCAACCCAGGTCTGGACCTGCTCGGTGGCCGAGCGTTTCAGCAGCGTGCCGACGATCAGGCTGACGATCAGCAACACGACGGCGACGGCTGCGGCGCCGGTAAACGACACCTGTCGCGCGATGGAGCGGTCGTGTGAACTCATGGATGCCTCCTCCGAGTTACTGGACTGACAGCGCTCCGCAGTCTTCGCACCCTGGCGAGACTGCCGGATGAAAACGGGGCGCTCAGCGGCGCCCCGGCGTTCAGGCGGCGATGGCCGCGTCCATCAGGCCCATCTCTGCACTGCTCATCAGCCCTTCGATGTCCATCAGGATCAGCATGCGCTCCCCGACGGAGCCGATGCCGGTGATGAAGCTGGTGTCCACCGAGGCCGAGCTCAGTTCGGGTGCCGGCTTGATGGCATCGCGGTTCAGTTCCAGCACGTCGGACACCGAGTCCACCACGGCACCGACGACGCGATTCTTCACGTTCAGCACGATGACGACGGTGAAGCTGTTGTACTCGGCGCTGGGGCAGCCCAACTTCAGGCGCAGGTCGACGATGGGAACAATGACGCCGCGCAGGTTCACGACGCCCTTGATGAAGTCGGGC
Source organism: Pelomonas candidula (assembly GCF_043555985.1). Lineage (NCBI taxonomy): Bacteria > Pseudomonadati > Pseudomonadota > Betaproteobacteria > Burkholderiales > Sphaerotilaceae > Roseateles > Pelomonas candidula. The sequence goes on along the minus strand of NZ_JBIGIC010000005.1, from coordinate 210,701 downwards.
GCGTTGGCGATGCGGGTGGGCTGCTCGTAGGAGCGGATTTCCTGCACCTTCAGGATGTCGATGCCGTACTCCTCCGACCCGAGTCGGAAAGTCAGGTATTCGCCACTCTTGGGGCCAACGGACTTGGCAGTGACGGCGCCTTGCTGGCGCAGGGCGGGGACGTTGCTGGCTTCCATGCGGACCTCTCTGTGGTGGTTGGGTTTGTTAGTGGCGCGAACGGCGCACCAGGCTGCCGACGTCGAGGATCAGCGCCACGCGGCCGTCGCCCATGATGGTGGCGCCGGACACGTCGCTGACCTTGCGGTAGTTGGCTTCGAGGTTCTTCACGACGACCTGCTGCTGACCGAGCAGCTCGTCCACCAACAGCGCGACGCGGCCGCCTTCGGCCTCGACGACGACCATGATGGATGACACGTGCTCGAAATCGAAGCGCGGCACGTCGAAGACCTTCTCGAGCTCGATGACGGGCATGTATTCGTCACGCACCTCGACGACACGGCCGGAGCCGGCGACGGTCTTGATCGTGTCGGACTGCACCTGGAAGGACTCGACGACGGAGGACAGCGGCAGGATGTAGCACTCGTCGCCCACGCCCACGCTCATGCCGTCCATGATGGCCAGCGTCAGCGGCAGGCGCACGGACACCTTCATGCCGTAGCCCTCGGCGGAGTCGATCTCGACCGTGCCGCCCAGCGACGTGATGTTCTTCTTGACCACGTCCATGCCCACGCCGCGGCCGGACACGTCGGTGACCTGCTCGGCGGTGGAGAAGCCGGGGGCGAAGATCAGGTTCCAGCATTCGGCGTCGGTCATGCTGTCCGGCGCGTCGATGCCCTTCTCGCGGGCCTTCTTGATGAGCTTCTCGCGGTTCAGGCCGCGGCCGTCGTCGCGCACCTCGATGACGATGCTGCCGCCCTGGTGGGAGGCGACCAGCGTGATCGTGCCCTGCTCGGGCTTGCCGCGGGCGAGACGGTCCGCCGGCATCTCGATGCCGTGGTCGCAGCTGTTGCGCACCAGGTGGGTCAGCGGGTCGGTGATCTTCTCGACCAGGCTCTTGTCCAGCTCGGTGGCTTCACCCTGCGTGACCAGTTCGACCTTCTTGCCCAGCTTGGCGGCCAGGTCGCGCAGCATGCGCGGGAAGCGGTTGAACACGGTCGACATCGGAATCATCCGGATCGACATGACCGATTCCTGCAGGTCGCGCGTGTTGCGCTCCAGGTCGGCAAGACCTGACGTCAGCTGCTGGTACAGGCCGGGGTCGAGCTCGCGGCTGTTTTGGGCCAGCATGGCTTGCGTGATGACGAGTTCGCCGACGAGGTTGATGAGCTGGTCCACCTTCTCGATGGACACGCGCAGCGTGGTCTGGTCCATGCCGCCGCCGGCGGGCTTGGCCTCGGTCTTGGCAGGCGTGGCCGGGCGGACCGGCACGATGGCGGCAGCCGGCGCGGGCGCGGCAGCGGGGGCAGCCTCGGCTGCGGCGCCGGCGGGCGTGCCGGGGGCGTCGTCGAAGAACCCGTAGCCGGGGTCGGCGGACGGAGCCTCAGCCGGCGGGGCGCCGGGGGCGCCGTCGTAGAAACCGAAGCCCGGGCCCAGCGGCGTCAGCTTGACCTGTTCGCGCGCGACGTGGAAGGTGAAGAGATCCAGCAGGTCGTTGTCGGTGGAGCTGGTCAGTACCTTGAAGCGGCGCATGCCGTCCGAGCTCTGACCGGCGTCCAGCGGCTCGATGGTGCCGAGGTCGGTGATTTCCTTGAACAGCTCGACGAGGTTGTCAGCCAGGCTCAGGTCGGTCAATGGGCCGACCTGCAGCTCCAGCAGACGGGTGCCAGGCTTGGCAGCGGTTGGTGCCGCGGGGGCCGGAGCCGGGGCGGGCGGCGGCGGGGCCTTGGGCGCGGCCGCGACCGGTGCGGCGCCGCCTTCGACGAAGCTCTTGATGCTGACCAGCAGTTCGGTCGTGTCGAACGGATCGGCGCCCGAACCCTGATGGCGGCCCAACTGGGCGCGCAGCGCATCGCCGGACTGCAGCAGCACGTCCACCATCGCGGCGTTGGGCTGCAGCTCATGGCGGCGCAGCTTGTCCAGCAGCGTCTCCATCTGGTGGGTCAGCTCGGCGACGTCGCTGAAGCCGAACGTCGCTGCGCCGCCCTTGATGGAGTGGGCGCAGCGGAAGATGGCGTTCAGCTCCTCGTCGTCGGCGGCCTCGACGTTCACATTGAGCAGCAGCTGCTCCATGTTGTCGAGGTTCTCGCCGGCTTCCTCGAAGAAGACCTGGTAGAACTGGCTGAGGTCGATGCCGGCACTGATGCTGGCGCCTTCGGTGGTCATGTCACCCATGGCTGGTGCTCCCCTGGGACTGACTTCAGCGGATGACCTTGCCGATCACTTCGATCAGCTTGGCCGGGTCGAAAGGCTTGACCAGCCAGCCGGTGGCGCCCGCGGCGCGGCCGGCCTGCTTCATCGTGTCGCTGGACTCGGTGGTCAGGATCAGGATGGGCGTGGTCTTGAACTTGGGGTTCTCGCGCAGCTTCTTGGTGAGGCTGATGCCATCCATGCGCGGCATGTTCTGGTCGGTCAGCACGAGATCAAAATCGCGCGTGCCGGACTTTTCCCAGGCGTCCTGACCATCCACTGCTTCCACCACGTTGAAGCCGGCGTTCTTGAGCGTGAAGGCCACCATCTGGCGCATCGAGGCCGAATCGTCGACAGCAAGGATTGAGTGCATTTGAGTTTTCTCCGAGGGAACAGGTTGCCTGGGGGCTGAGATTGGGCGGGGGGATTCAGAAAAGTTCGATGGAGCCGGCGTCCATCTCGTCCTGCGTGACCGGGTTGGGCCGCAACGGCGCGATCTCGACGACGGCTGCACCGTCCTCGTCGTCCATGCCGAAGGTGTCGCGGGCCAGTTGGTCGGCACAATTGCGCAGGCGTTGGCTGGTGTGGGCGATCAGCTGGGTCGCCATGTCCTGGAACTGCAGCGCGGTGATGGCACCGGCAATGTCCTGCATGATCTGCTTCAGCCCCTCGGAGGCGGCGCTGCCGTCGCTGCCGCTGAGCAGCGACATGGCCTGGTTGGAGGCGCTGTAGAAATGGTTGGACAGGGCCTCGCCGGCATCGTCCAGCAGGCGCTGCAGGCGCTCCAGGTCGTTGGTCACCGTCATCAGGTGGTCCTGCAGTTCCGCAGCCGCCAGCAGCGGCATGGGGGCCATGGCGCCGTCAAATTCTGCTGCGGTGGAGGTGTCTATCTGCATCGTGTCTCCGCGAGGGGATGCTGCTTCTTGTCCCATGGCCCTGTGAATGCGATCAGGGCAAATCAATCATGGCATGTTCACCTCATTTTCGGCAGCTGTCGACCGGGAGATGTTGCGAGAACGAGCGGAATTACCGGTCTGCAGGCGTTGAGCGTGGCGCTGCGACGCCAGCCGAGGGCGCGGCATACTGCGCCCCATGACGATTTCTGGTGTGGAGCAGGCTGGCCGGGTCCTGCGTGTGCTGCATGTCGAGGACTCGGACCTCGACCATCAACTCATCCTCGCCCAGCTGTCCCGCGCCGGGCTGCGCATCGACATGGAGCGACTGGACGTGCTGCCGGCCGTGTTGGCTGCGCTCGACCGGCCGTGGGACGCCATCGTCTCCGACTACAACCTGCCGGGCTTCACGGGCCTGGAGGTGCTGGAGGCCGTCAAGGACAGGCAACTGCTGACCCCCTTCCTGCTCGTCTCCGGTGAGATCGGCGAGGACGCCGCCGTGGCCGCGATGCGCAACGGCGCGTCCGACTATCTGCTGAAGAACAACCTCGCGCGTCTCGCCCCCGCGCTGCTGAACGCCATCGACGCCGTCGACAGCGAGCGTGCGCGCCGGGCGGCAGACGACGAACTGGTGCGCTCCAAGCAGCGCCTGCACCAGCTGGCCGGCCACCTGCAGACCAGCGTCGAGCTGGAGCGCGCCGCCATCGCCCGCGAGATCCACGACGACGTCGGTGGGTCGCTGACGGCGCTGAAGTTCGATCTCGCCTGGATCGACCGCCACGCCAAGGAGCCCGAGGTGCGTCAGCGCGTCGCCGCGGCGCTGGAGACGGTCAGCTCGGCCATCGACGCCAGCCAGCGCATCATGCACAACCTGCGCCCCGCCATCCTGGAGCAGGGCCTCGTCGCCGCGCTGCAGTGGATGACGGCTCGTTTCGAGCGCCGCACGGGCATCGAGGCGGCGCTGCGCGTCGGCGAGGAGCGGCTGGCGCTGCCTTCCGGTGTGCCGCTGGTGGCCTACCGTACCGCGCAGGAGGCGCTGACCAACGTGTCCAAGCACTCGGGCGCCACGCGCGTGGACATCGAGCTGAGCCTGGACTCCGGCGTGCTGACGCTGGAGATCCGCGACAACGGCCGCGGCGTCGAGGCGGGCGACCTGGCCAAGGAACGCTCCTTCGGCATCCGCGGCCTGCACGAACGCGCGGCCACCGTGGGCGGCTGGGTGGACCTGTCCAGCGCGCCGGGCAGGGGCACCAGCCTCATCCTGACGGTGCCGTTGGAGGCTGACGCCATCGACGCGCTGGACGACGCGACCGACTTCGACAAGGACCACGGCAACTCGATCTGGGGGCGTGCATGATCCGCGTCATCCTGTGCGACGACCATGGCCTGATCCGTCGCGGCATCCGCGACACGCTGGCGGATGCGGACGACATCGAGGTCGTCGGTGAGGCGGGCGACTACACCGAGCTGCGCGGCCTGCTGCACACGCTGGGAAAGGACAACCCCTGCGACGTGCTGGTGCTGGACATCAACATGCCCGGCCGCTCAGGGCTGGATGTGCTGCACGTGTTGAAGGACGAGGGCTCGCCGCTGCGCACGCTGATCGTGTCGATGTACCCCGAGGACCAGTACGCCATCCGCGCGCTCAAGGCCGGTGCCTACGGCTACGTCAACAAGGGGGGCGATCCGGCCACGCTCGTGCAGGCCGTGCGCACGGTGGCCCAGGGGCGCAAGTACGTGACACCCGAGATCGCACAGATGCTGGTCGAGAGCCTGACGGCGCCCGTCACCGAGCAGGCCCACCACAAGCTGTCGGACCGCGAGCTGCAGACGCTGGTGATGATCGCGTCGGGCAAGCGGCTGTCGGACATCGCCGAGGAGCTGATGCTCAGCCCCAAGACCGTCAGCGTCTACCGCGCCCGCATGCTCGAGAAGCTGGGGCTGACGAACAACTCCGAGCTGACGGTCTACGCCATCCGCAATGGGCTGGTGGAAAGCTGACCGACCTTCCACCGCCGCGGTGCGTCGCGCGGGCCGCTGATTCCTGAACAACAACGCGGCAGTCCGCTGAATTCTCAACAGCAGGCGGGGCCGCGGCATGCGCCGGACGCCGTGGTCAAGCGGGTTGCGGGGCTGGCATGAGCCCTGCGCAATGTGGCGGACTCCTCTGACCGTCCGCAGCAATCCCTGACCTGAAGCGGGCCAGGGCGCTGGGACGCGGCGGCAGACGGTGCTCAGGCCGCAGCGGGCGTCGCGATGAAGCCGTATTCGTGCAGCATCTTGAGCCAGCCCGGAGCGTTGCGGGCCATCGAGCCGCTACGCCGCTTCGACGCTCGTCTGCACCTTTGCGGGCGGCGACCCGGAGGTCAGCGCGTGCGTCGCGGCTGCATGCCCTGACGGTCCTACCGTCGCGGTGTGGTGCGTGACCGGGCCGCTGTAGCTGTCTGCCGCGAAGCCGCCGCCGGCGATTCGCGTCGTCGGATTGCCCATGCCCTGTGTGCCGGTGCCAGCCTGCGTGCCGCTGGCTGTGCGTGGGCCGATCCACAGCACTTGCTGCGGGGCGTTGGCCAGCAGCGTGATGTCGGTACACACGTTGAGAGGCGAACCCCAGCCCACCGTGACGACAAAGGTGACGCCGCGGTTCGGGTCATAGGGCGGCCCGTGCGGCGTGATGTTGTCCACCGTGATGCTGGCCGAGCCGACGAAGCGCTGCTCCGTGCCGTCGGGCAGTTGCTGGGTGCCGGCAGCATATTCGCTGGCCTGCACCGACACCACCGAGTCTGCGCTCAACGCAGGCCAGTTCAGGTTGACGACGTTGCGGCCGGGATTCATGCGCCAGAAGATGCGGATGGTCATGAGGGGCTCCTGTGCGGTCCAGTCGAGTGGGTAGGGGTTGTCGGGATTCGGCCCGGGGACGACCGAGACGATGGGGTGGCCCGATGCATCGAGCCGGGGAAACGCGCGATCCAGCTGCGCCTTGAACGCCGGGAACGGGTCGCGTGCGTCGCCGGTGAGGTTCTTGTAGACGCCGGACAGCGTGGACGCGGCGTTGGCGATGACACGCTTGATGTCGTAGCCGAGCTGGTACGACAGCCAGTTGATGAACAGCGTGGCGCAGCCTGACTTTGCGTCGGGGGCGTGGTCGTGTTCGTCGATGCTGTTGACGAAGTCCGTGCGGTCGCTGTTGAGCCAGAAGCGGGCGGTGTCGAAGCCGGCCATGTTGCCCGGCACGCCGATCTGGTGAAGGAACTCGGCCGACAGCACCCGCGACAGCCCTTCGCCGGCCGAACCCTCGTTGCTGCCGTCGGACGCGAACCAGCCCTTGTTCTGCGCCAGCATGAACATCTCCACCACTTCGGCCACCAGCAGGTAGCGCACGACGGTGAGTGACGAGCCGTTGCCGGGCTTCAGGCTGATTGGCGGCCCCCAGCCGGCCGATGCGTAGCCACCCGTGTCGATGTGCACCTCGACCGGCAGGGCATAGGGCAGCGCGATGCCGCCGAACCAGTCGGACATGATTGCGTAGTCGCTCTCGCAGACGCCGAGCAGCGCATTGGCGCGCTGCAGTCCGTCCGCGGCGCTCAGCGAATCGTCGTAGTAGATCTTGTAGTGCGTGGTCGTGCCCGCGAGCTTCAAAGCCATGACGTCTCCGAGAAGTGCCGGATCGCAGCCGGCGTGGCGTGCCACTGTGGTCCTGGCGCCCTCGGCTGGCATCCGCTGGAGTGGGGACGTTCTCGCTCCAGCGCGCTGCAAACGTGGGGGGCGGCCATCCGCGTCCGGGGTGAAGTCGGGCAGGGCCAGCGGCGTTGAGCTGGGCCCGGCCAGGGTGACCCTGTCGCTCTGCGATCGGAAGCGACGCCATCGTTCCGAGGCGCCGGGATGCACGCCGGGATCGTGGCGGCGCCGGACGTGCGGGCCGTTCATCTGTTGCGGTCGCCATTCATCCGTCCGGATGTCGTTTCAACAGCGCCGGCTGCCGTTCGTCGAAAGCCCTATGGCATGGCAGCGCTGTCTATGCGCAAATCCGCCCGTTCCAAGACTTGGGTCACAACTTCGGGAGCGTGTCATAGATACCGGATTGCTGAAGGAGCTGCGCATCGACGGCGCACATCGCGACGACCACGGCGGCGGGCCGCCCAAGTGGATCTGGGGGCTGGCTGCGGGTGTCGTCGTCATCGCGCTGGCGGGTGGCGCGGCCTGGTGGTTCATCGCGGGCAACAAGCCCGTGGTCGTGGAAACCATTGCCGTGCGCGCCAACGGGCAGGGCGCCCGCAGCGACGCCGTGCTGCAGGCCACGGGTTACGTGACGGCCCGCCGCATGGCTACGGTGTCGGCGCAGATCACGGGCACGCTGACCGAGGTGCTCATCGACGAGGGCTTCAAGGTCAGGAAGGGCCAGGTGCTGGCGCGCCTGGAGGACACGGGCCTGAAGGCCGCGCGCTCCGCTGCCGAGGCCCAGGTGCGCACGGCGCAGGCCAACCAGGGCCAGCTGCGCGCGCAGCTGGCGCAGGCCGAGGCCGATGCACGCCGGCAGGCCGAACTCGCCGCCAGCGGCATGACGACACGCCAGAACCAGGAACAGACGGCCACCGCCGTCAAGACCTACACGGCCCAGATCGAGGCTTCGCAGCGCCAGATCGAGGCCGCGCAGGCCCAGCTGAAGCAGGCGCAGGTCAACTTCGACTACGCCACCGTGCGTGCGCCGTTCGACGGCGTCGTCACGGCACGTGCCGCGCAGGTGGGCGAGATCATCTCGCCGTTGTCCGCGGGCGGCGGTTTCACGCGCACGGGCGTGGGCACCATCGTCGACATGGACTCGCTGGAGGTGAATGTCGACGTCAACGAGGCCTACATCGCCCAGGTCAAGGGTGACATGCCCTGCGAGGCCGTGCTGGACGCCTACCCGGACTGGAAGATCCCGGCCCACGTCGTGGCCGTCATCCCCAGCGCGGACCGTGGCAAGGCGACCGTGAAGGTGCGTGTGGCGCTGGACCAGAAGGACGACCGTGTCGTGCCCGACATGGGCGTGCGCGTGAGCTTCCTGGCCACCAAGCCCCAGGCCGAGGCCAAGCCGGTGCCGGGCGTGCTGCTGCCGCCGGAGGCCGTCGTGGAGCGCGACGGCGCGCAGGTCGTGTTCGTCGTCCAGGACAACCGCGCCGAGAAGCGCACGGTCAAGCTGGGCAGTGACGTGGGCAAGTACCGGCTTGCCACCGACGGGGTGAAGTCGGGCGAGACGGTTGTCGTCTCGCCGCCGGCCGAGCTGAAGCAGGGTTCAACCATCGCAAGCAAGGAATGAGCATGAGCGCTTTGATCGAGGTCCGCGATCTGTCCAAGGTCTACACCCGCGGCAAGCAGAAGGTGGAAGTGCTCCACCACATCGACCTGGACGTGCAGCAGGGCGACTTCCTCGCGCTGATGGGCCCGTCGGGCTCTGGCAAGACGACGCTGCTGAACCTGATGGGTGGGCTGGACGCCCCTTCGGGCGGCGCCATCACGGTGGGCGGCGAGCGCATCGACCAGCTCAGCGGCGGCGCGCTGGCCAAGTGGCGCGCGTCGCGCGTGGGCTTCGTGTTCCAGTTCTACAACCTGATGCCCACGCTGTCGGCGCAGAAGAACGTCGAGCTGCCGTTGCTGCTGACCAAGCTGTCTTCGGCCGAGCGCCGCAAGCGCGCGGCCATCGCGCTGCAGCTGGTGGGCCTGGCCGACCGCGCGTCGCACAAGCCGACCGAGCTGTCCGGTGGCCAGCAGCAGCGGGTGTCCATCGCGCGGGCCATCGTGTCGGACCCGACGCTGCTGGTCTGCGACGAACCCACCGGCGACCTGGACCGCCAGTCCGCCGAGGACGTGCTGACGCTGCTGCAGGCGCTGAACCGCGAGCATGGCAAGACCATCGTCATGGTCACCCACGACCCGCGCGCCGCCGCCCGTGCCAGCCGCACGCTGCACCTCGACAAGGGCACGCTGGTGACCGAAGCCGAGGCCATGGCCTGACCGGCAGGAGGCGGACATGAAATACCTCCATCTGATCTGGGCGGCGCTGTTCAGGCGCAAGGGCCGGACCTTCCTGACGCTGGTCTCCATCATCACGGCCTTCCTGTTGTTCGGCCTGCTGGACGCCGTGCGCGTGGGCTTCGACCAGGCCGGCAAGAGCGCCAACGGCGCGCAGCGGCTGCAGACCAGCGCCAAGCTCAGCTTCATCCAGCTGCTGCCGATGTCGCTGGGTGCGCGCATCGAGCAGACCGACGGCGTCAAGGACGTGGCCTACGCGAACTGGTTCGGCGGCGCCTACCAGAAGCCCGAGAACGCGGTCTTCAGCTTCGCCGTGTCGCCCAACTACATCGACGTCTACCCCGAGATGGAAGTCTCGGCCGCGCACCGCAAGGCGTTCGCCGAGACCAAGGACGGCGCCATCGTCGGCGAAGGCCTGGCGAAGAAGTTCGGCTGGAAGGTGGGCGATCAGGTCCCGATGCAGTCCACCATCTTCCCGGACCGCAACGGCAGCCAGAACTGGTCGTTCAAGATCGTCGGTGTCATTCACATCGCCGACAAAAAGGCCGGGGCGTTCTACGACCAGATGTTCCTGCTGAACTGGAAATACTTCGACGACACGACGCCGTGGAACCAGGGCCAGGTGGGCTGGTACGTGACGCGCGTGAAGGACGTGAACCAGGCCGACCGCGTGCTGAAGGCCATCGACGCCATCTCCGAGAACTCCGACCACGAGACCCGCACGCAGACCGAGGCGGCTGCGATGTCCGCCTGGATGCGGCAACTGGCCGACATCAACCTCATCGTCACCTCCATCATGGGCGCCGTGTTCTTCACGCTGCTGCTGCTGGCCGGCAACACGATGATGCAGGCGGTGCGCGAGCGCACCGGCGAGATCGCGGTGCTGAAGACGCTAGGCTTCTCGGGAGAGAGCGTGCTGGCGATGGTGCTGGCCGAGTCGGTGCTGCTGCTGCTGATCGGCGGCGTCGTGGGCCTGTTCCTGGCCAGCGTCATCGGCCCCGCCGTCAGCGCAGGCAGCGGCGGCGCACTGAACCTGCCGGCCGCCGGCCTGACGAGCTGGCTGATCGGCGCGGGCCTGGCGCTGCTGTTCGGCCTGCTGGTCGGCGCCATGCCGGCCTTGAGAGCGATGCGCATCAACATCACCGATGCCCTGGCAGGGAGGGCCTGACATGACACCCCCACGTTCACTTCGTTCACTGCCCCCCGAGGGGGCGCAAGCCTCCCTTGGGGCGGCCCGGCGGGAGGCCTGACCATGAAATTCCTGAAGAACTTCGGACTCGTGCTGCTGCTGGCCGTGCTGCTGGTCGGCTGGGTGGCGCTGCCCTGGTACGGCGCGCTGGCCCTCGCCGTGCTGCTGGCGCTGTGGATGTTCCTGTTCCGCACCGGCATGCAGACCCGCTCAGTCGCCTCGGTGGGCATCAGCACGCTGACGCAGCGGCTAGGCTCGTCGGCCGTCATCGTCGTGGGCATCGCCGGTGTCGTCGGCGTGCTGGTGGCGTTGCTGGCCATGGCCGAGGGCTATGCTCGCACGCAGAGCAACTCGGGCAGCCTGGACACCGCCATCGTGCTGCGCGGCGCCTCGGCCAACGAGGTTTCGTCGTCGCTGAGCCGCGAGGACATCGTGCAGATCGAGCAGGCGCCCGGTGTGGCGCGCAACGCCAAGGGCGAGCCCATCGTCTCGGCCGAGACGGTGGTGGCGGCCAACCTGCCGGTGAGGAACAGCCCGACGGGCGATACCGGCAGCGCCCAGGTGCGCGGCATCAGCGAGGCGGCCTTCGCCGTGCGGCCCAACGCGAAGATCGTCGAAGGCCGGACCTTCCAGCCGGGCCTGCGCGAGATCATCGTCGGCAAGGGCGCGGTGCGGCAGTTCGAGGGCCTCAAGGTCGGCGCGACGCTGAAGCTCGGCAATCAGCCGTGGACCATCGTGGGTGTGTTCGCGTCGGGCGACGCGCTGGAGTCGGAGCTGTGGGCCGACGCCAATGTCGTCAGCGACACCTACAAGCGCGGCAGCGGCCGCAACTCGGCGACGGTCAAGCTCGACAAGCCGGCCTCCATCAAGGCCTTCAGCGAGTCGCTGGAGAACAACCCGGCGCTCAAGGTCAAGGCCAGCACGACGCTGGAGTTCTTCACCAAGCAGTCCGAGCGCATGACGCAGATCCTGCGCATCATCGGCATCACGGTGGGCGCCATCATGGCTGTGGGCGCGGTGTTCGGTGCGCTGAACACGATGTTCGCCGCCGTGGCCAGCCGGGCGCGCGAGATCGCGACGCTGCGCGCGATCGGCTTCCGCGGCCTGCCGGTGGTCGTGGCCGTGATGCTGGAGACGACGCTGCTCGCGCTGATCGGCGGCATCGTCGGCGGTGCGGTGGCGTGGCTGCTGTTCAACGGCTTCGAGGCGTCGACGATGTCGGCCGGTGCGGTCGGCAAGCTCAGCTTCAGCCTCGCCGTGTCGCCCCAGCTGCTGTGGGAAGGCATCAAGTGGGCGCTGGCCATCGGCTTCGTCGGCGGGCTGTTCCCGGCCGTGCGGGCGGCGTCGCTGCCGGTGACGACGGCGCTGCGCGAGGCTTGAGGTCGGGCTGGAGCTTCTGCCGGACAGCGGCAGAAGCCTCCAGCCCAGCCGCGGTGAGCGGGCGCTCAGTCGACGGCCGCGGACTCGCTCTCTGTGTGCCGGTCAGGCTCCGTCGTGCGGAGGATTTCGTTCAGCACGGACGTGGCGTAGTTCCCGGCGGGCAAGCAGAACGTGAGCGCCAGTTGATCGGCCTGCGGCCATTCCCATGACATCTCCGCCGGGCTCGCCACCAGGGCGCGGCGCTCCTGATCCAGGCCGGCGTGTTCCATGCCGTCGCACAGGGCGGCGTGGCGTTGCGCCACCCCGTTCTCCAGGGCCTGCGCCTGATCGGTGGTGCTCACGCGACCCCGCCCCCACAGCGGCCCGGTGGGGCGGCCCGCCTCGTCCATCACGTCGCCGGGCAGGCTCTTGCCCCAGAGTCCCTGCTGAATCCGCAGCGCCAGCACCTCGTTGAAGACGAAGGAGCGCACCGCCGACAGGTAGATACCCTTCTTCTTCGGATTGCGCACGCGGATCTCGCGCGCCAGCATGGCCCGGCCCTGCTCGACATTGCCGCCGTCGAAGCCGAAACGCTGGGCGCCGAAGTAGTTGGGCACGCCGTGCGACGCAACCGCTTTCAGATTCGCCTCGATGGCGTCGCGGTCGCCGGTCACGTCGCGCAGCACGATGCGGAACCGGTTGCCCTGCAGGTCACCCGGGCGCAGCTTCTTCACGTGGCGGCTCTGACTCAACACCTTGAATTCCGGGTGCTGAAGCTGGGTCAGGTCAGGTGTCTCGCCCTTCGGCAGGTAGATGCTGAACCACTGCCGGGTGATGGCGTAGCGGTCCTTGAGGCCGGCATAGCCCACGTCCCGTTCCTCCACGCCGGCGGCCTCGGCCAGCTGCGCGGCAACGTAGGCGGTGTTGGCGCCGTTCTTTTCGATGTCCAGCCAGAGGTGTTCACCCGCGCCGGAGGGCAGTTGCAGTGGCAGCTCGGTCACGATGAAATCCTCGTTGAGGCGTTTCAGCGTGGCGCTGGCGCCGCTGGCCGGATAAGCGTTGGGCCAGTGCGGCAAGGTCGTGTATTGAGCGTCGGTCATGGGGTGTCGTACGGCACCGGCCGTCGAAGGGGCCGGGGCCAGCGGTGAGCCCGCGATTCTCTCGCGACCCCAATGCCTGATCGTTCACGGCGACCGACGATGGATTCGGTCGTAGCTGCAGCCAGCGATCAGCTGAACGCCGCGAGCAGCCGCTCCAGCGCCACCGTGAATGGCGTCTGCATCAGCGGCAGCGTGGCGACCATGCCGATCAGGCCCACGCTGACCGTCATCGGGAAGCCGACCGAGAAAACGCCGATCTGCGGCGCGACGCGGGAGATGACGCCCATGACGAGGTTGACGAACAGCAGCATCGTCACCAGTGGCAGCGCGATCCACAGGCCGATGGTGAAGATCTCCGCGCCCCACTCCTGGGGCCGGGCCATGCGCAGGAAGGCGAACGGCTCGCCACCCACCGGGAAGGTGTGGAAGCTCTGGACCAGCGCATTGATGAGCAGCAGGTGGCCGTTGATGGCGATGAACAGAAAGGCCACCATGCTGCCGAAGAAGCGCGCGCTGGCCGTGCCCTGGGCGCCGCTGCTGGGGTCGAAGAAGCCGGCGAAGTTCAGCCCCATCTGCAGGCCGATGATCTCGCCGGCGAACTCCAGCGCGGCGAACACGATGCGAACCGCGAAGCCCATGGACAGCCCGATCAGCAACTGCTGGGCGACCAGCAATGTCAGGGCGGGCAGCGAGTCCAGCGGCGTGGGCGGGATGTCCGGCAGCGACGGCTGGGCCGCGACGGCGATGAACAGCGACAGTCCGATGCGCAGCCGCAGCGGCACGTTGCGCTGGCTGAACGTGGGCATGCCGGCGAACAGCGCCAGCGTGCGGATGAAAGGCCAGAGCAGCGGGCTCAACCACGCCAGCAGCTGGGCTTCGGTGACGGAGAACACGTCGTCAGCCGACCGCTTGCGGAATGGTCTGCAGCGTGCGCTGGATGTACTCGACCAGCGTCGTCATCATCCACGGCCCGGCGATGGCCAGCGTCAGCACGGCGGCGATGACCTTGGGCACGAAGGACAGCGTCGCCTCGTTGATCTGCGTGGCGGCCTGGAACACGCTGACCAGCACGCCGACCAGCAGCACGACGATGAGGATGGGCGCGGCCACCAGCATCATCATGTACAGGCCTTGCTGGCCGAAGGTGAAGACTTGTTGTGCGTCCATGAATCTCGGTCGGTTGGGCGCTTCGTCAGGTGACGAAAGAAGCGGCGAGGGAGCCGAGCAGCAGGTTCCAGCCATCGGCCAGCACGAACAGCATCAGCTTGAAGGGCAGGGAGACGAGCACCGGCGACAGCATCATCATCCCGAGGCTCATCAGCACGCTCGCCACGATCATGTCGATGACGAGGAAGGGGATGAAGATCAGGAAGGCGATCTGGAAGGCGCTCTTGAGCTCGCTGGTCACGAAGGCCGGCACCAGCACCTTGAAGGGCACTTCCTCGGGCTTGATGCCGCTGTCCAGCTTGGCCAGGCGCGAGAACAGCGCCACGTCGGACTGGCGCGTCTGCTTGAGCATGAAGCCGCGCATCGGCACCTCGGCGCGCTTCAAGGCCTCGTCGAACTGGATCGTGCCGGCGGAGTAGGGCTGCCAGGCGTCGGCGTAGACCTTGTCCAGCGTCGGGCTCATGACGAAAAAGGTCAGAAAGAGCGACAGGCCCACGATGACCTGGTTGGGTGGCGCGGCCTGCGTGCCCAGCGCCTGGCGCATCAGGCTCAGCACGATGACGATGCGCGTGAACGCCGTCATCATCAGGATGACCGCGGGCAGGAAGCCCAGGGCGGTGAAGAACAGCAGCGTCTGGATGGGCACCGAGTAGCTGCCGCCCGCGCCCTGGCCGACCAGCAGCGGCAGTGTGGCCGGCGGGGTCTGGGCCTGGGCGAAGGCGCCGCCGGCGGCCAGCAGCAGCGCGAGCGCGACGACCTTACGCATGGCCGCGTTCCTTGCTCAGCAGCTTGGCGAAGCTGGCCGGCGCCGGCGGTTCGGGCTGCGGCGGCATGACATGCAGCGTCGTGATGTTCTGCGCCGTGGCGCCCAGCACCAGCCAGCGGCGGTCATCGCCCTGGCCGACCTCGACGACAATCAGTCGCTGGTTGGGCGCGGTGGGCAACTGGGCCACCACACGCAGCACGCCGGCCGTGGCCGCGCCGCCGAACACGCGTCCATAGGGCGTGCGCTTGAGCAGCCACAGCGCGACCGGGATCAGCGCGACGATGGCAAGGAACCAGAGGAAGGGGAGCAGGCCGGAAGCATTCATGCCTCGGCATTCTGCGGACGGACTTGAGCGGCCGAACCCCCTAAATGGCCCGACAAACCCTTGGTTGTCGAAAGACTGCGCCTGCGGCGCGAAGGTCAGGCGGCCTTGGACAGGCGGCGCATGCGCTCGGATGGCGTGACGATGTCCGTCAGACGGATGCCGAACTTGTCGTTCACGACGACGACCTCGCCCTGGGCGATCAGGTAGCCGTTCACGAGCACGTCCATCGGTTCGCCGGCCAGCGCGTCCAGCTCGACGACCGAGCCCTGGGCCAGTTGCAGGATGTTCTTGATCGGGATGCGGGTGCGGCCCAGTTCCACGGTCAGCTGGACGGGGATGTCCAGGATCATGTTGATGTCGCCCGCAGGGCCGCCCGCCGTCGTCGGCGAGAAGTTGGCGAAGCTGGGCGTGGAGACCTGCTCCGGCGCCTCGGTCACTTCGGAGGCGACCGACGACGGGGCGGGCGCGGCCTCGGCCAGCGCCGCGGCCCATTCGGCCGCCATCGCGTCTTGTTCTTCTTGGCTGGGTGAATCAGGACTCATGTTTGGCTCCCAGCCAGCTCTCTTGAGAGCCGGTCAGCATCTTGTCGATCTTGAGGGCGTACTTGCCGTTGGAAGTGCCGTAGTGGCAGTCGAAGACGGGCACGCCGTCCACCTTGGTCTGGATCATGGGCGCCAGGTCCAGCTCGATGAAATCGCCCGGCTTGAAGGCCAGCAGCTGCTCCACGGTGGCCGGCGCCGTGCCCAGTTCGGCGATGAGTTCCACCTCGGCGGCCTGGATCTGCGTCTTCAGCAGGTTGATCCAGCGGCGGTCGGGCTCGGAGGAGTCGCCGACCGTCGTCGAATACAGCACGTCGCGGATGGGCTCCAGCGTCGAGTACGGGATGCAGAAGTAGATCGTGCCGCTGGTCTCGCCGATCTCCAGCGTGAACGACGTCGACACGACGATCTCGCTGGGCGTGGCGATGTTGGCGAACTGGGGCTGCATCTCCGAGCGCTGGTATTCCAGCTCCAGCGGATAGATGCCCTTCCAGGCCTTGTGGTACTCCTGCAGGATCACTTCCACGATGCGCGTGATGACGCGCTGCTCGGTGGGGGAGAAATCGCGACCTTCGATGCGGGCGTGGAACTTGCCGATGCCGCCGAACAGCGAGTCGATGACGGCGAACACCAGCGTCGGGTCGCAGACGATGAGGCCGCTGCCGCGCAGCGGCTTCACCGACACGATGTTGAAGTTGGTCGGGACGACGATCTCGCGCAGGAAGGCGCTGTACTTCTGCACCTTGATGCCGCCGATGGCGACTTCCGGGCTCTTGCGGATGAAGTTGAACAGGCCCACGCGGATGTTGCGCGCGAACCGCTCGTTGATGATCTCCATCGTGGGCATGCGCCCACGGACGATGCGTTCCTGGCTCGCGAGGTTGTACTCGCGTATGCCGCCGACCTGCTCCTCCTCCTGCTCGAGCTTCTGGCTCTCGCCGGTGATGCCCTGGAGCAGTGCATCGACTTCGTCTTGCGAAAGAATCTGCTGATTCATGGTGAATCCGATACGGACCGAACCGCCGGGCCGCCCCAAGGTGAGGGCCGCAGCCCCCTCGGGGGGCGGGCAACGAAGTTGGCCGGGGTCAACATGACTACTGCACGATGAAGTTGGAGAACAGGACCTGGGTGACCGGGCTCTCGACGTGGGCCTTTTTCTTCTTCTTTTTCTTCTTCGGCGCGTCCGCGGCCGCGGGGGCTTCGTCCTCGTCCTCGTCGTCCAGCTCGATGCCCATCGGGCGCACCGACTCGCGCATGATGTCCTTGGCCAGCTTTTCCTTGCCTTCCTGGGTCAGCAGCTCGACGGCGGTCTTGTGCGACAGCACCATCAGCACATTGCTGCGGATGGCGGGCATGTAGGCCTTGATCTGGTCGGCGAAGTGCGGGTCGTCGACCTGCAGCGTGATGCCGATCTGCGCGAAGCGGTCCACGTCCTTGTCGGCCAGGTTGACCGTGAACGGGTCCAGCGGCACGAAGGTGGGCGGGTGGTCGCTCTTGGGGTGCGCCTTGGCCTTGGGCGCGGCCTCGGCCGTGTCGGCGCCGTCCTCGCTGTCGTCGGCAGCCTGCTTCTTCTTGAGCAGCATGACGGCCGCCCCGCCGCCCACCAGCACCAGAACCAGCACGGCGGCCAGGATGATGATCAGCTTCTTGCTGCCGCCGCCCTTGGGCGCGGCCTCTTCGGCAGCCGGCGCAGTCGCCATGAGAACTCCTTGAACTTGGCGCCCACCGCACGTGGTGGGCGTTGCTATGCCCGATTATTGACTTCGGTCCACTCCCGCAAGCGTGGATTAGGCCGCGCGTGGCGTGGCTATTTCCGCTTCATGCTCAGGCAAATGTGTCGAGCAGGCCGACGGAGCGGCGCGCCGCGGGCGCGGCGCTGGCGGTCGTGCCGTCCACGCGGCTGTTGCTGCCGCGTGCGCTGCGGGTCGTGCCGCCGTTGCCGGACTGCGGCTCACCGTGATCCACGTCACGCTGCGCCTGCTGGAACACGCCGCCGCCGGACAGCGTCAGGCCCTGGCCCTGCAGTGCCGCCGCGAGGTCGGGCAGGCTCTGCTCCAGCGCCTGGCGCGTCTCGGCGTGCGCGGCGTGGAAGGACACCTGCGCCTGGTTGCCGTCCACGGTGATCTGCACGGCCACCGGGCCCATGTCGGCCGGGTTGAGCTGCAGTTCGGCCTGTTGCACGCCGTCCACGGCCAGCAGGCTGACCCGCGCGCCCAGCTCGGGTGCGAAGGCCGAGCCGTTCACCGGTGACTGGACGCTGGAGTACGTCGTCGTGGGGGCGGTGTCGGGCGTCGCGGCGGGCGGGGGCAGCGCCTGGGCCAGCGTGGCCGCGAAGCTGGGGGTGGCCTGTGTGGGCGCCGCCGCGGCGGGCAGGTCGGCAGACTGCTTCGTGGCGGTGGCCTGCAGCGGCTCGGACGCGGCCTGCGCGGCGGCCTTGTCGGCGTGGAGCTCGGCGGGCTTGGCCGTAGCGATCTCGGGCTTGTCCTTGGCGCGACCCTTGTCGCCGGCGGCCTGCAGGGCCGTGCGGCCCTGGGTGGCGTCGTCGTCAGCGCCAGTGCTGGCCGTGGCGGCGTGGCCGCGATGCAGCTCGGGCCTGGCCGCGGCCGCGGCTGCGGCGGCATCGGGCTGCGCGGCGGCGTTCATGCCGATGAGCTGCGTGAACTCCTTCAGCTTGGACGTATCGGGCGTGTCGTCGTCATCGCCGTCGGCCGACACGGCGTTGGTGGACTTGTCGGCATCGGTCTTGTCGGCGCCATCGGCCTTCGCGTCGGTCTTGGCGTCGGCCTTGGCCGGGGCCTCGCTTGCCGACTTCTGCGCAGCGGGCTTGGCCGGCTGGGCCGTGGCGCGGCGCGGCGCGGGCGCGGCCGGCGCGGCGGCTTCCGGCGGGGTGGGTTCGGGCTCGGTGTGGGCAGGCGGCGTCGGCAGGCTGGCCTGGTCGGTCAGGAACTGGGCGAACTTGGGTGCGCTGCCGGCGGTGTTGGCGGGCTGCGAGGCCTGCACGGCGGGCGGCAGCGAGGCGGCCGGCTTGGGGGCGATGTTCTGGGCGCTGCTGAGCATGGTGGGGTCAGGCGTGGGCGGTACGGCGCAGGTGGGCGCGGGCGGCGAACTCGTCGTCGGCGCGCTGCTCGCGGCGCTGCGCCGCCTTGGCGGCCTCGGCCTGGCGGCGGGCGATCAGCTGGCGCAACGCGGCGACGCGCAGTTCGGCCTCACGCAGCGCCTCGCGGGCACGCACCTGGCGCTGGTCGGCGTGGTTGGCGACGTGGTGCTGCGTCGTGACGGCCTGCTCCAGCCGCTGGCCGAAGCTCTGGTAGCAGTCGACGATGCTCATCGTCGTGCCCTGGGTGAAGCTATGCGTCCAGCGTTGGCGGTAGTCCTGCTGGTAGTCGGCCAGCTGGCCGTGCTGGGCGCGCGCGGCCTCGGCCTGCTGGCCGGCGGCGTGCAACGCGCGCGCGGCAGCGTCGCGCTCGCCCTCGGCGCGTTCGAGCAGCAGGCTCAGGGTGTCGGTCGCAGTGGCACTCATTCAGGTCTCCAGCGCAGCGCCGGAGAGACCCCGGCACTCAGTCGATATCGGCGCGCCCGACCCGCAGGTTTAGGCGCCCTGGACCACGGCCTGCAGCTGGTTGACGCTGGCGTGAAGAAGTGCCGGGCTGTGCATGTCCTGCTGCAGCAGCCGCGTCATGTCGGCGTGCAGGCGAACGGCCAGATCCAGCTCGGGGTCCGCGCCAGGCGCGTAGGCACCGAGCTGGATCAGGTCGCGGGCCTTGTTGTATTTCGCCAGAAGTTGGCGGAACCGACGCGCGGAATCGACCTGGTTTTGGGGTGCAACACTGGTCATCACCCGGGAAACGCTGCGCTCGATGTCGATGGCTGGGTAGTGGCCGGCCTCGGCGAGTTCGCGCGACAGCACGATGTGGCCGTCCAGGATGCCGCGTGCCGCGTCGGCGATCGGGTCCTGCGGGTCGTCGCCCTCGGTCAGCACCGTGTAGAAGGCCGTGATCGAGCCTTCGCCGGGCAGGCCGTTGCCGCTGCGCTCCACCAGTTGCGGCAGCTTGGCGAAGCAGCTGGGCGGGTAGCCCTTGGTGGCGGGCGGCTCGCCGATGGCCAGTGCGATCTCGCGCTGGGCCATTGCATAGCGGGTCAGCGAGTCCATCAGCAGCAGGACGTGGGCCCCCGAGTCGCGGAAGAACTCGGCGATGGCGGTCGCGTAGTGCGCGCCCTGCATGCGCATCAGCGGCGGCGCATCGGCCGGCGCGGCCACCACCACGCTGCGCTTGAGGCCCTGCTCGCCCAGGATGTCCTCGATGAACTCCTTCACCTCGCGGCCGCGCTCGCCGATGAGGCCGACGACGATGACGTCGGCCTGCGTGTAGCGCGCCATCATGCCCAGCAGCACCGACTTGCCGACGCCGGTGCCGGCGAACAGCCCCAGGCGTTGGCCGCGCCCCACGGTCAGCAGCGCGTTGATGGCCCGCACGCCCGTGTCCAGCGGCGTGCGCACCGGGTCACGGTCCATCGCGTTGATGGGCCGGCGCACCATCGGCTCGTTGTGGATGTTGGTGAGGTCGCCGCCGCGGTCCAGCGGGTGGCCGTGCGGATCGACGACGCGGCCCAGCAGGCCTTCGCCCATCGGCAGGTGCAGGCCGCGGTCCTCGCCGCGGCGCCAGGGGTGCAGCGGCTGGCCCAGCTGCGGCGCCAGCGGCGGCAGATGGCGGGGCACGACGGTCGCGCCGCTGCTCAGGCCCTGCACCTCGTCGGTGGGCATCAGGTAGGCGCGGTCGCCCGAGAAGCCGACGACCTCGGCGTTCACCGGCGCCATGCCGCGGCGCGGGCTGTTGCCGGTGCTGGGCATCTGGATGCGGCAGACCGACCCCAGCGGCACCTTGATGCCGGTCGCCTCCAGCACCAGGCCGGCGACGCGTACCAGCTTGCCCTGCGACTCCAGCGGCGCGGGGTTGCCGGCCAGCGTCTCCAGGTCGGCGAGGTAGCGCTGCCAGCGGTCGGCGCGGGCGGACGTCATTCGTCGTCCGCGCCGCGGCGGTCTTCCCAGATCGACTGCTGGCCGATGGCCGAGACGGCCTGTTGCCAGCGCGTCGCGATCGTCGCGTCGACGCTGGCGATGTCGGCATCGACCTTGACGCCGCCACGCGCGACGTCAGCGTCGGGGATGAGCTGGGTCTCGCGCGCCTGCAGCTCCTGGCCGGCGCCCTCCTGCACGAGCGGGAAGTCGTCGGGATGCACGCGCATGCGCACATGCCGGGCCGACAGCTGCAGCGCCTCGACGGCGTCATGCGCGACGCGGGCGATCAGCTCGGGCCGCTGCTCCAGTTCGCTGCGCACGACCTGGCGGGCCAGCTCGACGGCGATGCGGGCGATGGACTGGGCCATTTCGCCTTCCAGCGCCTGCATCTCGGCGTCGAAGTTCTTCACGACGACACCGATCTGGGCACTGATCTGCTGCGCGAAGCTTTGCTTGAAGGCGTCCAGCGCGGCCATGCCGTCACGGTAGCCGTCCTGGTAGCCGGTCTGGCGGGCGGCGTGCAACTGCTCCTGCACGCTGGGCTCGGGCGGCGGCGGAGGCTGCACCGGCGCAGCCGCGGCGGGCGGGGGCGCCGGTGGCGTGCCGGGGCGCATCGGCGCGAACGGGGAGGGCGCGGTGTCGCCCAGGTTGTCGAGGTTCCAGGCCTTGGCGCCCTGGACTTCCTCTCCGGGGATGAAGCGGGCGTAGCTGGCGCGCCGATCGCCTTCGCGGCGGTCGGGCGGGGGCACCTGGCGGGGCGGTTGTCGTGTGACCATTTCAATTGTTCCCTGGCGCATCTTGCCGCATCGCGGGCCGAGCGCTGGGCCGCTCCCGAGCCGGCCCGCTTGGGCGATGTGCTTGCCGGTCGATCCGGCAAGCATCGCCGTCCCCTCGGGGGACCGGCCAAGGTACTCCTTGGACGAGGGGCCTCATGGTCAGACGAATTGGTCGTCGCCGCCGCCCGCGAGCACGATCTGGCCCTCGTCCACCAGGCGGCGCACGATCTTGAGCATTTCCTTCTGCTCGGCCTCGACCTCGGACAGCCGCACCGGGCCGCGCGTTTCCAGGTCCTCGCGCAACGTCTCGGCGGCGCGGCTGGACATGTTGCGGAAGATCTTCTCGCGCAGGTCGGCGCTGGCGCCCTTGAGCGCGACGATGAGGCTCTCGCTCTGCACTTCCTTGAGCACGGCCTGGATGCCCTTGTCGTCGATCTTGTTCACGTCGTCGAACGTGAACATGTTGTCCATGATCTTCTGCGCGAGGTCGGAGTCGGCTTCGCGGATGTAGTCCAGCACCGAGGCTTCGACGCTGGAGCCCATCATGTTGATGATCTCGGCCGCCGTCTTGGCGCCGCCCAGCGAGCTCTTCTTCATGCGCTCGCCGCCGGCCAGGATCTGGCTCATGACCTCGTTGAGGTCCTTCAGCGCCGTCGGCTGGATGCCGTCCAGTGTCGCGATGCGGATCAGCACCTCGTTGCGGCCGCGTTCAGTGAACATCTTCAGCACCTGGCTGGTCTGGTCGAAGTCCAGGTGGGCCAGGATGGCCGCGATGATCTGCGGATGCTCGTTGCGCAGCAGCTCGGCCACGCTGGCGGCGTCCATCCACTTCAGGCTCTCGATGGACGACACGTCGCTGCCCTGCAGGATGCGGTCCAGCAGCAGGTTGGCCTTGTCCTCGCCCAGCGCCTTGCGCAGCACGGCGCGCACGTACTCGTCGGTGTCGGTGACCAGCGTGCTGTGCGTCTCGGCAACCGAGTCGAACTTGTCGAGCACCTCCTCGACCTGGGCGCGCTTGATGACCTTGAGCTTGGCGATGGTTTCGCCCAGCGCCTGCACTTCCTTGGGCGACAGATGCTTGAAGACCTCGCTGGCTTCCTCTTCGCCCAGCGACATCAACAGGATTGCGGCGTTCTCGATGCCCTTGTCGTCCATGATCAAACCTTACACGAAGCGTCGTGCCGTCCTCAGCGGGCCGAGCGCCGGGCCGCTCCCAAGCCGGCCCGCCATGGCGATGTGCTTGCCGGTCGATCCGGCAAGCATCGCCGTCCCCTCGGGGGACCGGCTGGGCACGCCCGCGTTCAGCGCGGCGTGACCGGACGAGGGGCTCAACTTCATGCCGTCTGGCCTTCCATCCAGTCGCGCACGATGTTGGCGACGGCGACCGGATTGTCGCGCGCCAGGGCACGGGCGCGGTCGAGCTTGTCGTTGTGCAGCGGCGCTTCGAGCTTGGGCATGCCCGCGACGCCCGGCAGCAGTTCGGGGTCGTCCACCACCTCGTCGACCGTCTCGGGCTTCTCTTCCGGCGGCTTGGGCATGGCGGCCTTGATGGCGGGGCGGATCATGCCGAACACGGCGATCAGCGCGATGGCGACGAGAGCCAGCGGCACGATGGCGCTGCGGGCGATGTCCAGCAGCCAGGGTTGCTTCCACACCGGTACGTCCACAGGCTCGGTCTTGTCGACGATGAACGGGGCGCTGATGACCTTGACCGAATCGCCGCGCTCGGCGTTGAAGCCCATCGCCTCCTTGACGAGGTCGGTCAGGCGGGCGATCTCCTCGTCCGACACCGGCTGCGTCGTCGTCTTGCCCTTGGCGTCGGTCACCGTGCGGTGGTTGACGACGATGGCCGCGTTCAGGCGCTTGACGTTGCCGACCGAGCCGCGCGTCACGCGCACGGTCTTGTCGACCTCGTAGTTGGTGACCTGTTCCTTGCGGCTGCTGTTCTGGCCCGCGCCACCCTGGGCGGCCTGCAGCGGCGCGCTGGCGCCGTTGATGGGCGCGGTGGCCGGCACCGGCGGCTGGTTGGTGGCGGCGCCGGGCACGCCGGTGGGCGGCGCGGCGTTGGCGTTGGTGCTCTCGCTGTTCTGGCTGGAGCGCACCGAGGCCTGCGTGTTGGGGCCCTGGTTCGGGCGGAATTCCTCGGCGGTGGCCTCGGTCTGCGAGAAATCCAGGTCGGCGGTGACCGTGGCGCGCAGGTTGTCGCGGCCGACGACCGGCTCCAGCAGCTCGAAGATGCGCTTGTTGTAGCCGGCCTCGACCTGCTGCTTGAACTGCAGCTGCTGCGTGTCCAGGCCGGTGGCGTTGTCGTTGCCGGTCTGCGAGAGCAGGGCGCCGGTCTGGTCCAGCACGCTGACGTTCTTGGGGCTCAGCTCGGGCACGCTGCTGGACACCAGGTGCACGATGCCGGCGATCTGGTTGCGGTCCAGCGTGCGGCCGCCGCGCAGCGTCAGCATGACGCTGGCGCTGGGCTTCTGCTGCTCGCGGAAGAAGCCGTTCTGCTGCGGGATGGCCAGGTGCACGCGGGCGTCGGCCACGTCAGCCAGTTCCTTGATCGTGCGTGCCAGCTCGCCCTGCAGGCCGCGCTGGAAGTTCAGGCGTTCGGCGAACTGCGTCTGGCCGATGGAGGATTTGTCCATCAGCTCGAAGCCGGCCGCAGCGCCGGTGCCGCCACCCTTGGGCAGGCCCATGGCCGCCAGCTTCATGCGCAGCTCGTAGACCTGGCCGGCCGGCACGAGGATGGTGCCGCCGGCTTCATGCTTGTAGGGCACCTGCAGCGCGGCCAACTGGCCGATGACCTCGCCGCCGTCCTTGTCGGCCAGGCCGCTGTACAGCGGTCGGTAGTCGCCCTGGGCCGACCACAGCGTGATGGCCAGCACGGCGCCCGCCAGCGCCAGCAGGCCGGCACCCATGGTCAACTTGCTGCGCAGCGGCAGGCCGTTCAGGCGCTGCACGAAGGTGGGCTGCGCCTCGACCGGGTTGATCATCACCGGGGCGGTGGCAGCGGGGGCGCTCAGGGCTGTGTCCATCGGAGGGCGAGACGGCAGGGAAGGCCGGGAATCGGCCGATGGCGCAAATTATTCGTGCCGCACCCCCTCAAGAAAGCGCCGAAGTAGCCGACCCCGCCCGCGTATCTCGTTGTTTCGCGCGTGTGACGAGCTGCCACAGTCCTGCCCCATGGACATGAAGCTGCGCCCCTTCGACTTTGCCCAGGCCGCCGCCCGAGCGGGCCTGGCGGTGAACGGCACGCCGCTGTCGGCCAAGCCCGCGGCCACGACGGGCGCCAGCTTCGGTGATGCGATGACGCAGGCGCTGAAGAACGTCAGCGCCCAGCAGAACGAGGCCACGCGCCTGCAGCGCGAGGTGCAGCTGGACAACCCGACCGTCAGCCTGGAAGAGACCATGGTCTCCATGCAGAAGGCGCAGATCGGCTTCCAGGCCACGCTGCAGGTGCGCAACCGCCTCGTCTCGGCCTACTCCGAGATCATGAACATGCAAGTGTGACGGACCCCTCGCCCACGTTCGCCCGCTGTACGCGGCGAACCCGGTCGGTCTTGCAGACCGCGCTGCGGCAGTGCCGCAGCCCTTCAGCAGGCACATGCCGCCCACTGGGCACCATGTGTCCAGCCTCAGCCCCCGAGGGGACGGCGATGCAAGCGGCATCGAGCCGCTTGCACATCGCCAGGCGGGCCGGCTTGGGGCGGCCCGGCGCTCGGCCCGAAAACCGTGGGGCTCCAGCGGTGGTCAGCAAGCACCCTTGCGGGCATCCGACCCGCAAATCGTCGGCCGGCCCAGCGGATTGAGGTCCAGGTAGAGCTGCTGGTTCTTGTCGTTGGAGATGCCGATGCGTGTCCAGTCCAGCGCGCGGCCCAGGCCGGCCTGGAAGGTGATGCTCTGGCCCGACTGCAGCAGCGTGCCCTTGTAGTCGCGGTGGTCGACGACGCCCAGGTCGCAGCGAGGCAGGCCCGTGGCGCAGTCGCAGGTCGACGCGCGGCTGGCGCCCCAGCACCACTGCGGTCCGCTGTGGAAGCTGACGTGGATGTCGCGGCCCTCGTTCACGCTGAGCTCGCGGGCACGGCGCAGGTCCATCTCCAGCAGCTCGGCCACGTGGCGCAGGCGCTGGCGGGCCAGGTAGCTGGCGTAGCTGGGCACGGCGGCGGACAGCACGATGCCCAGCACGGCCAGCACGAAGACCGCCTCGATCAGCGTGAAGCCGCGGCTGCGGGTGGCCCTCATGCGTCCAGCTTCAGCAGCCGGCGGCGCTTTTGCGTCTGGTCCACGTAGACCTGCAGGGCGCGGCTGGCGGCGGTGTCGAGGTCGACGAAGGCGCAGCCGAGCTGCAGCGTGCCTTGCGGGTCGTCGGCGATGGGGCTGGCGTGGTGCGGCAGCAGCGCGATGCGCAGCGCCGTGATGCGGTCCAGCTCCAGCACGAGGCCGGCGGCCACCTGGCCGATCGGCAGCGGCAGCCCCGAGCTCGCGGGCAGGGCCAGGGCGAGGCCGCCGACGCTGATGTCCAGCACGCGCAGCGCACGGCCGAACTCTTCGCCGCCCGGCACGATGACGCGCGGGTAGACGCTGCCGGCCGGCTGCACACGGAACGACTGGCGGCGCTGGAAACGGTAGAGCCGCTCGGGCAGGCTGCTGCGCAGCACGGCGCCCTGGTCGCCGCTGACGAGGACGGCGGCGCCCAGCTCGAATTGCAGCTTGATGGTGCCGAGGTAGGCCACGGCGGTGATCTCGCCACCGGCCACCAGCGCCTGGCTGATGCCGTCGGGGTCCGCGCCGATCTCCAGGCCCAGCACGTCGGCGCCGGTGTCCAGCGCGCAGATGCGGCTGCTCAGGCTGCGCCCGGGCGGGCCGTTCAGCAGCACGGCGGCGTTCTCGCGCTGCAGCTGCTGCAGGTAAGCCGCAATCTCGGCGGCGGCGGTGACCCGCAATTCTTCGGGGGCGGCTTCAGGGGCGCTCATGCCGGTGATGGTAGTCGCGAGGCGGAGGCTCGGTGCGTGCACGCATCACGCTTGCGGGCCGAGCGCCGGGCCGCTCCCAAGCCGGCTCGCCTTGGGCGATGTGCAGGCGGCTCGATGCCGCTTGCATCGCCGTCCCCTCGGGGGACCGGCTGGACTCGCCGCGTTCAGCAGGCGAGTCCGGACGAGGGGCTCAATGCACCATCCGGCTCTTGCCCTTCATCACCTGGTCGAGGTCTTCCAGCCAGGGCTCGGCGAGGTGGCGGATCTCGGCGTCGTTGAGCAGGATGCGCTGCATGATGCGCGTCTTCAGCTGCGACTCGCCGGGTGCGAGCTGGGCCTGGTTGGCGGCGGCCTTGAGCTGCGAGATCAGCAGCACGCAGGCGCCTTCGAGCTTGACGACTTCGTCCCAGTTGCCCGTGCGTGCGGCCGAGAGCATGTCGGCGCTGGCCTGCTCGATGGCTTCGTAGTAGTTCAGCAGTTCGGAGTTCATGGCAGGGTCACCGGATATGTGTGCGGGAGGCGGCACTCAAGCGGCGCGGGCAGCGTTCGCGCCCAGGGCTGCGGGAGTGTTGCCGATGGCGGCCCAGGCTTCGCGCACGGGGCTGAGCAGGCGCTGGCATTCCTGGATGGCGGCGAGGTCACCCCTGAGGTTGGCCTGCGTGAGGCGCATGCAGACGTAGCCGTAGAGTTCGCGCAGGTCGGTGGCCAGTTGGCCGGCCGACAGGTCGAGGCCGGCGCGCAGGCCTTCGTCGAGGATGCGCACCGCGCGGGACAGCGACCGGCCCTTGAGTTCGACGTTGCCGGCCTGGATGGCCTGCGTGGCCTGGGCCATGGCATCGAAGATGCCGTCGAACAGCATGGTCACCAGGCGGTGCGGCGTCGCGGAATGCACATCGGTTTCCAGACCGACCTTGGCGTACATCGACGCGCTCTGGTTGCGGGCTGCGAAGGGGGAAGACATGTTGCCGTACATGGGATGGGAGGGTGGCGTGTCGTGTTGACTGTTTTTCGGCCTCCCCCCGGGAGAACTTGAGCCGGAGCATCCCGGAACTCGGCGGCAACTGTGAGGTTTTTTTGCTGGATTGAAAAGCGGCGCCGGCCGCGCCGCTGTGTTGGGCAAAAAACGGGCAACAAAAAGGCGACCCGCAGGTCGCCTGAGTCAGGAGCGCAGGGCGCGCCGTCACTTGTTCAACTGGGCGATCTGCTGGGTCATGTAGGTGGACAGGTTGCTCAGCTGGCTCATCTTGGTGTCGAGCGCCGAATACTGGGCGCGCAAGCGCTTCTCGGTGTTCGCGGAGCGGTCGGTGAGGTCGGCAACCTGCTTGTTGTTGCTGTCGATGTTGCTCTGGATGCCCTTCTGGCGGGTGGAGATGCTGCCGTCCACGCTGAGGGCGTCGCTGACGAGCTGGCTGATGCGCTGGGCGAAGCCGTCGTTGCTGTCGTCGTTCTTGTCCACGCCCATGAAGAACTGCTTCAGGTCGCCGATGTTGGCGAGGGCGGAGTCGAGCTTGGCGCCGGCGGTCGGCAGGCTCCCGTCGGAGTTCGGTGCCAGGCCCACGTCGGCCAGGCGCGAGAGCGAGCCGCCCAGCGACGTCGCGCCGCCCACGACGCCACGCAGCCGGTACTGCAGGCCGATGGCCGTGGAGTCGCCCTGCAGGCTGGACGCACGCGCCGCCTGTGCGGCCGCGATCGCATCGGCCGACATGCCGGCCGTGAGGGTGGACGTGTCGACCTTGGTCTGGCTGCGCAGCAGCGCGTTGACGGCGTTGTAGGCCGTCGTGAAGTCGGTGACGGCCTTCTTGATGGCGTCGGCGTCCTGCGTCACGCTGAGCATGACGGGCGCCGTCGGCGGGATCGTCCGCAGCAGCGTGATGTTCAGCCCGTCGATGGCGGAGGTCAGCGAATTGCTCTCCGAGCTGATCGGCAGGCCGTTCAGGATGGCGCGGGCGTTGGCGGCCGGCAGCGTCTGCGTCATCTGGCTGGCGGACGAACTGGGGTCGTAGGCCAGCTGCGACAGGCCCGACGCGTCGCTGCCATTGCCGTCGGCATCGTTGACCGTGACGCGGAAGGCGTTGCTCTCGCCGGTGTTGCGCGACGTGAGGGTCAGCCGGGAGCCGGTGGTGTCGGTCACGATGGAGGCCGTGACACCGGCGCCGGCAGCGTTGATCTGGTCGCGGACCTGGGCCAGCTGGTCCTGGCCCGTGCCGATGGTGACGGTGACCGCGGTCGTGTTGGGCTTGGACGTGAAGGTGGCGGCGCCGGTGCTGTCGGTGCCCCAGGTGCCGAGTTCGATCGTGAGGGTGCCCTGGCCCACGGTGGCCGTGTTGCTGGCAAAGGTGGTGGAAGCCAGCGTCTGCGACGCGGCCAGCTGGCTGACGCTGAGCGACGCCGTGCCGACCGCCGCGCCACTGGACGCGGTCACGGAGGCGGCGGTGCTGTCGCTCGTGGTCGCCTTGGTGCCGGCCCAGGTGGTCGGGTCGTTGAGCTTGTTGGCGGCCGTCTGCAGCGTCGACAGGGCGCTCTGGATCTGGCCGTATGTCGACAGCTTGGTCTTGAGACCGGTCGTCTTGTTGTTGATGTCGGTGATGGGCTGCTGCTCGACCGCCATCAACTTGGTGATGATGGATTCGACGTCGAGACCGCTTCCTAGACCGAGAGATGAGATTGTGGCCATGGCTCAGCAATGCAAAAAAGGCCGATATGCCAGGGGGATATCGGCCGGCCGATCCGGAACTTTAGGCCCCGGTTTGTAAATTTTTTGCGTAGCCGGCGGCGGTGTCAGCCCTTCAGCAGCGCCAGCACCTGCTGCGGCAGCTGGTTGGCCTGGGCGACCATGGCGTTACCGGCTTGTTGCAGGATCTGTGCCCGGCTCATGTTGGAGGTTTCCGAGGCGAAGTCGGCGTCCATGATGCGGCTGCGGGCGGCGGTCTGGTTCTCGACGGCGACCTGCAGGTTGGAGATCACGGCGTCGAAGCGTGACTGCGTCGCACCGTACACGGCACGGGCGTTGTTCACGGAGGTCAGCGCCAGGTCGATGTTGTCGATGACTGTGCCCAGCGTCGCGAAGTCGGCCGTGTTGTCGATCAGCGCTGGGAAGGGGCTGGTGCCGCCGCCAAGCAGGGTGGCAATGGGGTTCGGCTGCGTTGGATTTGTCGGATCGGCGGCAGGATCCGTGAAATTCATTGAGCTGATCGAGATGGAATCGTTCGTCGTCGTGTTGGCGCCGATCTGGAAGGTCTGCGGCTGGCCGCTGGTGTCCGCCAGGATGGGCTTGCCGTTGAACGTCGTCGCGTTGACGATGCGCCAGATTTCCTGGCCCAGCTGGTCGAATTCCTTGTTCAGCGAGTCCTTGTCGGAGCTGCTGTTCGTGGAGTTGCGGGCCTGGACCGTCAGTTCCCGCATGCGCTGCAGGTTCTCGGCCAGCTTGCCCAGCGCGCCTTCCGCCGTCTGCGACATCGAGATGCCGTCGTTGGCGTTGCGGATGGCGACGTTCATGCCGCGCACCTGGGTGTTCATGCGTTCGGCAATCGCCAGGCCGGCCGCATCGTCCTTGGCGGAGTTCACGCGCAGGCCGGATGACAGCCGCTGCATCGACGTCGCGAGCGACGACTGCGAGGCGTTCAGGTTCCGCTGCGCGTTTAGCGAGACGATGTTGGTGTTGATGGTCTGGGGCATTTACGCACTCCTCGGGAATTCGGTCCGGATCGCATGAAAGGCAATCCGATGGCCTGAATTCTGAAAGTGCGCCTGATTCCCAAAAGCCCGATCAACGGGCCAAACCACCGCCAATCAAAAGCCCGGCGCCGCCACCCCTCGGGGTGCGGCGCCGGGTGTTGCGGGCGGCGATCAGCCGCCGCGCAGCAGGGCCAGCACCTGGTTGGGCAGCTGGTTGGCCTGGGCCACCATCGTGTTGCCGGCCTGCTGCAGGATCTGCGCGCGGCTCAGGTTGGCGGTTTCCTGGGCGAAGTCGGCATCCATGATGCGGCTTCGCGAGGCGCTCTGGTTCTCCACCGCGACCTGCAGGTTGGAGATGACGGCGTCGAAGCGGTTCTGCGAAGCGCCCAGCGTCGCGCGCTCGCCGTTGACCTTGTCCAGCGCGGTGTCGATGTTGGCGATGACGGTGTCGATCGCAGTGCCGGCAGCCGTGTTGTCGATGACCGCGCGGCCGGCGCCGGTGTTGTCCGTGCCCGCCACCTGCGTGATTTCCGACGTGGTCGTCATGTCGGTCGTGACGATGTCGATGCGGTCGTTGCCGGTGGTGTTGGCGCCGACCTGGAAGGTCTGCGTGCCCGCGTCGGTCGTGGCCAGCACCGCCTTGCCGTTGAAGGTGGTGCCGCCCAGCACGCGCTGGATTTCCTTGGCGAGCTCGCCGAATTCCTTGTCCAGCGAATCCTTGTCGGCGCTGGTGTTGGTCGCGTTGCGGGCCTGCACGGCCAGCTCACGCATGCGCTGCAGCGAGTCGCCCACCTTGGACAGGGCGCCTTCAGCCGTCTGCGCCAGCGAGATGCCGTCGTTGGCGTTGCGGATCGCGACCTGCGAGCCGCGCACCTGGGCGTTCATGCGCTCCGCGATGGCCAGGCCTGCAGCGTCGTCCTTGGCCGAGTTGACACGCAGGCCGGAGGACAGACGCTGCATCGAGACCGACAGCGACGATTGCGACATCGCCGTGTTGCGCTGGGCATTGAGCGAGGCGAGGTTGGTGTTGATGATTTGGGGCATGACTCAATCCTTTCGTTGACGAGGCGTCTGGTACGTAGTCCTCGAATGAATCGCGAACCCGTTGAGATGCTTATCGTCGAGACGATGGATTGACTTGAATCCTTTTTGCACGGCGCCTCAAAAGCGCCCCCCGCGCCAGGCGGGAGGGCGATCAAGGTGCTTGTGCTGGTGGCGTGAGCTTTTCCGTCTTCGGAGCGGAGGCTTCACTCAGGGCCAGCGGTGCTGGCCCGGCTTCATCGAAGCAAGGACAGGACTTGCGAGGGCACCTGGTTGGCCTGGGCGATCATCGCGTTGCCTGCCTGCTGGAGGATGTTCGCTCGGGACATGTTGGCGGTTTCCTGCGCGAAGTCGGCATCGGTGATGCGGCTCTTCGCAGCGCTCTGGTTCTCCACCGAGATCTGCAGGTTCGAGATCACCTGGTCCATGCGGTTCTGCGCAGCGCCGAGGTTGGCGCGTTCGGAAGAGACCTTGTTGATGGCGGTGTCGATGTTGGAGATGACGGTGTCGATGCCCGTGCCGCTGGCGGTGTTGTCGATGACCGCACGGCCTGCGCCGGTGTTGTCCGTGCCGGCCACCTGCGTGATTTCAGACGCGGTCGTCATGTCGGTCGTGACGACGTCGATGCGGTCGTTGCTGGTCACGTTGGCGCCGACCTGGAAGGTCTGCGTGCCCGCGTCCGACGTGGCCAGGATGGCGCGGCCGTTGAAGGTCGTGCCGCCCAGCACGCGCTGGATTTCCTTGGACAGTTCGCCGAATTCCTTGTCCAGCGAGTCCTTGTCGGCGCTGGTGTTGGTGGCGTTGCGGGCCTGGACCGCCAGTTCGCGCATGCGCTGCAGCGAGTCCGTCACCTTGGACAGCGCGCCTTCAGCCGTCTGCGACAGCGAGATGCCGTCGTTGGCGTTGCGGATGGCGACGTTGGAGCCGCGCACCTGGGCGTTCAGGCGCTCCGAGATGGCCAGGCCGGCGGCGTCGTCCTTGGCGGAGTTGACGCGCAAGCCCGACGACAGGCGTTGCATGGCAGTGGCCAGCGCGGACTGCGAGGCCGACGTGTTGCGCTGCGCGTTCAGCGACAGCAGGTTGGTGTTGATGACCGAGGCCATGATTTGCGCTTCCTTTAGCTAGAGATAACCCGGCAACAGCGCCGGACGAAGACCCAGGTGCCCGGGTGTGGCACCCGTGCGGTCCGCTCCAGCTCGCCTTGCGGCAGGCCTTTGCGGCGACGCCCGACGCTGGTCGTCCGTTGGGGCGAGTCGTCGCCTGTGAGCAATGTCACACCCCTTCGGCCTTCCAGCCGGACCACGGAACTGTTTGCAGCGCCGTTGGAATGGCTATCGGTGCGCGGCCGATGTTTCTTTAGGTCGATTTGTCAAGAGCGTGATCTTTTGAATAAAAGGCGCTGCAACAGCCTGTTCCTTGGATCGACGACTGGTTTGTAAAGCGCGCCCCGAAACCCCGGCTTTTCCAGGGATCGGTGCCATCGCTGCTTCCTAAAGTGCGATCCAACCCGGCCGAACCCCAGCGCCGGCCTGGAGCCCCGCCATGCGAGCCCTGACGACTGCCACCCGTACCGCCAAGAAAGCCCACCGCCCGGTCGCCGCGCCCAGCAACGACCCCAAGCTGCTGCTGGCGCGAGCCCGCAACGCCGCTTTCGCGGAAGCGGCCAAGGGCAACATCGGTGGCGGCCTGGGCCTGCTCTACAACGCGCTGCAGGACGAGCCGCTGAGCCACGACCTGCTGTCCGACATGGCCGCGCTGCTGCTGGCCGCCGGCAAGCTGGAGCACGCGGCCGGCTATGCCGACCGCGCGCTGCAGGCGCAGCCGCTGCACGGCCCCAGCCTCTACACGCTGGCCTTCGCGCTGTCGGGCCTGGGCGAGACGGACCGCGCCATCGGCGTGCTGACGGAGCTGCAGCAGGGCGCCGGCCGCGACAGTCTGCAGGCCGAAGCGCCGGAGCTGGTGCCCGTGGCCATGATCGAGCTGGAGCGCTTGCAGCGCGAGCGCGGCTGACACGCCAGACCCATTTCTCTACGAGGCCCCGCCAGCGCAAGCTGCCGGGGCCTCGGTGTTTTCAGGCCCGACGCAGCTGTAGGAATTTGCCTGACAAGGCCTTCCTGCCAGGGTGACGCCGGGCACCGACGCTGCCTGATATCGCTCGAGAAGGCGGGTCAACACAATCCGTTTCACTGATCCGCAACACCCCTCTACCTCTGAAACGGAAACCGCCATGAACGCCGACCAAATGCTCGCCGAGATCCGTGAAGCCAACCTGTCCTACCTGATGCTGGCCCAGAGCCTGATCCGCGCGGACCGCGAACAGGCACTGTACCGCCTGGGCATCAGCGAAGAGACCGCGACGCTGATCGGTATGCTGAGCCCGGCGCAGATCATGAAGATCGCTTCCGGCAACACGCTGCTGTGCGCCTTCCGCATGAGCGACGACCTGGTGTGGGGCCTGCTGACCAACCACAGCAAGCCGGGCGCGAACGAGTCGGTGTCCCGTCTCCACGCCTCGATCCTGATGGCCGGCCGCCACGAGCACGCCTGATCTCGCGACCCCTTCGCTGCCCACCCAGTCACAGATTCCGGAGCCCACACCATGCGCGTCAAGAGCATCCTCACCGAAGCCAAGCAGATCGAACGTGCCGTTCAGCTGATCCACCTCGGTGCCCGCCTGCAGGTGCTGGAGTCCGAGACCGACCTGTCCTACGAGCGCCTGCTGCGCCTGTACAAGGAAGTGAGCGGCAAGTCGCCGTCCAAGGGCCAGCTGCCGTTCTCGACCGACTGGTTCATGACCTGGCAGCCCAACATCCACGCCAGCCTGTTCCTGAACATCCACGAGTACCTGAACAAGGCCGCGGAGATGGACGAGATCGACACCGTCATCAAGGCCTACCAGCTCTACCAGGAGCAGACGCAGGCTCAGGGCCTGGAAGCCATGCTGTCCGTCACCCGCGCCTGGCGCCTGGTGAAGTTCGTCGACAACGGCATGCTGACGCTGACCAAGTGCTCCAAGTGCAACGGCCAGTTCGTCACCCACCCGCACGAGATGTCGCGCCACTTCATCTGCGGCCTGTGCAACCCGCCGGCACGCGCCGGCAAGGGCCGCGCCCAGGGCGCGATCCAGATGCACTGACGGCGTCGGGCGGCCCGTCGGCCGCCTGCCGAGCCGGTCAGGGCGCGATGTCGATGTCCATCGGCGCGCTGCCGGCTTCGTGAAGGTCCACCGCCCGGGCCAGGGCGGCCTCCAGATGCGCGGTAAAAGCCGGTGCATCGAAGAGGCGGCAGGTGGCCCGCGAATCGAGCAGCCGGCGCTTCAGCCCGCTCAACAGGCCCGGCTGCGTGGCCAGCTGCACCGCCTGGTCGATGTAATCGCGGGTCGTTGCCGCGACGAGATCGGGCAGGCCCGCACTCTCCAGAACGCTGGCGGCAACGCGCGCCGCGAACGAGCGTCCCTTTTGCGTCAGCACGGGCAGGCCCATCCACAGCGCGTCGCTGGCGGTGGTGCCGGCGTTGTAGGGCAGGGTGTCCAGGAACAGATCGGCCGACGCGAAGTTGCCCAGGTAGGTCTCCCGCGAGCTGCGGCTCGCGAAGACCAGCCGCGACGGGTCCAGCCCGCGGGCGATGGCGTTCTCGCGCAGGTTGTGCTTCGCCACCTCTTCCTCCCCCAGCACCCACAGCACCGAGCCCGGCACGCGCTGCAGGATCTCGACCCAGGCGTCGAACGTGGCCGGCGTCAGCTTGGTGGGGTTGTTGAAAGAGCAGAACACGAAGCCTTGCTCCGGCAGGCCGAGGTCCGTGCGTGAAGCCTGCGGGTGCGGGCGGGGGCGCTGGCGGTCATTGGCCTGGTACCAGGGCAGCGTGATGACCTTCTCGTCGTAGAACGGGCGGACCTCGGGCGTCATGATCACCGGGTCCGCGATGGCGTAGTCGTAGAAGTCGGCGCCGGAGGTTCCGAGATAGCCGATGTACATGACCTGCACGGGCGCCAGGCGCCAGGCGAACAGGGTCGTGCGCGCGCCGCTGGTGAAGCCGGACACGTCGATCGCGACATCGACGTCGAGGCTGCGAGCCAGTTCGGCGATCCGCTGGTCCGGCAGGCGCTCGACGTCGTAGAACTGGTCAAACGACTGCCGCAGCCGGTCCTGCATGGGGTCGTTCGAGGCCGCGCCGTAGTTCAGCGCGATGACCTCGAACCGGTCGCGGTCGTGAAGCGCGAAGACTTCCGCCATCAGGAACGACACGGGATGGGATTTGAAGTCTCCGGAGACGTAGGCAATCCTGATCCGCCCGGGCCGCCGGGTTCCCGGCGCGCGTTGCCAGACGCCCTGTGGGCGGGCAATGGACGCCGCCCAGGCGCGGGCGGCCTTCTGCTGGACGTCGGGGTCGTCGATGAAGCACTCCATCGCCAACGGCTGGACGCTGGCCTGGCCCTGCTCGACGCCCCGGACCAGCGCCGGCAGCGTGTCGCTGAAATCGGTCCACCGGTAGATGTGCATGGCGGTGTACAGCCGGATGCCCGCCAGGCCGGGGCTGTCGGGCTGCAGGCGTTTCACCTCGTCCAGATCGGCCAGCGCGGCGCTGAAGTTGCGCTTGAGCAGCCGCAGGTTCGCGCGGTTGTTGCGGGCATCGACCAGGCCGGGTTGCAGGGCGATGGCCTGGTCGTAGGCCGCCAGCGCCTCGTCCTGCCGGTACAGCCCCTTCAGCGCCACGCCCTTCACGTTCAGCGCTTCGGCCGATTTCGGGTGGGTGAGCAGCAGCGCGTCGAGCGTCTGCAGCGCCTGCGCCGGATTGTTCAGCGACAGCAGCACGCGGGCCCGCTCGAGCGGAAAGCGCGGGTCATCGGGCTTGGCGGCCACCGCCAGATCGAGGGCCATCAGCGCGGCGTCCAGGGCGCCCAGGTCCTTGTAGGCCAGCGCCAGTGCGAAATAGGCCGCGGCGTAGTTCGCGTTCAGGCCGATGGCGCGCTCGAAGGCTTCGATGGCCTCGGCGGGGCGCTTCAGTTCGTGCAGCGCGACGCCCCAGTTGTACTGGCTGACGGCGTCGCCCGGCAGCAGGCCGCAGCGCGCCGCAAAGCAGGTCGCCGCGCCCTCCCAGTTGCCGAGGCCCGCCAGGTCGCTGCCCAGGTCGGCATAGACATTCGCATCATCGGGCGCCTGCTTTTGCGCCAGCAGCAGGACTTCAGCCGCCTGGGCGGTCCGGCCCGATCCCCGCAGCAGCCGGGCCAGCTCGAGATACAGGCCGATCTCCAGCGG
This sequence comes from Pelomonas candidula, assembly GCF_043555985.1. NCBI lineage: Bacteria > Pseudomonadati > Pseudomonadota > Betaproteobacteria > Burkholderiales > Sphaerotilaceae > Roseateles > Pelomonas candidula. The sequence continues at coordinate 174,277 of NZ_JBIGIC010000005.1, read as the reverse complement.
GTGGTGGCTGATCGCCGTTTGAAGGACCGCCGCCGCGTCGTCGAGCTGTTTGAGCTCGACCCGCAGCCGGGCCGTTTCCAGCAGCGCCTCCAGCAGGTCGGGTTGGACGGCCAAGGCCCGCTGCAGGCTGGAAAGGGCGCCCGCCCGGTCGCCGGCCGCGCGTTGCGCGCGCCCGAGCTCGTACAGCGTGGCGGCATCGGTCGGCGCCTGCTTGCAGGCCATCGTCAACCACTTGACCGCCTCGACGTGCTTTTTCTGCCGCGCCGCGATGCTGCCGAGCATCCTCATCGCCGCGGTGTTGTGCGGGTCGAGGTTCAACGCGCGCCGGCAGCTCTTGGCGGCCTGGTCGTATTGCGCCACGGCGTAGGCTGCTGCGGCCGATTCCAGCGCCGCGTCGTGCGGCTTCGGCTTGTTGGCAGTCGAGCTGATGGCGGCGTGCTGATCGGCCGGCAGGGCCGACGGCGCCTGGCCGGCCAGCGCCCGGGCCCACATCCGCAGGTAGAGCGCTTCCAGCTCGCGGGCGAAGCGCGTGGTGTCGTAAAGCCCCGCCGGCCGCGCCGCGATGCGCTCCCGCAGTGCCGCGCGGGCCCGGGCGTCGCGGCCCAGTTCGCAGATCCGGTCGACGTAGGTCGGCGCGTCGGCCGCGATGCAGTCGGCGAGGCCTGCCGCGTGCAGGATGCTGGCGGCCACGCGGCCGGCGAAGGTGTCCGTGGGCAGCGTGACGACGGGCACGCCGGCGGCCAGCGCGTCGCTGGTTGTCGTGTGGCCGTTGCAGGGCCAGCTGTCCAGCGCCAGGTCGGCGACCTGAAGCCGGTCCAGGTGCTCGTCCATGCCCACCGGTGGCGCGAAGACGATGCGGTCGGCCAGCTCGCCGGCCGCCTCGCGCAGCCGCGCGTCCGCCTGTTCGCCGCCGCTGAGCTGCCACAGCTGCGCTTCGGGCAGCCGGCGCAGCACGTCCATCCAGGCAGCCCACAGCGCCGGCGTGATCTTGTAGACGGCGTTGGCACCCAGCAGCACCAGCGCGCCGTCCTTCAGCCCCAGCTGGGCGCGCGACGGTGCCGGGCCGACCGTGCAGCGGCGGTCCTGCGGCTGGTAGCAGTGCGGCAGCTGCGCGATGGCTTCGCTGTAGTCGGCCGCGTCGGCCAGCGGTGTGACGACGGGGTCGCCGATGACGTAGTCGATGAAGCCGGCACCGCTGGTGCCCGGAAAGCCCAGCCAGCTCACCTGCACCGGCGCCGGCCGGCAGGCGAGGGCGGCCAGGCGGCTGCCGGCCGTGTGGCCCTTCAGGTCGACGAGGATGTCGATGCCGTCGGCGCGGATGCGCTCGGCCGTGGCGGCCAGGCTCAGCGGCGTGACGTCGACGACGTGCTCCGCAGCGGCGCGCACACGCTGCTGCAGTGCGGAGCCGTCATCCGGCCCGTGTGAATACAGGCGCACCTCGAAGCGCTCGCGGTCATGGCTTTCCAGCAGGTCCACCAGCAGCGCGGCCGTGGCGTGGGCGTGGAAGTCGGCCGACAGGTAGCCGATGCGCAGGCGGTCGCGCTTCATGGCCGGGCGCGCCGGCAGCGGGCGCAGGCCGCGCGCGACGTGGCGGCTGGCCAGCGCGGCGGACTTCTTCAGCTCGGCCCGCGTGTGCGGCAGGCCGACGAAGGCGAACGGCATGCCGAACTCGTCGTCCGCCGTGTCGGGCTTGTCGGCCAGCGCCTGGCGCAGCGCGGCCAGGTCGGCGTCGAATTGCGACCAGTCCGCCGCCTTCTGCGTCGCGTGGATCAGGTAGCCCGCGGCCATCACACTGCCCGGCGCCAGGATGGCCGGCGTGCGGAAGGCCTCGGCGGCCTGGCTGTGCAGGCCCAGCGCCTGCAGCGCGAAGCCGAGCTGCAGGTAGGTGGCGGTGTCGGTGGGCGCGAGGGCAAGCGCCTGCATCAGCAGGTCCACCGCCTCGGCGGCGCGGCCGGCAAGGCGCAGGCCCTCGGCCTGGCTGCGCAGGGAAGCGGGAGTCACTCGGCGGCGGGCCTGCTGCAGGCGACCAGCAGCGACATGCCGTTGAAGAAGAACATGCCGTCGATCTGCCAGGGGGTGTACTTGCGGATGACGTTGCTCAGCGTGTACGGCGTGTACCAGCAGTTGTGGTCAGGGTGCACGACCTCGACGAAGGTCTGCGCGCCGGCGTTGTAGTCGAAGTGCCGGCGGAAGCACGAGTAGGCGTCGGGCACCGTGAGGATGTACTGCTGTGCGCCGACAGCGTCGAGCGACTTCAGGAAGCCCTGCACATCGGGCACGTGCTCCATCACCTCGGGCACCAGCACGGTGTCGTACTCGCCGGTCACGTCGGCCCAGTCGCTGTAGAGCCGGCCCTTGAGGTGGGGCTGCATCAGCGCGAAGGCCTCGCCGTGGATGTCGAAGCCGTCGAGCTGGCAATGTGCGTCCAGTTGCAGGTGCAGCGAGCGCTTCAGGTCGGTGATGGGCCAGTCCACGCAGCCCACGTGCAGCACGCGCTTGTCGGCGCACAGCGCGACGAAGGCGTCCAGCCGCGGCACGCCGACGAAGTCCTCGCCGACCTTGACCTTCTGCACGAAGTACTTCTGGTGGGCGTATTCCAGCGGGGAGACGGGCAGGTCGTCCACGGGCTTGCGTTCGGCTGCGAGTGCGGGAGGTGTCATGCCACTTTCCTTTTGTGCAGTTCGTCGTACTTGCCCAGCGTGCTGCCCCATTCCTGGGCTGCGAAGACGGGGCCGCCCCCGGTGTATTCATGGCCGGTGAAGTGGCGCGGGATGAAGAAGTGGCTGGGCCAGATCGTCAGGCCCGAGTAGCGCTGCATGCGCACCTGCTCGGTCAGGAACAGCGGCCCGACGCTCTGCCAGGCCATGCGGTCGACAACGGTGGGCTCCTTCTGCAGGTCCAGGATGATCTGGCCGAAGAAGGGGTTCTCGGGTTTGGAGGCCACGTAGCCGGCGGCGATGAGCCCGGGGCGGATCAGCTCGTTCTCCCAGCAGGCGCAGGCCTCGCCCTCGAACAGCCAGGGCTCCAGCGGGCGCTTGCAGATGCTGTCGGCGTCCACGACGAAGCCGCCCTCGTGATACAGGATCTCCCAGCGCATCAGGTCGGCCACGCCGTTGAGCTCGCGCTTGGCCATGTCGCGCATGTGCGCGGCGTTGACCCAGCCGTAGCTGGCCAGGTCGTCGTTGCCCCAGACGCGCACGGTCCAGTCGGGGTTGTGCTGGCGCCAGGTGGCGATGCAGTTGTCGGGGCGCTTGGATTCGTCGCCGACCCAGATCACATGCAGGGTGCGGGGGATCATGGGGAGCCTCGCGGACGTTGGAGAGACTGCCACTCTAGGCCTGCAGGCGCCGGGGCGAAACCCGGTGGAATGGGGGAATTCCGGCCTTGAAGCGCGCCAAGGCCCTCACGCGCGTGACCACAATGCGGGCATGAATGCTGCCGCTGTGCCGCACCGCCTGGCCCTTGTCGTGATCGCGCGCGACGAGGCGCCGCGCATCGCCCGGCTGCTGGACAGCGTCAAGCCCTGGGTGGACGAGATGCTGGTGCTGGACACCGGCTCGCGTGACGACACCGTGCGCGTGTCGCGTGCACACGGCGCCCGCGTCGAGTCTTTTGCGTGGTGCGACGATTTCTCCGCCGCCCGCAACCGCGCGCTGGACCTCGCCGGCGCCGACTGGCACTTGGTGCTGGACGCCGACGAATGGCTGATCTCTGGCGGCGAAGCGCTGCGGGCGCTGCGTGACACGCCGCCGGGCTTCGTCGGCGCGCTGCAGTTGCGCGACCGCTTCGACCAGTCGCCGGGCCGGTCCGCCGAGGCCATCGCCTGGCTGAGCCGCGTGCTGCCCGGCACGGTGCGCTACGACGGCCGCGTGCACGAGCAGCCGCAGCACGGCCTGCCGGTGCGCCGGCTGCCGCTGGTCGTGGGGCATGACGGCTATGTCGACGAGCGCCTGGCGACCAAGCGCGGCCGCAATCGGCGCCTGCTGGAGCAGGCGCTGCAGGACGCGCCCAACGACGCCTACCTCTGGTACCAGCTCGGCAAGGACTGCGCCGTCTACGACGAGCACGACGTCGCCGAAGCCGCGTTCGCCCATGCCTGCGAGCTGCCGGGCGCTGCCGAGTCGCCCTGGTGGCTGGATCTGGCGGTGCGCCGCATCTTCGGCCTGAAGTGCCTGGGCCAGCATGCCCACGCCGTGGACTTCGCCCAGCCGCAGATGGCGGCGGGCGCGGATTCGCCCGACTTCTTCTTCGCTTTGGGCGACCTGCTGCTGGACATGGCGGCCACGCAACCCGGGCAGGCGGGCGAGCTGCTGCCGATGGTGGAGGCCGCCTTCCGGCGCTGCCTGGAGCTGGGCGAGCATCCCGAGCAGCCCGGCGCCGTGGCGGGCCGGGGCAGCTTCCTGGCGGCCCACAACCTGGCCGTCGTGCTGGACGGCACGGGCCGCGCCGACGAGGCCTCGGCCGTGCGCGCCGCCCACCCCTGGCCGTGAAGCTGCTCACTACCTGGCCCCTGCCGGCGCTGCTGGCCTGGCTGGCGGCCTGGCTGCTTTATGCGGGCGCGCTGGCGGCGGGCCTGGCACCCGGGCCGGCGCTGGCCCTGGGTGCGGCGCTGGGGGCGCTGCTGGGCTGGCCGCAGCCGCAGCGCTGGCGTCGGCTCATCGTCGCGCTGGGCTTCCCGGCGTCGGTGCTGGGGCTGGGATGGCAGGGCGAGGCCTCGGGCCTGCTGTGGCTGGCGCCGCTGGCGCTGCTGTGGTGGCTGTATCCGCGCCGCAGCTGGAGCGAGGCGCCGCTGTTCCCCACGCCGCGTGGGGCGCTGGCGCAGCTGCCTTCGCATGCGCCGCTGCTGCCGGGTGCCCGCGTGCTGGACGCCGGCTGCGGCGTCGGTGACGGCCTGCGCGAGCTGCTGCGGGCCTATCCGGCCGCCCGCGTCGAAGGCGTGGAATGGAGCCGGCCGCTGGCCTGGGCCGCACGCTGGCGGGCGCGCGGTGCCGCCGTGCGCCGGGGTGATCTGTGGGCCGACGACTGGGCGCCGTTCGCGCTGGTCTACGTGTTCCAGCGGCCCGAGTCCATGCCGCCCGTGTGGGCCAAGGCCTGCGCGGAGCTGGCGCCCGAGGCCTGGCTGGTCAGCCTGGATTTCGCCGTCCCCGATGTGGCGCCGGTGGCCAGTTGGCAGTTGGGCAACGGCCAGTTCGTGTGGCTTTACCGCCCGGGGCGGAATGTGGCGCCAAAGCCAGCCAATTGATGCGTTCAAGCGGCTCTTGGCGCGGCATACTTTCTCAAGCCCCCCGCTATCGGGCCGATATGGCCTGAACACCCTCAACCCCACACCGCATGTTCGTCATCATCGGCTGGGCCATCTCCATGGCCTGCATCTTCGGCGTGTTCATCGCCCACGGCGGGAACATCGGCGTGATCCTGCACGCCTTGCCCTTCGAGATGATCACCATCTTCGGTGCCGCCATCGGCGCCTTCCTGGCCAACAACCAGATGAAGGTCGTCAAGGCCACGGCCGCCGGCCTGGGGCTGTGCTTCAAGGGCAGCAAGTACAGCAAGGCCCGCTACATGGAGCTGCTGGCGCTGATGTACGACATCCTGCAGAAGGCGCGCAAGGAAGGCCTGATGTCCATCGAGAAGGACGTCGAGGACCCGCACAGCTCGCCGCTGTTCCAGAAATACCCGACCGTGGGCAACGACCACCACGTCACCGAGTTCATCACCGACTACCTGCGCATGATGGTGTCGGGCAACCTGAACGCGCACGAGATCGAATCGCTGATGGACAGCGAGATCGAGACCCACCACCAGGAAGAACACGCCGCCGTGGCCGCGCTGCAGCGCCTGGCGGGCGGCCTGCCGGCCTTCGGCATCGTGGCCGCCGTGCTGGGCGTGGTGAACACCATGGGCTCGGTGGGTCAGCCGCCGGCCGTGCTGGGCGGCATGATCGGCTCGGCGCTGGTCGGCACCTTCCTGGGCATTCTGCTGGCCTACGGCTTCGCCGAGCCGCTGGCCGGCCTGCTAGAGCAGAAGGTCGAGGACGCCGGCAAGGAATTCCAGTGCATCAAGACCACGCTGCTGGCCAGCATGCAGGGCTACGCGCCGCAGGTGGCCATCGAGTTCGGCCGCAAGGTGTTGTTCTCGGGTGACCGCCCGTCGTTCACCGAGCTCGAAGGTCACGTCAAGAAGAAGTGATGAAAGCCTGACATGGCCGGTGACGCGAAAAAGCTCCAGCCCATCATCATCAAGAAGGTGAAGAAGGGCGGCCACGCGGCGCACGGCGGCGCGTGGAAGATCGCCTACGCCGACTTCGTCACGGCCATGATGGCCTTCTTCCTGCTGATGTGGCTGCTGGGCTCCACGACCGAGGGCGACAAGAAGGGCATTGCCGATTTCTTCCAGTCGCCGCTGAAGGTGGCGATGCTGGGCGGTTCGGGCTCGGGCGACTCGTCCAGCGTCATCCGCGGCGGCGGCAAGGACCTCACGCGCGAGACCGGCCAGGTCAAGGAGGGCGACAGCAATGCCAAGAAGTCCAGCTATACGCTGCGCGCGCTGAAGGAAGAGCAGCGCAAGGCGGAGAAATCGCGGCTGGAGCAGCTCAAGACCAAGGTCGAGCAGGTGCTGGCCGATAACCCCAAGCTGGCAGCCCTCGGCGGGCAGATTCGGCTGGATATGACCAAGGAAGGCCTGCGCATCCAGATCGTCGACGAGAGCAACCGCCCCATGTTCGACAGCGGCAGCGCCGTCGTGAAGCCCTACATGCGCGAGCTGCTGCGTGAACTCGGCAGTGTGCTGACCGAGGTGCCCAACCGCCTGACGGTGGAGGGGCACACCGACGCCCAGCCCTTCCCGGGCGGGGACAAGGGCTACAGCAACTGGGAGCTGTCGGCCGACCGCGCCAACGCGTCGCGCCGCGAGCTGGTGGCCGGTGGTCTGGCCGACGCGCGCATGCTGCGTGTGCAGGGCCTGGCGGCCAGCAAGCTGCTGGACGCGAAAGACCCCAACGGCGCACTGAACCGCCGCATCAGCATCATCGTCATGAACCGTGACGCCGAGGACGCGGTGCTGAAGAACGTCACCGACGACACCGATACCGACGCGCCGCCCGCGGAGAGCGACAGCACACAAGTGCCGGGGACCGGCCTCACGCAAATGCCGCCTAGCGGCAAAATGCCGCAAACTCAGTCCACGGTGCCGGCTCGCTAGAAACTAGACTGCGGGCTGACCCCTGAAATCCCCGCCTGCATCGAGAGAGGATCGCCATGAGCGCTGACATGAAATTCCTGGTCGTTGACGACTTCTCCACCATGCGCCGCATCGTGCGCGGCCTGCTCAAGGAGATCGGCTACAACAACTGCGAAGAGGCCGAGGACGGCGTCGAAGCGCTGAACATGCTCAAGGGCGCCAAGTTCGACTTCGTCGTCAGCGACATCAACATGCCCAACATGACGGGCTTCGAGTTGCTGAAGGCCATCAAGGAAGACCCCAACCTCAAGCACCTGCCGGTGCTGATGGTCACCGCCGAAGCCCGCAAGGAAGACATCGTGCTGGCCGCCCAGTCGGGCGCCGCGGGTTACATCGTCAAGCCTTTCACCAAGGCCACGCTGGAAGAGAAAGTCCTCAAGATCATGCAGAAGCTGGCCGCTGCGGCCTGATCTGACAACAAACTGAAAAGGGGACTGCCATGTCGATGGAACAGTTGGACCAACTGGCCAAGGCGCAGGAGCCGCTACTCGTCTCTCCCGAGGTGTTCCAGCAACTGGGCACGATCACGCGCACGCTGCACGACACCATGCAGCGCCTCGGCGTCATGCCCAAGCTGCAAGTGGCTACCGACGGCCTGCCCGACGCGCGCAGCCGCCTGAACTACATCGCCACCAAGACGGCCGCCGCGGCCGAGAAGGTGTTGAACTCGGTCGACCAGGCCAAGGTCGAGCATGCTGGCATCAGCAAGGCCACGCAGGAACTGGCTGCCGCCATCGTGGCCGACCCGGTGCGCGCGGTGGCCAGCGGCGCAGTCATGAACTTCGTCAAGGACGTCGAGACCCGCACCACGAGCATCGACAACCACCTGACCGACATCATGCTGGCGCAGGACTTCCATGACCTGACCGGCCAGGTGGTCGCCAAGGTCGTGACGCTGGCCAACGACCTGGAGGACAGCCTTGTCAAGCTGCTCGTGCAGGTGGTGCCGCCTGACCAGCGCGAGAAGGTCGACCCGAACATCCTGCAAGGTCCGGTCGTCAGCCCCGAAGGCCGCACCGACGTCGTCACCAACCAGGGCGAGGTCGACGACCTGCTGGCCAGCCTGGGCTTCTGAGCCCGGTCAGCTCCTGGCCTTGACAAGAGCCGGCGCCAGCGCCGGCTTTTTTCATGCTCAATCCGCCTGCACCTCGGGGGCGAGGCTGCGGATGGCCTGGTCGAGTCGCTCCATCGTCTGGGGCGTGACCTGCCGTGAGCAGGCCAGGTAGCGCAGCTCGCCCCGTGGCATGTCCGCGAACTCGACGCGTGTCAGCGGCAGGTGCGTGAATTCGGGGTCGCGGCGCAGCCAGCCCAGGTCTTCCTCGTCGATGAGCATGTAGTCCACGCGGCGCGCTGCCACCATGCGGGCCAGCTGCAGCGGCGTCAGCTGGGCGCGCACGGGCGTGAGGGCGGCGTTGGCCAGGTACCGGTCGAGCTGCTGGCCGTAGGACACGCCTTCCAGCTGCCCTGGCTGCAGCGATGCGTCGGCAAACAACTGGGCCACCCTGGGCATGGCGCGGATGCGTGCGGCCACGTTGTCGTGGGCCAGCACGACTTGGGGCTTGTCGCGGTGGATGGGCAGCGAGAAGCGCGCGAACGCCTCGCGCTCGGGGTTCTTGTAGAGGCCCGGCGAGCACAGGGCCGACTGGTTGGCCTGCAAGTGCTGCAACGTGCGGCGTATGGGAACCTCGGCATAGCGGGCGTCGATGCCGGCACGCACGAGCAGCCGGAAGGTGCGCTCCATCAGGAAGCCGGCCGGCTTGCCGCCCTCGGTGTAGCTGTAGGGCGGCTTGTCGCGGTACTCGATGATCAGCGGCGTCTGTGCCGCGGCGGCGGTGGCGCTGCAGGCCAGCATCCAGGCGAGGGCGGGGAGGCGCATGGACAAAGGGTAAACCAGCCGCACCCCGGGGGACGCGCCCCATTGCTGGCATTCCGTCACGGCCCGCCGGCAGCACGTCGTCATGGCGGGGAATAGCCGCCCAAGCCCCCCGCTTTTCTCGCTCAAGTTTGGCGGTCGGCCTCGAACAATTCGGTCAGCGCCTCGAATGGGGCGATCCACGCCATGGCCGACCAAGACGCTCAGGACCGCAACCTACCCGCCTCACCCAAGAAGATCCAGCGATCTCGGGCCGAGGGCCAGCTGCCGCGCTCGCGCGACCTGCCGCACTTCGCGATGATGACGGCTGGTGGCGCCGTCCTGGCCACGGGTGGGCCACAGATCATCGAGCGGCTGCGCCAGATGCTGGCGACGGGCCTGCACTTCGACGCCAGCCTGCTGGCCCGTCCGGGCTTCATGGGCGAGCGCCTCGCCGATATGACACTGGCCTTTGCGGCCGTCATGGGGCCGATCGCCGCGGTGCTGGTGCTGGTGGGCATCGCCAGCAACATCGCCAGCGGTGGCTGGAACTGGACGATGAAGCCGCTGGCGCCCAAGTTCTCTCACCTGAATCCCTTCCCCGGCATCGCGCGGCTGTTCAGCGGCCAGGGCCTGGGCACGGCGCTGAAGGCGGTGCTGCTGGCACTGGTGCTGGGCATCGTCGGCGCGATGGTGCTGAAGGACCGCCTGTCGGCCTACGTGAGCATCATGTCCGTGCCGCTGCCGTCGGCGCTGGCCTATGCCGGCCAGCAGCTGATGGCCGGCCTGGTGCTGCTGGGTGTGGCGCTGGCCGTGTTTGCCGCCATCGACGTGCCCCTGCAGCGCCAGCTCTGGCTGCGTCGCATGAAGATGAGCCGCGAAGAGGCCAAGCAGGAAATGAAGGAGGTTGAAGGCAACCTCGAGGTCAAGGCCAAGATGCGCGCCAAGATGCGCGAGATGGCCAAGCGCCGCATGCTGGCTGCCGTGCCCAAGGCCGACCTGGTGGTCATGAACCCGACCCACTACGCCGTCGCCCTCAAGTACGAGGAAGGCAAGATGGCCGCGCCCAAGGTCGTCGCCAAGGGCGCCGACCTGCTGGCCATGAAGATCCGCGACCTCGCCAAGGAGAGCAAGGTCCCCGTGCTGCAGCAGCCGGTGCTGGCCCGTGCGCTCTACGCCCACGCCAAGGTCGACCACGAGATCCCCGCCGCGCTGTTCGGCGCCGTGGCCCAGGTGCTGGCCTACGTCTACCAGCTGCGCGCCGCGCTGGCCTCGCGCAACGTGGCGCGGCCGGACGTGCCGCATCCGCACGTGCCGCCCGAACTCGACCCGCACAACAAGGCGGGCTGGGCGCCTGATCCTGACGAGGATTTCTAGCGCGCCGCGGCGCTTGCCGCGACGGCACTTGCGTGCCGGCCAGCGCGGCGATTGACCCGGAATCCCCCCTCATTTCCGGCTCAAGTTTTCGACCCCGCCCAGAACAATCTCGTCTCAGGTGATCTGGGCCGCGTGCGGTTGCGCGCCGTGCGCCAGGTCATGAACCACCCGTCCACCGCCTCCGCCCTGCTGGTCCACGTCGATCCATGAACCCGCTGATCCAGAAGCTGCAATCCCTGATCGGCCCGCGCGCCGGTGTCATCGCCGCTTTGGGCGCGCCGATCGCGGTGCTTCTGGTGCTGTCGATGATGGTGCTGCCGCTGCCGCCGTTCGTGCTGGACCTGCTGTTCACCTTCAACATCGCGATGGCCGTGATGGTGATGATGGTGGCGGCCCATATGGTCAAGCCGCTGGACTTCGCAGCCTTTCCGACCGTGCTGCTGCTGACGACGCTGATGCGGCTGTCGCTGAACGTCGCGTCCACGCGCGTCGTGCTGCTGGAGGGCCACACCGGCGCGGGCGCGGCCGGCAAGGTCATCGAGTCGTTCGGCCACTTCCTGATCGGCGGCAACTTCGCGGTCGGCCTGATCGTGTTCGCGATCCTGGTGGTCATCAACTTCATCGTGGTGACGAAGGGTGCCGAGCGCATCGCCGAAGTCGGTGCGCGTTTCACGTTGGATGCGATGCCCGGCAAGCAGATGGCCGTGGACGCCGACCTGAACGCCGGCCTCATCAACGAGGCAGAGGCCAAGCGCCGCCGCGCCGAGCTGGGCGATGAAGCGGACTTCTTCGGCTCCATGGACGGTGCCAGCAAGTTCGTGCGCGGCGACGCCGTGGCCGGCATGCTGATCCTGGCGATCAACATCGTCGGCGGCTTCATCATCGGCGTGGCCCAGCACGGCCTCTCGGCAGGCCAGGCGGCCGATAGCTACATCCTGCTGGCCGTCGGCGACGCGCTGGTGGCCCAGGTGCCGGCGCTGCTGATCTCGGTCGCCGCCGCCATGGTGGTGTCGCGCGTCGGCACGGACAAGGACATCGGCAGCCAGATCGGCAAGCAGGTGTTCGGCTCGGCCAAGAGCATCGCCATCACGGCTGGCGTCATCGGCGCGCTGGGCCTGATCCCCGGCATGCCGCACATCGTCTTTCTGCTGATCGCGTCGGGCTTGGGCTACCTGGCCTGGTGGCTGCGCAGCAAGGAGCAGGCCGCGGAAGCCGCCAAGGCCGTCAAGCCCATCATGCCGCCCAGCGAGGGCTCTGGCGAGGCGACCTGGGAAGACCTGGTGCCGGTGGACACGCTGGGCCTGGAGGTGGGCTACCGCCTCATCACGCTGGTCGACAAGTCCCGCGAGGGCGACCTGCTGAGCCGCATCAAAGGCGTGCGCCGCAAGTTCGCGCAGGAGGTCGGCTTCCTGCCGCCGCCCGTGCACATCCGCGACAACCTGGAGCTGCGCCCGAGCCAGTACCGCATCTCGCTGCGCGGCGCGGTCGTCGGCGAGGCCGAGGCCTACCCGGGCATGTGGCTGGCCATCAACCCCGGCCACGCCACGCAGAAGCTGATCGGCACGCAGACCACCGATCCCGCCTTCGGCCTGCCGGCGGTGTGGATCGAGGAGCGCCAGAAGGAGATGGCCCAAATGAGCGGGTTTACGGTCGTTGATTGCTCGACCGTCGTGGCCACCCACCTTTCACACTTGATGCAAGTGCACGCGGCCAAGTTGTTGGGCCGCGTGGAGACGCAGGCCCTGGTGGAACACCTCACCAAGCAGGCGCCCCAATTGATCGAAGACGTGATTCCCAAGATGGTCAGCATCGCCACCCTGCAACGAGTCCTCCAGCTGCTGCTGGACGAGGGCGTGCACGTGCGTGACATGCGGTCCATCGTGGAATGCCTGGCCGAGAACGCCGCCGCGGTGACCGACCCGATGGAGCTGGCCCGCCGCATCCGCACCCACATCGCACCGGCCATCGTGCAGCAGATCTACGGCTCCACTAAGGAGCTGGACGTCATCGCGCTGGAGCCCGAGCTGGAGCGCCTCGTCACGCAGGCCCTCAATTCGCCGCACGGTGCCGCGCTGGACCCGGGTGTCGCCGACACGCTGGCCCGCAGCGCCGCCGAGACGGCCCAGAAGCAGGAAGACCGCGGCGTGCCGGCGGCGCTGCTCGTCCCCGACCTGATCCGCGCGCCCATGGCCCGCCTGCTCAAGCGCGCCGCGCCCCGTCTCAAGGTCCTCGGACACAGCGAGATCCCTGAAACCCACACCATCCGCATCGGCTCCATCATTGGAGGTACAGCATGAACGTTCGCAAATTCACCGCGAGGACATCGCGAGAAGCGCTGGCCCTCGTCAAGCAGGCCTTCGGCCCGGACGCGGTCGTGCTGTCGAACAAGAACGTGCCCGAAGGCGTTGAAGTGCTGGCGATGGCGCCGGAAGGCATGGGCCAGATCGAGCAGATCGCCCAGACCGCACCGCGCACCGTGGCGCGTCCGTCCGTGCAGGCGCCCGCCCAGCCGCAGGGCCGGGCACCGTTTGCCGAGCGTGCCCGCCGCGAACCCAGCTTCGGCGCGCCGGAAGTGCAGGGCGATGTCGAACAACTGGCGATGAGCACGCTGAGCTTCCAGGACTACGTCCGCGAGCGCGTGCTGCGTCGCCGCCAGGCCGAGATGGCCGGCCAGCCCGATCCGATCGCCGCACGCCCCGCGCCGGCTCCACAGCAACCGCCCGCCGTGTCGCTGGACGCCGTGCGCGCCCAGCGCGAGCGCCGCGCTGCCGAGGCCCTGGCCGCGCTGGCGCCCAAGCGCGCCGCCGCACCGGCTCCGGTGCAGCCGCCGGCCCGCCCGATGCCGCCGGTGCTGCGCGACGAGATCCGCATCCCCACCGCCGCCGCGCCGCAGCAGCGCGTCGTGCCCCAGCTGGGCGACATCAGCGTCGCCGAACCCGTGCCGCTGCCGGGCCAGCCGACCGCCACGCAGCGCAGCCAGATGGACATGGCCTCCGAGCTGCGCCAGATGCGCGGCCTCATCGAGGAACGCTTCTCGTCGCTGGCCTTCATGGAGAAGCTGCAGCGCCAGCCCGTGCAGGCGCGCCTGACGCAGAAGCTGCTGGAGCTGGGCTTCTCTCCCGCTCTGGTGCGCAAGCTGGCCGAGAGCTGCCCGTCCGACTTCAAGGCCGGCTCGCCGACCGATCCGGCTGACGAGACCGCCTGGGCTGCCCATGTGCTGTCGCGCAACCTGCAGACCGACGAGGCCGCGCCGACCATCGAGGACCGCGGCGGCGTGTTCGCGCTGATCGGCTCGACCGGCGTCGGCAAGACGACGACGACCGCCAAGCTGGCCGCCCATTTCGCGACCAAGTACGGCGCCGGCCAGCTGGGCCTGATCACGCTGGATGCCTACCGCATCGGTGCCCACGAGCAGCTGCGCGCCTACGGCCGCATCCTCGGCGTGCCCGTCCACACCGCCCACGACCGCGCCTCGCTGGACGACCTGCTGGACCTGCTGTCCAGCAAGAAGCTGGTCCTCATCGACACCGCCGGCATGGCCCAGCGCGACAGCCGCACCCAGGAGCTGCTGGAGATGCTGGCCCACCCCAGCATCAAGAAGCTGCTGGTCATCAACGCGGCCCAGCAGGGCGAGACCATCGAGGACGTCGTCGGCGCCTGGAAGGGCGCGGCCTGCGAAGGCGTGGTGCTCAGCAAGATCGACGAGGCCGTGAAGCTGGCCCCGGCGCTGGACACGTTGATCCGTCACAAGCTCAAGGTGCTGGGCGTCGCCAACGGCCAGCGCGTGCCGGAAGACTGGCACCGCCTGCCCAGCACGGCCCTCGTGCAGCGCGCGCTCAAGAGCCCCGCCGCCGGCGCCTGGCGCATGGACAACACCGACGTGAACCTGATCTTCGCCGGTGCCCCTCTCACCGACGCCGGTCTGCGCGCCATCCACTGAGAAGAGGTGTGATGCTTCAAGACCAAGCCCACGGCCTGCGCCGCCTCTTCGCTGCCTCCAAGACCCGCTTCGTGCCGGTCGTCAGCAACCCGCGCGTCATGGGCGCCGGCGTGCTGCTGGAAGGCCTGTGTGCCGCCTTCGCCGAACTGAATCTGCAGACGCTGGTCGTCGACGCCGGCGAGCATTCGCCGCAGCCGTCGGAACTGGCCCACGTGGACCTGTCCAACTGCATCGAGCGGCTGTCGCCCAAGGTGACCTATCTCGCTGCGCGCGGCCTGCCGCTGCGTCATATCAATGCCAACGGCTCCTGCGCCGCCTTCCTGGACGCAGTCGCCGCGGCGGCGCCCGAGGCCGACGTGATCCTGCTGCACGCACCAGCCGCCGAACTGGCCCGTGTCGTCGCGAACCGCGAGGTGCGCCCGCTGCTGCTGGCCGATACCGAACCCGCCAGCGTCACCGAAGCCTACGCGGGCATGAAATGGCTCACACAACGGGCCGGGCTGATGGTCTACAGTCTGTTGATGGCCAGCCACCCTCAGTTGCGCGTGGCCACCCGCATCGCGCAACAGCTCCACTCCTGCGCCGACGGCTTCCTCGGCGCGGTGCTGCGTGACTGGGCCTGCCTGGACCCGAGGAATTCCCAGAACATGCCGCTGACGTCCGAGCTGCGCCACCTGGCCCGCGAACTGCTGCTCGCCGCGCCCCCCGGTGCCGCGCTGGACGCCGCCTCCGACGCGACTCCGCTGCGCCCGGCGCGCACGGCGTCTTCCCGAATCGCTGCCGCACACTGACTCTCGCCGGAGATGACAGATGCCCCTCAGTTCACTTCGTTCACTGCCCCCCGCGGGGGCGCTTCAGCCCCTTCGGGCGGCCGTGCGGAGCTGATGATGTACACGCCCAAAGGCCGCCTCGACAACAGCACGCTGATCAAGCAGTACAGCCCGCTGGTTCGACGCCTGGCGCACCAGATGATTGCCAAGCTGCCGGCCAACGTGGAGGTGGACGACCTCATCCAGGTCGGCTTGATCGGCCTGACGGACGCGTTGTCGCGCTTCGATGCCGAGCAGGGGGTGCAGTTCGAGACCTTCGCCACCCAGCGCATCCGCGGCGCGATGCTCGACGAGTTGCGTGGCGGCGATTGGATGAGCCGCGGTACGCGCCGCCAGCAACGCGAGATCGAGGCGGCCGTCCACAAGGTCGAGCAACGCCTGGGCCGCGCGCCCAGTGAGGCCGAGATCGCTGCCGAGATGGGCCTGGCGCTGGCCGAGTACCAGGAGCTGCTGTCCAAGGTGCGCGGCACGCAGCTGGTCTACCTGGAAGACATGAGCGGCGACGATGGCGATGACGACTACCTCGACCGCCACGTCGCCGACGAGAGCAGCAACCCCGTCGCGATGCTGCAGGACCACCGCATGCGCGAGGCGCTGGTGGCCGCCATCAAGAACCTGCCCGAGCGCGAGCAGTTCGTGATGAGCATGTACTACGAGCACGACATGAACCTCAAGGAGATCGCGGCCGTGCTCAAGGTCACGGAGTCGCGCGTCTGCCAGCTGCACAGTCAGTCCATCGCAAGGTTGCGCGTTAAGCTGAGAGACTGGTAGGGATCGTCGTTGATCGCGGTCCCATCGCAGAAGAACAGGGGACAGGCGCGATGATGAAATGGTTCAAGGCCACCGGCTCACCCGTTGCGGTTGCGAACGAGGAGTTGCCGGTGCGTCGCGAGGACGGCGGGGCAATGAACGTCGTCAAGCGCCTGTCGCGCTCCCTCTCCACCGTCGGCCGGGACGCCGCCGAAGTGCGCGGCGCGCTGGAGGACACGCAGCGTGTCGTTCAGGCGCAGGGCGAGGCCATGCAGGCGCTGGCTCGTCAGCTCAACGAGATCGGCCAGGCCCAGGCGGCCATCGCCGCTGCCACGGCAGAGAGCGCCGGCGCCGTGCAGCGTGCCCGCGGTGCGCTGGGTGTGGTCGGAGGCGAGGTGGCCGGCATCGCGTCCACGCTGGCCCAGGTCTCCGACGCAGCTGCCGAGATCACGAAGATCTCGCTGCAGACGCGACTGGTGGCCTTCAACGCCGCCGTCGAGGCCAAGCATGCGGGCGACGCCGGTCGTGGCTTCGCCGTCGTCGCCGAGGCCGTCAAGGCGCTGGCCAGCCAGGTTGAGGCCTCGTCCAAGGCCATCATCGGTGCCGTCACCAGCCTGCAGGAGCGCATCGACCGTTTCAGCTCCGAGCTGGTCGAGGTGCCCGGCAAACCCAGCCAGATCCACGCGGCCTTCCACGAGGTCGAGCAGGACGTGCAGCGAATCTCGTCGTCGGCCGCCGAGAGCGGGCGACAGATGGGCCTGCTCAACGAGCGCGCGCACGAACTGGAGCGCGAGGTCTCGGAAGCCACGCACGGCCTCAAGGTCGCGTTCGACGGCAGCGACCGTTTTCTGCGCATGTCTGAGGAGCTGGTCGAGCAGATCGCCGAGAGCGGCATCGAGGTCGACGACATGCCCTTCATCCGCGCCGCGCAGTCGGCTGCGGCCGAGATCAGCGAGCTGCTGGAGGGCGCGCTGCGCGGAGGCCAGATCAGCGAAGCCGACCTCTTCGACGAGGGCTACCGGCCCATCGATGGCACCAACCCGCAGCAGCACACGACACGCTTCTGCCAGCTGACGGACCGGTTGCTGCCCGACGTGCAGGAGAAGATGCTGGCCTTCAGCGACAAGATCGTCTTCTGCATCTCTGCCGACCGCAACGGTTACATCGCCACGCACAACCGCAAGTACTGCCAGCCGCAGCGGCCGGGCGACACGGTCTGGAACACGGCCAACAGCCGCTACCGCCGCATCTTCAACGACCGCACGGGCCTGGCCTCGGCGCGCAACACGCGGCCCTTCCTGCTGCAGACCTACCGCCGCGACATGGGTGGCGGCCGCTTCGTGCTGCTGAAGGAGGCGGCCGTGCCCATCACCGTCAACGGTCGGCACTGGGGCGGCTTGCGCCTCGCGTTCAATTTCTGACGGACTGGCGGATCTCGCGGTTCAGCAACTCCAGCCAGGCCTCGGCCTTCGGGTGGTCCCGGCTGATCGCCATGAAGGTCGTCTTGACCTCCAGCGGTGGCGCCTGCCAGCGGATGGTGCTGCCTGTCTGCGGCAGCTTGGCGAGCTGGTATTCGAAGCTCGCGCGCTCGGAGAACACGGCGTCCACGCGGCCGCGGTTGAGCATCTCGACGCCGGGGCGCGGGTCCACCAGCTCGTGCAGCTTGTAGTCGCTGCCGACCAGCTCGGGAGGCAGGTAGGAGCCCCGCTGGTAGGCGATGGTCGCGTCGGCCGGCAGCGGCGCCTTGCGGTCCGCGCGCACGAAGAAGCCCAGCTGCATCCGCGCCACCGGCAGCGAGTAGCGGAAGAGGGCGTCCCGCTCCGCATTGCGCCACACCGTCATCAGCACGCAGTCGCCATTCCTGGCCAGCGCCAGCGCGCGCACCCAGGGGACGTGCAGCGTCTGCACGCCGAGGCCACCGGCCGCGAAGGCGCGGCGCGCCAGCGCGGTCATGCTGCCGCCGTCGGGCAGCTCGGCGCTGACATAAGGTGGGAAGTCGGTCAGGCACAACGGCACCGACGTCTGGGCCTGTGCCACGGCCGCGGTGCACAACGCCAGGCAGGCCAGGCGGCGGAGCAGGGCGAAGCGCGGGCGGTACATGGGCGTCAGGGCTCAGCGCCGAGCCTAGCAGCCGAGCGCCGCCAGGCAAGCAGCGCAGGGGCGCTCGCCTGCGCTACATCAAGGCGGCGTCACTCGGCGATGCACGCGCGGTTCTTGCCTGTGTGCTTGGCCTCGTAAAGCGCCACATCGGCACGGTCCAGCGCGGCTTCCAGCGTTTCGCCGGGGCGGTACAGCGTCACGCCGGCCGAGAAGGTCACGAAGACGTCCTTGCCCTCGTGGTTGAACAGCGCCGACGACAGCGAGCGCTGCAGCCGCACCAGCACCTGCTGGGCTTCGTCCAGCGGCGTGTTGGGCAGCATCAGTACGAACTCCTCGCCGCCATAGCGCGCCACCATGTCGCCGGGACGCAGCGAGGCCTGCGTGCGCTCGGCCAGCGATTTCAGTGCGATGTCGCCGGCGTGGTGGCCCAGGCTGTCGTTGAGCTTCTTGAAGTTGTCGATGTCCAGCAGCGCCAACGCGACGCGGGTCGACTCGCGCTCGGACTTGGCCTGCTCGATGCCGAAGGCCTGGATCAGGCCGCGGCGGTTGGCCACCTGGGTCAGCTGGTCGGTGTGCACCTCGTTGGACAGCCGGCGCAGCTCGCCCTCCAGTTCGTCGACGCGCTGTGTCAGCGCGGCGGCGCGGTCGTGCTCCAGTGTCAGCCGCTGCTGCGTCTGTGCGACGAGGCCTTGCACGCTGCGGCTCTCCTCGACCATCTCGCGCACGGTGCCGGCCAGGCTCTCCAGCGAGTCGGCCTGTTCGATGGCGTCGGCGTAGCGGCCCACGCTGTTCTGGAAGCGGTCGGTGTGCTGGCCCAGCTCGCCCAGTTCGCTGAGCATGCGCTGGATCAGCCCCTTGAGCGCGTCGCGTGCCTTGGAGCGCTCGTCGCGCAGCGCGCGCTGGCGCTCGCGCGTGCCGCTCAGCAGTTCGGCCACGGTGCGCACGCCGCGGCCTGACAGGCCTTGCGACAGCGTCTGGTTCATCGCCTCGGCCTGGCCGCGTGCCCAGGAGTCGTCCTCGGCCAGGTCGACGAGGCTGCTGCTCAGCTCGCGGCACAGGCCGCCGAGTTCGTCGAAGAGATGGCGGCGGTGGTCCAGCAGGTGGCGGGCGCGCAGGCACAGCGCCGACATCTGCGCCGCGCGCTCGGGGCTGGCACCTTGGGCCTTGAGCTCGGCCTGGGCGGCATCGAGCTCGCGGATGAGCGCGTCGGCCGGCGTCGCCTCGGTCTGCGGCGAGCGCAGCGCATGGCGCACGGTGCCGTTGAGTTCCCCGCTGAGATCCTGCCAGGGGCCGAGGTCGACCGTCGGTACCGGCAGGCTGTCGCGCACCCCGGTGCGGCTCAGCTCGCCGAAGCCGCTGCTGTCGCGGAAGCCGGTGTCGGCGAACGCACTGTCGGCGAACAACTGGCTGGGCGTGCCGCCTTCGTCGTCGGTCTCGACCTCGCTGCCGTCACCGTCCTTGTCCCAACTGGCGATCAGCTGCGACAGCCGCTTGACGAGCTTGGACGCATCGTTGCGGCCCAGCTCCAGCACGCGGTTGATGCCGTCCTTCTTGCGCGCCAGCGTCCAGTGCCGGCCGCCGCGCTCCAGGCCGCGTACGAGGCGCTCGATGGCCTGGGCCAGCGCCTCGGCCTGGGCGGCCGGGCCGGCCACGTCCAGCAGTTTGTCGACCTGGCGCTGAAGTTCATCCAGCCGCTGCTCGCGCAGCGTGGTCTGCAGCTCCTGGCGCGTGGCGCCGGAGGGCAGGGCCAGGCTGATGAGCTTGGACATCAGCTGCTGCAGCCGCTCCGAGGCGGCGCCGTTGGCGGCCGACGGCGTGGCCTCGGTGCCCGCCTCGATGGCGTAGGCGCGGCTGTAGTTCTCGGGCGTGGGTTCGAGCCGCGCCTGGGCCAGGCGCTGGAGCGCAGCCTTGGCGAGCTGTGCCGGGGGCAGGGTGGAACGCATGGGTCAGTGCGGTTCGGCCACCCCGAGGCGCCGACGCCCCCGCTTGGGGGACAGGGCGCGGGGCGGGCGTGGGGGCTTCATGTTCAGCGCTGGCTGCCGCGGGCCGCGTCGTTGCCGCCGTCGGCCTGCGTGATCCAGGGGGCCTTGCGCGGCAGCACGGTCTGGGCGATCCAGCGCTCCAGCTCGTCCGGCGGGAGCGCCTTGCTGAACAGGAACCCCTGCATCAGCGAGCAGCCCAGCCGGTGCAGCACCTCCATCTGGCGCAGCGTCTCCACGCCCTCGGCGATGACGCGCAGGCCCAGCGCCCGCGCCAGCGCGATGATGGCCGTGACGACGGCGGAGCTCTGTGGCGTGATGCCCAGGTCGCGCACGAAGGTGCGGTCGATCTTGACCTCGGAGATGGGCAGCGTGGTCAGGTAGGCGAGGGACGAGTAGCCGGTGCCGAAGTCGTCGATGGAGATCTCGACGCCGACTTCGTTGAGGCGATGCAGAGACGGGATGACGTTCTGCAGGTCCTTCATCAGGTTGTTTTCGGTGATCTCGAGCTGGATGGACCGGTGCGGCACGCCGTAGGCGCTGACGCACTGGTGGATGTGCTCGACGAGATCGGTGCGTTCGAACAGGCGGCTGGGCAGGTTCACGGCGATGGAGTCGGCGAAGCCGAACTGCAGCGACCACAGCTTGGCCTGGCGGGCGGCTTCCTTCAGGGCCCACTCGGACAGCGGCACGATGAGGCCGGTTTCCTCGGCCAGCGGGATGAAGTCGGCCGGCGGCACCAGCACGTTGCCGCGCTGCCAGCGCATCAGTGCCTCGGCGCCCACCATGCGGGCGGCGCGCACGTCGATCTTGGGCTGGTAGTGCAGCACGATCTCGTTGCGCTCCAGCGCCTTGTGCAGCGCGCTCTCCAGTTCCAGCTTCTGCTTGCCGTGGCCGGCCAGCTGCGGCGAGTAGATGGCCGAGGCGTTGCGGCCCTGGCTCTTGACGGCGTACATCGCGACGTCGGAGTTGCGCAGCAGGTCGGCCATGCTCTGGCCGTCGCGCGGATAGATGGCGATGCCGACGCTGGCCGTGACGAAGCACTCCTGGCCGCCGACGAAGATGGGTTCGCGCAGCGCGTCCAGCACGCGGTCGGCTACGCGCTCGGCGTCGCGTTCGTCCGCCACCTCGGGCAGCAGCGCGACGAACTCGTCGCCGCCCAGCCGGCCCACGGCCTCCAGGCCGCGGTGGCTGCGGTTGCCCAGGCCTTCGAGCACGCCTTCCATGATCTGGTCGGAATGACGCACGCAGCTGCGCAGGCGCCGGCCGACCTCGATCAGCAACTCATCGCCGGCCGCATGGCCCAGCGTGTCGTTGATGACCTTGAAGCGGTCCAGGTCGATCAGCAGCAGGCCGACCTCGTGGCCGCCGCGGCGTGCGCTCTCGATGGCGCGCTCGACGCGCCAGATCAGCTGGCGGCGGTTGGGCAGGCCGGTGAGGGCGTCGAAGTGCGCCAGCTGGCGGATGCGGTCCTCGGCCTGGCGGCGGTCGGTCACGTCCTGCAGGATGCCGGTGTAGCCGCTGACGCCGCCCTGCTCGTTGAACTCGGGCTCGGCCTCGATGTGGACGACGCGCTGGCGGCCGTCGGGCAGCGTCAGCGGCAGGTCGGTGATGAGGACGGAGGTGTGGGCGACGACGTCGCGCAGCAGGCGCAGGAAGACGTGGCGGTCGTCGGCCGGCACCATGCGCATGACGCTGATGAAGTCCAGCCGGTCCTGCGGGCCGCGGCCGAAGACGCGCAGGCCCTCGGCCGAAATCGTGAAGCTGCCGGCCACGTCGCGCCGCCACTCGAAGCTGCCCATGCGCGCCAGGTCCTGGGCGCGGGCCAGCTTGGCCTTGCTGCGCTCCAGCTCGTGGCGCGTGCGCGAGCTGCGCAGCAGGTAGCGCAGCCGGCCGTCCAGCAGGCTCCACTGCGGCGACTTGACGAAGAAGTCAGTGGCACCAGCCTGGTAGGCGCGGTTGATGGAGGCCTCGTCGTCCAGGCCGGTCAGCATCAGTACCGGCAGGGACTCGAAGCCGGGCGTGGCACGCAGCAGCGAGCAGGTCTCGAAGCCATCCAGCTCGGGCATCAGCGCGTCCAGCACGACGACATCGGGCGCGCGCACGGACAGCTGGGCCAGGGCTTCGCTGCCACTGGCCGCCTCGGTCACCTCGAAGCCGCGCTCGCGCAGCGCCGCGGCGGTCAGCAGCAGGTTGACCTCGTCGTCGTCGACCAGCAGCACGCGGGGGCGCGGCGGCAGATCGTCGAGGGCTTGACCGGTGGGCAGCATGAGGCTGGGTGTCAAAGCAGCGCGGCCAGGGCCGCGCGCACCTGTTGGATGTCGTTGAGCATAGCGTCCAACTGTTCGGGGAGACCCTCGCGGCGACCCTCGCGGGCCTGCGTTTCGATGTCCGCGCAACGTGCCGACAGCACCATGGCACCCAGGCTTGCGGACGAAGACTTCAGCGTGTGGCTGACGTGGCGCACGATGGTCAGGTCGAGGGCGTCGCCCTCGCGGGCGCGGTCCAGCTCGGGCAGCAGGCGGTCCAGCGAGCTCGAAAAGGCCGCCACGACGCGCTCCAGCAGCTTGTTGCTGCCGCTCGGGTCGAGCTCGCGCAGGCGCTTGATCGCCTCGGGATCGAGCAGGGCGGCGGGAGTGGAAGCGGTCATGGATGGGCGGCGCACGGCATCCCCGCAAATGTAGCTTGGGCAGGTAGGGGGGCCAACGCGAAGAAATGCACAGATTCGGCGCTGTGCACACCCTCGTGCATATGCACGTGGGGACGCGGAAGCGCTGCCTACAATGATCTGCATGAACAGCCTCAGCGACGACAGCGCGCCATCGCGCCGCCTGGAGCGGCGACTGCCGATGCGGCTGCTGGTCCTGGGACTGGCCGGGGCCGTGCTGCTGATGCTGCTGCTCGGCATGCTGGCCGTGCTGGCCCTGATGCGGGTCTTGGGCGGCGAGGTGGGGCTCGCCCACGCTGCTCTGGTGCTGACGGCGTTCTTCACCGGAGTCCTGGTGCTCGTCGCCGCCGCGCTGGGCTGGCATGCCGGCGTGCGGCTGACACGTCAGCGCCTGTCCGAGCCGCTGCGCGACGCGCGCCAGCAGTTGCTGATGCAGGCGCAGCTGCAGCGCGACTGGCAGTGGGCCACCGACGCCACGCACCGCCTCGTGCGCTGGCAGGCGCCGCAGGGCGCGCCGGCGTCCAGCTGGGTCGGCGCCGGTGCCAGCACGCAGCTGCTGTGGGAGCGCTTCGCACCCGCCGAGCCCACCGCCCAGCTGCGCGAGCGGCTGGATGCCCACCAGCCCATCTCCGAGCTGCAGCTGGCCGCCGCCGACGGCGACGCGCGCTGGTGCCTGCGCGGCCTGCCCTGCATCGACTCGCAAGGTCATTTCACCGGCTACGTCGGCACCGCGAGGCCGCCTGACAGCGTCCAGGCGCCTGCGCCGGCCCTCGCGCCCGTTCAACCCGACCTGACCTCCGAGCATGAGTCCTTCAGCTACACCGTCTCGCACGACCTGCGCGCGCCGCTGCGCGTCGTCGAGGGCTTCGCCCGCATCCTGAAGGAAGACTACGGCGGCCGGCTGGATCGCGTCGGCAACGACCACCTCGACCGCGTCATGAGCGCCGCCGCGCGCATGAACAGCATGATCGACGCGCTGCTGTCGCTGAGCCAGCTGTCCACGCGACCGCTGGCATGCCAGCCGGTCAACCTGTCGCAGCAGGCCGGTTACGTGATGGAAGAGCTGCGCCGCTCGGCCCCGCTGCGTGAGCTGGAGCTGGACATCGAGCCGGGCCTGACCGTGCAGGGTGACCCGACGCTGCTGCGCATGGTGCTGGAGAACCTGCTGGGCAACGCCTGGAAGTACAGCGCCAAGGTGGACTGCACGCGCATCCGCTTCGGCAGCGCGGAGCAGGGTGGGCGCAGGATCTTCGTCGTGTCGGACAACGGCGCCGGCTTCGACATGCGCTTTGCCGAGCGGCTGTTCGGCGTCTTCCAGCGCCTGCACAGTGCCAGCGACTTCCAGGGCACGGGCGTGGGCCTGGCCCTGGTGCGCCGCATCGTGCGCCGGCATGGGGGAGACATCTGGGCGGAGTCCGCGGTCGGCGAGGGCTCGCGCTTCTACTTCACGCTGGGCTGATTGCAGGCCGGGTGTGCGAAATGCACGCCGGGTGGCCCGTGGGTGCGGCAACAATTCGTAACGGCACACCCGAGCGAAAGCCGGGGTCGCAAAGCCTCCGGTCTACGGCCCACCAACGGTGAATGGCCACGATAGCGGGGCCGCCTCATCGCCCGCCATGGCGCGATGGGCGGCCGGCACGCCTTTGCGCCTGCAGGCTGGCTGATCCCGCGCTCGCATTGGTGTCCTCCGTCGGTCTTTGACCCTGTTTCCGTCCTGCCCCTGGTCGAGCCGCGCTTGCGCGCGCGATCGATGGGTCGGTGCGTGCGGGCGCCAGCCGACGGGTCTCCAGACCAGCACCTGATGAGGAAATAGTGATGCGCCAGATTTTTGCCACCCTTGCCGCCGCCATGGTGATCGGCTTTCATGGGGGCACCCATGCCCAGGCAGTGGACGAGGATGCACTGATCGAGAAGATGCGCAGCGGCATGGCCCAGCGAGGGCAGACGATGAGTCCGGAACAGGAACTCACCATGCGGCTGAAGATCCGCGAAACCATGGCACGCATGCAGAACCTGGGCAACGGCGGCGGTCTGGCTGCCCCCCTGATGGCTCCCGGCGTATCCCCGATGGCGGCGCCCATGCCTGCAGCTGCGCCGCCGTCGGTGCGTGGCACCGCGGAACTGGCCCAGCAGATCGCCGCGCTGCCCGCGCCGCAGGCCGTGCAGTTCGAGCCGCGCAAGGACGGCTTTGTCGTCAACGGTCAACTGATGGTGGACCCGGAAGGCAAGGTCGGGCGCGCGGCGGTGGACCCGCTCACGGGCGACTTCGCCTACCTGGTGCAGCGCATGGATGGCAGCCAGGTGCTCAAGCGTGGGCGCGGGACAGCGGCGCCGCTGACCGTGGGGCAGGTCAGCGCCCGGCCGGGCCAGTGGATGGTGCAGACGGTCGACGGCCAGACGTTGGCGGGCGACGGGCTGGTGCTCAGCTCCCAGGGCGCCTTGGTGCTGCGCGCAGCCAGCGCCTTCGAGTTCCGGCCTGGGCAGCCGTTGCGCACCATCGCCATCCCGGCGGGCTGGACGCCCGTGCCGCTGCAGCGTGGTGACGTGGCGAGCACGCGCACGCTGCTGCTGGAGAAGGACACCTCCGGCCAGCCGGCCAAGGACAGCCTGGTTGGCAGCGTGACGGGCCTGTTCAGTCTGGCCAAGCGCGTCGTGGGCGCCGAGGAGCCGAACGACTATGCGCTGTTCCATCTGGACAGCGGCATGCTCACGCCGTTGACGATGTCGCTCGACGACAAGCAGGTGACCCGCTACAGCGACTGCCGCCGCCAGAACGCCGTGGTGAACCGGTGCAACAACGCCACCTCGTATGAATCGCTGTGGAACCCCGATGGCTCGCCCAACAACTTCCACTATTTCTGGCAGGCTCAGTGGTTCAACACGCCGGCGGGGCCCGTGGCCGTGGTGCGCCAGGGTTCGACCAAGGAGGTCCGGCTGTTCGATCTCACCACCGGCAAGCAGGTCGTGGCGTTCCGCCGTCCCATGGGCATTGCCAGGCACAGCGCGGAGCTGACACCCGAAGGCAAGCTGCGCGTCACGGCTCAACTGGCCTTCACCAGCTACACGCTGGAGGATGCCCGTGCGCTGCTGGATCAATCGCCTGACCAGCGCGGCGTGGCGGTGGAAGGCACCATCATCGCGGGCCAGTCGGAAGGGGCTGCACCGGTCTCCAAGCCCGCGGGCGGCTGAGACCGTCGCGGGTGGCACAGGCGCGGGCCGCGCCGGCGCCTTCAGCCGGCCCGCTGCCCGGGCCGGGCCAGCAGCTCGATCGCATCGACGATGCGCCGCGCCTGCTCGGGCAGGCTGTGGCCATCGGCCGAGGCCAGGCTCATCAGGCGGGCCAGCGCCTCGTCACGCGGCAGCGAGTAGCGGTGCATCAGCACGCCGACGGCCAGGGCCGTGGCGTCGAGCGTGGGCAGTTCGGAGGGGGGCTCGAAGGCCTCGTTCCGCTCAACCGGGGCGGGCGGGAGCGCAGTGGCTGGTGCCGCCGAGCGCGCGAATGCGGCCTCCACGGCGGGCACGATCTGCGAGATGTCCAGCGGCTTGACGAGGTAGGCGACCGCGCCCAGCTCCTTGACCTTGGCGACCGTCGCCTCGTCGGCAAAGGCCGACAGGAACATGAACGGCGTCTGCAGGAACTCGCGCAGGTAGGCGGCCACGTCGAAGCCGGTCAGCCCCTCCATGCGGATGTCCAGCAGGGCCAGCTCGGGGCGGTGCTCGCGGGCGAGCAGGATGGCGTCGTCGCCGTTGTCGGCGTCGATGACCTCGAAGCCGGCCTGCGTGAGCCCGTAGCTCAGCGTTGCCAACACCAGTCGGTCGTCATCGACGACCAGGATCTTGCCCTTGCTCACCGCGCCCCTCGTTCGACCAATCAAGAACTTGGTTTTATGGCCGGATTGTGAACCACGCTTGGCGGAATCAATTCCAGCCGGCAAACGACGTCACCGCCCTGCTGTTCCAGGCTGAGGATGGCGCTGCGCCGCGGCAGCAGCGCGCGCACCAGGCCCAGGCCCGACACGCCGCTCTTCACGTTCTGCAGCAGGAAGCCTTCCGGCAGGCGGCCCGGGTTGACGATCTCGACGACGACGCCGGTCGTGTCGCAGATGAGCTGGCAGCGCACCTGGGCGTCGTGGCCATGCTTCAGTGCGTTGCCCAGCAGCTCGTTCAGGCTCAATGCGATCGGGATGGCCTCGGCCTCGGGCAGGCACCAGTCGTCCATCAGCGCGCCACCCTCGGCGGCCGTCGTGATGACGCGGCCCTGCATGCGCTGCACGGAGCCGACGATGGCGTCGAACACACGCTTGAGCACCAGCGGGCCGGTGGCGCCTACCTGCAGGCCGTAGACCTGCGCGATGGCCTGCACCTGGCCGACGGCCTCCTTCAGCACCGGCGCCACCTCGGGCCGGCGCTGGGCGATCTGCTGCAGCAGGCCGGCCACGCCCTGCAGGTTGTTCTTGATGCGGTGATGCACCTCGCGCACCAGCAGCTCGCGTTGCGAGATGGCGGCCTGCAGCCGGGCCTGCTCGGCGGCGCGCTGCTCGGTCACGTCGCTGGCGACCAGCAGTAGCAGCTCGGGCGTGTCACCGCTGCCGGCCAGGTGCAGCAGGCGGGCGTCCCAGATGCGCGTCGTGTTGCCCGTCGGCACGTGGTATTCGCGCTGTACGACGGTCTGGGACTCAAGCGCCTCGCGCATGTCGGCAACGACCTGCGAGCCCTGGTCGTCGCCAAAGAGCAGCGACGGCGTGCCGCCCAGCAGTGCCGTCTCGGGGCGGCCGGCCAGTGTCGCGGCGGCGTGGTTGAGCTTGACGATGCGCAAGCTCTGCGCCTCGTGCAGCGTGATGGCCAGCGGCGCGCCTTCGATGATGCGGGCCAGCGAGGCCTGCGCCAGCCGGCTCTGCGCCTCGGCCTGGCGGCGGCGGTCGATGTCCAGCAGCGCGTAGGTGGTCTGCTGGGTGACGCCATCCGGGCCGGTTTCGCGCGGCGTCTGCACCGCGTTGCCGATGACCCAGAACTCGCGCCCGTCGCGGCCGCGCAGCTTGCATTCGAAGACGTCGCTGCCCGGCTCGGCGTGGAAGGCGTGGTCGTCGTCCTCCGGCGCCAGCACGCCCATGGGCTGGCCCAGCACATCCTCCAGCTCGCAGCCGAACATGCGCCGCGCCGAGCGGTTCATCCACTCGATGCCGTCGGGGCCGACCGTGACGATGCCCACCAGCACGGAGTCCAGCACCGCGCGCTCGCTCTCGGCGCGCAGCAGCAGCGCGTTCTCGGCCTGGGCCTGGGCCGTCACGTCCAGCGTGACCACCGACGTGGAGCGCCGCCCGCCGGCCAGCAGGCCCGGGGCCACGCGGGTCAGCAGCCAGCGGCGGCCCAGCTCCGGGTGGCGCACGGCGTAGCGCACCTCGACGGCGTCGCCCTTCTTCAGCGCGCGCTGCAGCCGCTCGAACTCGGGCAGCGACGCCGGCTCGACGATCTCGCGGTTGATGCCCTGCAGCGACGCGACCGACTGCTTGGCGCCGACCTTGAACGGCGAGCCCTTGCGGTGGGCCTTGACCCAGCCAGCCTCGGGCTGGAAGGTGGCCAGGCCCACGGCCGCGGTGTCCATCAGCGCGTCCAGCTGCTGATGGGCGAGGTCGCGTTCGTGCTCGGTGCTGTGGTCCTCCAGCTGCGCCAGCAGCAGCGCGCGACCCGCCTGGCGCCACAGCCGCAGCCGCGCCCGCAGCCAGCGGTGGCGCCCTTGCGGGTCGACGAATTCGGCTTCGGTGACCAGCGGTGGGTCCGGCTGGCGCTGCGCCGTCAGCGCCGGCAGCGGCGCGCCATGGTGCCAGCCCAGCAGCGCCTGCAGCAGGTCGGGCAGGTCGTTGAGGTGGCGGGGCGCGCCGGGGCACAGCGCGTCGAAGGCGCTATTGCGGCGCAGCAGCGCGCCGCTACCGGCGTCGGCCAGCGCGGCGGGCTGGGGCGACAGGGCCAGCCATTCCACCAGCGGAGGTTCGCCGGCATCGGCCGCGCTCAGGCGCGCGTGCAGCAGCCAGTTCGGGCGGTCGCGCAGCAGGTGCAGCGTCGCGCGCTGGCCGTCGGCAAGCTTGAGCGGCGGGGCCGGCGGCGCGGCGCGGCCGGTGTCGATGGCCTGGGTGGCATCGTGCAGCCAGGCCTCCAGCCGGGCGCCCGCTGCCTGGCGCAGCAGCCGCCAGCCCTCGGCGGCGTCACCGCCCAGCCATTCGCGTGCGGCCGGATTGGCACGCAGCGCGGACAGGTCGGCCCGCAGCGTCAGCACCGGGTCGCCGACGAGGTCCAGCAGCGCAGCGGAAGCGGGCGGGCTGAACATCCTTCAGCCGCGTAAGGGAGTGGCTTCGGTCGGCCCGGCGGAGCTCATTCCAGCTGAGCCGCCTTGTGCAGCGCGCGCAGCACGCAGGCATTGATCTCGCCGGCGCCCAGCATCAGCGCGTCGGCGCGGTCGCGGTAGTCGAACACGCTCT
Organism: Pelomonas candidula; assembly: GCF_043555985.1. NCBI lineage: Bacteria > Pseudomonadati > Pseudomonadota > Betaproteobacteria > Burkholderiales > Sphaerotilaceae > Roseateles > Pelomonas candidula. The sequence goes on along the minus strand of NZ_JBIGIC010000005.1, from coordinate 145,069 downwards.
CGGCCTCGATGGCCTGCACCAGTTGCAGATAGGGCAGGAACGGGCCGGTCTCGTCGACCAGCGCCTGGCGCACGCGTTCGGGCACCGGGATGCTCTGCAGCAGCTTCTCGAACGGCGCCTTCAGCATGTGGTCCAGCAGCGAGAAGAGCCCGCAGATGAACATCTCGTCGCGCTGCTCGCGGTCGTCCATGCCGGCGGCGAGTTCCTCCATCAGCAGGCCGCGGCGCACGGCGCCGAACATGATGGGGCGCATGCTGTGGTCGCTGCTGGCTGTCGTCAGCAGCAGGGCCAGCCAGCGCTTCAGCCGGGCGTAGCCCAGCAGCATGATGGCGTGGCGGAAGCTGGATACCTCGACCGGCAGGCCGAAGGCGGCGGAGTTCATGTAGCGCAGCAGCTTGAAGGCGAGGCTGGGGTCGCGCTTGAGCGTCTGCTCCAGGCGCTCGACGTCCTCGCCTTCGTCGACGCGCGACATCAGCTCCATGATGACCTGCAGGTCGGCGGCGATTTCGGTCTTGGCGCCGGGGACGGGTTCGTAAGGGCCGTCCATGGGCCAGCCGATGACGGCGTGTGCGCCGGCCTTGAACGCATCGTCGATGGCCGCGGCGCCGCGGATGCCGGTGCAGATCAGCTCGGTTCCGGCCGGCGCGCTCTGGCCGGGCTCCAGCGCGACCTGTTTGAAGACGGCGGCGACGCCGGCGGGCAGCGGCGCGCTGGGCAGGCCCTTGAGCAGGCCGCGGTGGCCGGCGCCCTTCAGCGCGGCGATGGTGTCGGCGTGGGCGGCGTCGGCGGCGATGAAGGCCGGCACCTCGATGGTCGTGGGCTCGACCGGTGGCTGGGCCAGCAGGGCGCCGAGCAGCGCCTCGCCCTGCGGGCTGACGATGGCGCCGCCCTGCGGGAAGGTGGCGGACAGCGCGGCGAGCAGCTCGGCCTGGTCGACCTTGGCGTCGGGGCGCAGCGGCACCAGGGCCAGCCGCGTGCCGGCGATGGCGTGCTGGCGGTCGATGACGGGCGAGTAGCCGAGGGCGACGCCGGGCAGGATGGCGTGATCGAGGGCGGCGGGGGTGTTGTCGGACATGGCGCGGCGCAGGGGCTGGCGGGAATGCGGCAGTCTGCCACGGCGGCCCGCGGCCCACGCCGGCAAATCGTGACAGCTTCACGCGCCGCCTGCCGGCGGCGGGCCCACGCGGCCTGCTTCCGTGGCGTGAACAGGCCCTAGCCAGTGATGTACTGGAACAGCGACATCTTCTGCACCAGTGCATAGGTCTTGAGCGCGGTGTCGTAGCCGGTCTGCTGGTTCTGGAAGTCGGAGATGCCCTGCGTCATGTCCAGATCCTGGGCGGCGCTCTGTTCCTGGGTGCTGTACTGCTTCAGCGCGGCCAGGCGGGTCTCGGTGCCGTCCAGGCCGTTGAGCGTCTCGCCGACCTGGCTGCGCACGCTCTGCAGGTTGCCCATGACGGCGTCGATGTCGCGCAGCGACGCGGCGTTGCCCTGGCTGATCTGCGTGGGCGTGCGCTGGGGCGTGTTGAGTTCGACGATGGCCTTGTCGAGCGCATCGAAGAGCTTGAGGCCTTTCTTGGAGCCGGCCACGGCGAAGGCGTCGCCGTCGACCGGCGTGCCCGCCACCGTCAGCGCCATGCCGTCGGCCGTGATGGCCTGGCCGGGCTTGAAGCTGCCGCTGGAGACGACGCTGCCGAGGTCCTGGTCGGTCAGCGTGTAGGTCTGGCTGGGCGCGGTGCCGGCGACGTCGAGGCGGTAGTTGTGGCCGGTCAGCTGGCTGGGGTCGGTGACCCGGCCGCTGTCGATCCAGCCCGCCGCAGGCTTGCCGGTGTTGGCGTTGACGAGCGCAACCGGCACGCCGCCATTGGCCGCGGTGGCACCGGGGTCGATGAGCTGCACGCTGGGCGCACCGGTGGTGGGGTCGGCGACGATGGCGCGGGGTGCGGTCTCGAAGCTGCCGTTGCCGCTGGACGACTGCTCCCACGCGCTGCGGCCGTCGACGGTGAGCTGGAAGTTGTCGAGGTTGCCGGTCTGGATCTGGCCGGACACGCCGACGTAGGTGACGCCGCCGGCCTGGTCCAGGAAGGGCGGGCTGGACGAGCCCTGGCCCGAGAAGATGTAGCCGCCGGCGCCGTCGGTGCGGTTGGCGATGGTCAGCAACTGGTCGCGGATGCCCTGCAGCTTGTTGGCCAGGCCCTTGCGCTCGGCGTCGGAGTAGCTGCCGTTGCCGGCAGCGGCCACGGTCTCGCGGGCCTGCTGCAGCAGGTCGTTGGCATCGCCCAGCGCCGACTCGGCCAGCGTCATGCTGTTGCGGCTGGCTTCCAGCGCGCGCTGGTTGGCGTCGACGCGGCCGATGGTGGCCAGCGCCCGTTCGGCGCGCGCGGCACCCGTCGGGTCGTCGCTGGCCTGCAGGACGCGTTTGCCGGACGTGAGCTGCTCCTGCTGGTTCTGCAGCGCGGTCTGGCGGCGCTGCAGGTTGGCGATGGACGCGTCGTAGAGGTTCGCGGTGGACAGTCTCATGGGTTACCTCTTGGCCTAGCTGGAGGCGATGCGCATCAGCTCGTTGAACAGGGTCTGGGCCGTCTGCAGCACCTTGGCGGCAGCCTGGTAGCCCTGCTGGAACTGCATCAGCCGCGAGGCCTCCTCGTCGAGGTTGACGCCGGACTCGCCGGAGCGGCTGGCCTCGGCGGTGGTGGCGGCGGTGGTGGACACGCCGGACAGGTAGGTGGCGCTCTGCACGCGGGCACCGACGTCGCTCATCGACGCGGCATAGGCGTCGTTGATCGTGGAGCCGGCCGTGATGCTGCCGTCGGGCTGCAGCTGACGGCCGATGAAGGTCTCGGTCTGGATGTTCAGGAAGGCCTTGGCGTTGCCGTTGTTGGTCGCCGTGTAGGTGGTCTTGTCCAGCGTGATCTTGTCGCCCTTGCGCGGCACGCCGTTGGTGCGCAGCTCGAACCCGAGGTCGATGCCGGACGCCGGCTGGTTGCCGATGGGCTGGCCCGAGCTCCACACGCCGTTGAGCACGCTGCCGTCGGCGAGCGTCAGCGTGTACTGCACGTTGGCGCTGTTGGTCGGGTCGGGGTCGCCGAACTGGACGGTGATGGGCGCCTTGGTCGTGTCGAGGTTGCCGTTGACGGCGTAGATGCTGTCGACGGTCAGCGTGCCGTTGTTGTCGACGGCCGTGGCAGCCGTCAGCGGCGATGCGGCGGCGATGCCGTTGGGGCTGTCGAGCACGCGGCGCATCTCGGTCGCAGCGGCACCGACGGGTTCGATGAGGAAGCTCTCGCCGGCGGCGGGCGCGGCCGGCGTGAAGCTGAGCTTGAAGCCGTCGATGGTGTCGCCGTCGGCCACGTTGCGTACCAGCCCGTCGGACAGCCGCGTGAGCTGGTAGCTGCCCGATGCGCTGGAGCTGAGCTTGTAGCTGCTGGCCTGCAGCTGGCTCGCGTTGACGATGCTCGCCTGCACGCCGCTGACGAAGGCGCCGCTGGCGTCGCGCGCGTTGCTGGCGGCGGGCATCACGCGTGGCGACGCAACGTTGAAGATGTTGCTGCCGGTGCCCGGCGGGTTGGACAGGTCCAGGCCCAGCGCGTTCTGCTGGTTGACGCGGGTGCCGATGGCCGCGGCCAGTTGGCCCAGCATGTTCTTGGCGTCCTGCAGGTCGCTGTTCTGGAAGCTCAGCAGCGCGCTCATGGAGCCGCCGGTCAGCACGCTCTCATCCAGCGCGCGGCTGACGCCGCCTTCCTGCATCGACAGTACGGCGCGCTGGGAGTCGTAGGGGTCGGCCGTGACCTGCAGCGTCGTGGCCTGGTTGCCCAGCACGAGGCGCTGACCGCCGCCGATGAAGACGCCCATGGAGCCGTCGTCGGCAGGCAGCGTCGTCACGGAGACGTATTCGCCGAGCTGGGAGATCAGCTTGTCGCGCTGGTCCAGCAGGTCGTTGGGATCGTGGCCACTGCCCTTCGTCTTGGAGATCTGATCGTTGACGTTGGCGATCTGCTGGGAGAGCTGGTTGACGACAGTGGCCGACGCCTTGAGGTCGCTGACGATGCCGGACTGCAGGTCGGTGACCTGCTGGCCGGCGTTGGCGAAGCGCGTCGCCAGCTCGCTGGCGCGGCCCAGGGCCACCTGGCGGGCCGACGGGTCGCTGGGGCGGCTGGTCACGTCGACCATCGAGTTCAGGAACTGGCTGGCCGCGTAGCCCAGGCCGTCGGTGCCGGTCGCGAAGATCTTCTCCATGCGGCTGAGCTGCTCGGCACGGGTGGAGTCGGCCGACGCGGTGGACTTGGCGCTGACGGCCTCCTTGGTCAGGAACTCGTTGTGCGAGCGCACGACGGTCTGCACGTCCACGCCCTTGCCGAAGAAGCCGGCGCCGGTGAACTGGCCCGGCGACGTCGTCAGCACGACGGACTGGCGCGAGTAGCCTGGCGTGTTCGCGTTGGCGATGTTCTGGCCGATGGTCTGCAATGCCGCCTGGTTGGCGAACATCGCGCGGGCGCCGAGGGTGAGCAGGCCTGCCATGATCTAGGTCCTCTCGTGCTCAGGCCAGTGTGCTCTGCACACGTTGGGTGGTCTGGATGGTCTTGGCCAGCTTCTCGGCGTAGGCCGGGTCGGTGGCGTAGCCGGCCTGCTGCAGGCCGCGGGCGAAGCCGGCGGCGTTGCCGTTCTGGGCCTGGGCGACGACCTTGGCGTAGCGGTCGTTGCTGCTGATGAGCCTGGCGTAGTCCTTGAACGCCTCGTCGTAGCTGCCGTAGGCGCGGAACTTGGCAGTCACCTTGTGCGCCTGGCCATTGATGACCTCGGTGGTCTGCACGTCCACCGTCTTGCCCGTCCAGCCCGGCGTGGCCTTGATGCCGAAGACGTTGTAGCTCTTGGTGCCGTCGGCGCCGGTGATCTCGCGCTTGCCCCAGCCGCTCTCGTGCGCGGCCTGCGCGACCATGAAGCTGGCCGGGATGCCGGTGGCGGCCGACGCAGCACGGGCCGAGGCGTCGTGCTTCTGGATGAAGCTCTGCACGTGGCTGGGAATGCCCTTGGTGGCCAGCGCCGGCAGCGCCTGGGCCAGCGTCGTCTGGCTGTTCTTCCTGATGTTCTCGGGCGACAGGTCCGCCACGCCCATCTGGCGCGACAGCTGCTTCTGGATGGCGTCCGACAGCCCGCCCGGTAGGCCGCTCATCTTGCCGGCGAACTGCTGGTCCAGCATCTCCGTGCCGAGCTGCGTCGCGTTGTTGTCCAGCATGCCGCTGGACAGCGTGGAAGCGCGCATGCTCTTCATGACTTCCTGCATGAAGAGCGTCTCGAACTGCTTGGCGGTTTCGCGGATCGTCCCCTTCGGATCGCGCGTGGCCTGGGCTTTCAGCCCGTTCAGGCTGTCGAGGCTCCCCAGACTCTGGCCGGAGATGGACTGGAAGGATGACGAGGCCATCAGATCACCTCGAGCTCTGCGTTCAGGGCGCCCGCGCTCTTCATGGCCTGCAGGATGGCGAGCAAGTCCTGGGGCGTGGCGCCAAGCGAATTCAACGCCTTGACGACGTCCGACAGCCGTGCACCGGCCGGCAGCTGGATGAGACTGCCGGGGTCCTGGCGGATGGAGATGTCGGCCTTCTCGGCCACCGTCGTCTGGCCGCCCGACAACGCGCTGGGCTGGCTGATGATCGGCGTGGAGTTGATCGTCACCGACAGGCTGCCGTGCGCGACGGCGCAGGGCGACAGCGTGACGGCCTGGTTCATGACGATGGAGCCGGTGCGTGCGTTGATGACGACGCGGGCGGCCGCAGGGGCCACGTCGACGGCGAGATTCTCGACATCGGCCAGGAAAGCGACGCGATCGTCCGGCGTGTTGGGTGCGCGCACGCGCACGACGCGGCCGTCCAGGGCCTGCGCGGTACCGGCGCCCTTGGCCTTGTTGATGGCCTGGGCCACGGCGCGCGCGGTCGCGAAATCGCTGCTGTTCAGGTCCAGCTGCAGGGTGTCGCCCTGGGCGATGGGCGTCGGCACGGAGCGTTCCACCAGTGCACCGGACGGGATGCGGCCGGCACTCAGGTGGTTGATCTGCACCTTGGAGCCACCGGCGGAAGCCCCCGCGCCGCCGACGATCAGGTTGCCTTGGGCGATGGCGTAGATCTGGCCGTCCGCGCCGCGCAGCGGCGTCGCGATCAGCGTGCCGCCGCGCAGGCTCTTGGCGTTGCCGATGGACGAGACGTTGATGTCCAGCTCCTGGCCCGGCTGCGCGAAGGCGGGGAGCGAGGCCGTCACCATGACGGCCGCGATGTTGCGTGGCTGCATGGTCACGCCCTGGGGCAGCAGCACGCCGAACTGCTGCAGCATCGCTGTCAGGCTCTGGCCCGTGAACGGCGCCTGCGTCGTCTGGTCGCCCGTGCCGTCCAGGCCCACGACGAGGCCGTAGCCCGTCAACGGGTTGGAGCGCACGCCGGCGACGGACGCGACTTCCTTGATGCGGGCGGCCTGGGCGGGCGCGATGGGCGCCAGCACGACGGCCAGACTGAGGAGGAGGGCTTGCAGGTACTTCACTCGGCAAATTCTGCTGACGCTTGAGTCCGCGAAGCCGCAGAAAAGGACGTGGACCGCCCCGCTTTTCTGGCCCGGGAGTGGCTGCCTTCGGTTGCGGCGCGCCTTTCTTTCACGCCTGGGCCGCCAGCCCCCGGGCGCCGTCGCGCAAGCTGGCTCTCAGGTTGGCGAGCCGCCCTTGTGACATTCTGTAAAGAGGTCAATGGCAGCGCTTGGAGCTGCACCATTCAGGTGCGAGCGAACCTCTGCGAGGTTGTTCGAGTTGCTGGCTCGGGCGCGGGTTTCCCCGCGGATTGCGCGAAATTGAGCGCTTTTTGAGCGAAATTCGCGCGGTGTAGGCCCCTGATCCGGGGGGATGCGACAGGTTTCTGAATGTGTAGCTGGGTAAAGTTTTTGGTACCGCCCCGAGCTGCATCCGTTTGCAAGATCTGCCATGCCTCCGCCCTTCGAGCCGTTGACCCTGGTTCACGTCGTGTTTTCGTCCCGTATCGCGGGCGGTGAGCGGCACTGCATCGACCTCGCTAACGCCCAGGCGGCGCTTGGCCACCGTGTCCATGTCATCGGCTCCGCCGGTTCGGCCGTCGCCGGCGCGCTGGCGGAAGGCGTGACCTTCCACGGCCTCAAGCTGCCGCTGCTGCGCGGCTGGCGCGTTGCCGCGCTGGCCCGCCGGCTGGGCGCCGACATCTGCCACGGCCACCTGGGCCCCGCCTGCAAGGCCGCCGCGCGCGCCAGCAGCGCCACGCGTGTCGGTACGCTGCACGTGGGCTACAAGGCCCATCACCATGCGCGGCTGGACGGTCTCGTCTGCGTGAACCGCGCCCAGCACGAAGCCCTGCCCAAGGGCGAGGCGCTGGCCAGCGTGATCTACAACTGGGCGCCGGAGCGCGACGCCGCCGCCGCCGCCCGCACCACCGACCTGCGCGCCGAGCTGGGCCTGGCGCCCGGCCAACTGCTGGTCGGCAGCGTCGGCCGCCTGCACGTCAGCAAGGGCATGGACCTGCTGATCCGTGGTTTCCGCGCCCACGCACCGGCCGACGCCGTGCTGGCCATCCTGGGCGAAGGCCCGGACGAGGCCCAGCTCAAGGCGCTGGCCGCCGGCGATGCGCGCATCCGCCTGCTGGGCTATCGCACCGACGTCGACCAGGCGCTGAAGGCCTTTGACCTGTTCGTGTCGCCCTCCCGCGAGGAAGCCTTCCCGCTGGCCATCCTGGAGGCCATGCGCGCCGGCCGTCCGGTGTTGTCGACGGCCACCCAAGGCCCGCAGGAAATGCTGGCCGGCCAGCCGGCCCGCCTGGTGTCGGTGGGCGACGCCGACCGGCTCGGCCGCGCCATCGCCGAGGAACTGGCCCGCCTGCGCGCGCTGCCGGCTGACGGCCGTGCCGTGAGCTACGCGACGGCCGCCTACGACCGCGGCAACGCCGTGGCGCGCACACTGGGCTTCTACCGCGACGTGATCAACCACCGGGCCGCGCTGGCCCCGAGCTTCGAGGACGAGGAAGAGGCGATCATCGCCTGATGTTCAAGCGGCCCCGCACCGACTTCTGGCAGGTCGGCATCGTCCCTGTTCCCGTTCAAGACCTTGATGCCCGCACGCTGAGTGCGGCGCGCGAGCGCATCACCTGGCTGCCCGAGGCTGGCCGCTGGCGCTACCTCGCCGATCCGTTCGGCCTCGTGCGCGGCGATGCGCTGCATGTCTTCGTCGAGGCCTTCGACTACCGCATCAAGCGCGCCAACATCGAGCGCCATGAGTTCTCGCGGGCCGACCTGAGCTGGCGCGGCCGGACGACGGTGCTGGACAGGCCCTTCCACCTGTCCTACCCGCAGGTCTTCGAGCACGGCGGCGAGACTTGGATGGTGCCGGAGAGCTTCCAGGCCGGCGAGGCGGCCCTCTACCGCGCGACCGACGCATCGCTGGACCACTGGGAGCGCGAATGCGCGCTGCTGGCCGACCTGCCCGTTGCCGACGCGTCGCTCGCCGAGCATGGCGGGCGCTGGTGGATGTTCTACACGCTGGTCGGCCCCAACGCGCGCGACCAGCGCGAACTGCACGTGGCCCACGCGCCCCGGCTGGCCGGGCCATGGACGCCGCTGGCCGGCAACCCGGTGCGCGTCAGCCGCGACGGTGCCCGGCCGGCTGGCCGCCCCTTCGTCGGCCGCGACGGCGTGCTGACGCTGCCGGTGCAGGACAGCTCCACCGGCTATGGCGGCGCCACGCGACTGCTGCGCTTCCCGGTGCTGACGCCGGAGCGCGTCGAGATCGAGGCCGCCGCCGAACGGCTGACCGGCGACCTCGCCAGCCCCACCCACACCGCCGGCCTGCACACGCTGAACGGCTGCGGCGAGGCCTTCGCGCTGATCGACGTGAAGCGCATCGACCGCTCGCGCGGCAAGCAGTGGCTGGACTTCAAGCGCCGGCTGAGGCGACTTGTGAAGGGCTGACGGCAGGGTAGGGCTTGTGGTGTGTATTGTGTAAGTAATACACTAATACGCATGCCCAGCCCCCAGGCCTTGTTCGACATCCAGCCGCAGCTGTCCACGCCCATCTACCGCCAGGTGGTGGAGCAGGTGCAGCGGCTGGTGGCCGGCGGCCAACTGGGGCCAGGCGACGAACTACCCAGCGTGCGCGTCGTGGCCGAGCGGCACGCGATCAACCCGATGACCGTCAGCAAGGCCTACAGCCTGCTCGAAGCCGAAGGGCTGCTGGAACGGCGCCGTGGCGTGGGCATGGTGGTGGCCGCACGCGTGCAGCCCGCCTCCGCTGACGAGGATCGGCTGACGCTGCTGGCGCCGGCGCTGGAAACCGCGGCGCGCCAGGCGGCGCAGCTGGGCATCGCAGCCGACGCGGCGCTGGCCGCCTTCTCGCGTGTTCTGCAAAAGACTCCCAAGGAGGAATGATGAGCCCTGCACTGGAAGCCCGCCAGCTTTGTCTGGACTTGGACGAGCGGCACTGGAGCGCAGCGCGGCCGCGCTTGCTGGACCGTGTCGACTTCGCCATTCCGGAGGGGGCGGTGGTCGGTCTGGTCGGGCGCAACGGCGCGGGCAAGAGCACGTTGATGCGCTGCCTGCTGGGGTTGACGACGCCCAGTTCCGGCGAGTCCCGGTTGCTCGGTGAGCCCAGCCTCGACCTGCCCGATGCCGTTCGCGAGCGCCTGGGCTACGCGGCCCAGACGCCGGACCTGTTCCCGCGCCTGACGGGCCTTGAACACCTGGACGAGATGGCCGCCGTCTACCCCGGCGTCAACCTGCGCGACGCTGCCGCGCTGGCGGCGCGGCTGGACCTGAGCCTGGGCCAGCGGGCCTCATCGCTGTCGCTGGGCGACCAGCAGAAGCTCGCCGTCGTGCTGGCGCTTGCCCATGACCCCGACCTGCTGTTGCTGGACGAGCCGGTGGCCAGCCTCGATCCGATCTCGCGCCGCGACTTCATGCGTGCGCTGTTCGCGCTGCGCCACAAGCCCACGCCGCGCACGGTACTGGTGTCCAGCCACCTGCTGAGCGACCTGGAGCGCGTGGTCAGCCACGTGATGTTCCTGCGCGAGGGCCGGCTGCAACTGTTCATCGAGTGGGACGAAGCCGTCGAGCACCTGCGCTGCATTCCCTGCCCGCAGCCGCCAGCGGCGCTGCAGGCCGGGCAGGTCCACTGGTCCCCCGCCGGGGGAGGGCGGCTGCTGGTGGATGCCCGCGCCTGGCCGCAGGCGGGCACGGCCGCGGTGCTGGGCATGGAGGATCTGCTGGAGGTGTTGAACACATGACCGCTTCAAGCCTGCCGAGGTGGCGCGGCCTCGACTTCGAGGACGGCATCGCGGACATCGCTCTGATCGGCCCGCTGCTGTGCTCGGCATTCGCGCTGTTGTTGTCATGGTCCGTGGGCGCGGGTGCCGACGCGCTGGTGTTGTGGGTCGCGCATGGCGCCCAGGCGGCCATGCTCGCCATCAGCGCGGCCTCGGCGACGGCGGGCGGCGGCACGCGTCTGACCCAATGGGTGCAGCGGGTCGCGCCGTCCCGGGCCGGGCAGCTCGCCTGCGTGCGGATGTGGCGGCAGTTGCGGCTCACGGGTGCGCTCGGCCTGGCCGGGCCGCTGGTGCTGGTGGCGGTGTGGCAGTCGGTGCACCCGGGTGGCGTGGCCGGGCTGGTTGCGGGACTGCTGGCCTGCCTGGGCCTGCTGGGCGCCGCGCAACTGCTGGGTGCCTGGTGCGGCATGGCCTGGCGTGGCCGCGCGCCGCGCTGGGTGATGCTGGGCTGGCTGCTGCTGGGCCTGGCGGTGGCGAATGTCCGTGTCGTCTGGGGTGTGCTGTCAGCCTGGCCCGCCGTGGCCGCGCTGACGCTGGCCGCCGTGGCCTGGGGCTGGTGGCGCCTGGCGCTGCAGATGCGCATGTCGCAGGGGCGGCTGAGCTGGCATGGCGTGCCGCGCTGGCAGCCGGTCGGTGCATCCGCCCGGCTGCGCATGCCTTCTGGCTGGCAGCGCCTGCGCTTTTCCGATCTGCCCGCGGACGATCGGCGCCGCTGGCTGCTGCGCCGTGGCGTCGGCCTGACCAAAGGCGGGGAAATGATCATGGTGCTGCTTTGCGTGATGACGCCGCAGTTCATCGGCCAACCCCGACTGGGACTGCTGAGCGGCTGGGGCCACGCCGTGCAGGGCCAGGAGGTGCTGGGCTACGGCGGCTGGATGGCGGTGCTGGCGATGTATGCCGGCCTGGCGCAGCTGCAACCCGGCCTGCATTGGCGCCGCCGGCTCGCGCCGGGATGGCGCCCCACCGGCTGGGCGTTGCGGATGCTGGCGGCGTCCGTCACCGCCTTCGTCGGCTGGCTGAGCCTGTGGGAGCTGCTGTGCTTGGCCGGTGCACCGGCCGGCGCGCGCGACGCACAGCTCACGACCTGGCCGAGCGTGATGGGCGACGCCGTCTTCGTCAGCACCTTCGTCGCCTGGATGCGCGGCCTGTGCAACCGGCATGTGTGGACGGTGTTCTGTGCGCTTGTGCTGGGCTCGGTGGTGGTCGCCGTTGCTGCCCTGCTGGAGGCGCGGGGCCTGCCGCTGGTGAGAGGCGGGGCCTGGCTCGCGCTGGAGCTGGGCTTGTCGGTGCCCATGGCCTGGGCGGCGGTGCGAGCCTGGTCGCGGCAGGACGTGAACACCATGGCGGGTAACCCATGAGAGCCGCGCTGTCGGCATCGCCGGACGTGGCGCCACCCGGCGTCGACCTGCCGTTGGCCGCACGGCTGCTGTCCGGCATGACGAGCGCCATCGGCGCACTGCTGGCCGTCGTGCATCTCGAGCACCAATTGCGCGGGGCCGGCGCCCTGGTCGGGCTGCTTCACGTGCAGGCCACGCTGCTGGCGCTGGTGGCCTTCGGGCTGGCCGTGGCAACGAACGACAGGCTCAGCCACTGGGAGGCTCGCCTGGCACCCCGGCGCTCGCGCGAACGGGTTCGCGCCGAGCTGTTGCGGACCTTGGCGGTCACGGCCGCACTCGGTCTTGCGGGCCCTTTGCTGGTGGCAGCCGTGGTGAGCTGGCAGGCGGGCAACCTGCGGCCGCTGGTTGGCGTGCTGGCAGTGCTCGCCGCCGCCTTCAGCGCCAGCTTCTGTATCGCCAGCGCCTGGCAGGGGCGGGCGCCGCGCTGGCTGCTGCTGCCCGGGTTCGCGTCACTGCTCGCGCTGCTGGCACTGCCTGGTGCCATCGCGTTGCTCTGCGTCGACGGCGGGCTGGCCTTGCTCGTCATCGCTCTGGCTGCCGGCATGTCGTGGCGCTGCATGCTGTCGCGTCACGCGTTGGCAGGCCGCGCACCGCCGTTGCCGCACCCGGACCTGCGGCTGTGGTGGCGACGCGCCAGCGCGATGGGTGGCTGGCGGGCGGTTCACTACCAGCAACCTTGGAAGACGATGAGCGGCGAGACGCGCAAGAGTCAGGCCTGGGTGGTACTCGTCGTCTTCATGCCGCAGTTCCTCGCCCAGGCGCAATGGCTGCGCCTGCTGGCCTGGGGCCAGCCGTACACCCACGAGTACGCCGCGCCGGCCTATGGGCTGTGGATGATGTGCCTGGCTGCGTTCGCCTTCGGCGGGCTCATTGCGCCGCGCCTGCATTGGCGCCGGCGGCTCGCGCCGCGGAGTCTCACGGCGCAGCGCTGGGCGCGCAGCCTGGTGCTGGGTTCCATGCTGGCGGGGGCCGTCGTGTTCAGCGTCGGGGTGGGCTTGGCGATGGGGGTCAACGGGTTGGTGTCACGTTCCCCGCATGGCGACGCCTGGCTGCCGGCGATGGGTGATTTTTTGCTGGCGATGAGCTTCGGCACCTGGTTGCGCGGCCGCTATGAGCGAGGGGGCGTCGGCTGGGTGCTGATCGTCGCCTTCGGCCTCGCGGCTGCCGCCCTGCTTGTCGGGCTGCCATGGCTGGGCGTGGTGCCGCAGCGCGGTGCCGTTTGGCTGCTGCTGCAACTGGCCCTTGTCCTACCGCTGATTCGGGCGGCCATCCAGGCCTGGAGCCGGCGTGATCTGAACCTCATGGCCTGACCTCGCGTGCATACTTGGCGCCATCTCGCAGTCGAGGTTTCGCCCATGTCATTGCAGCAGGACATCGACGCGGCCAGCGCCGCGCTGGAGCCCCAGATCATTGCCTGGCGCCGCGACCTGCACGCCCATCCCGAGCTGGGCAACCGCGAGTTCCGCACCGCCTCCATCGTCGCCGAGCACCTGCGCTCGCTGGGCTTCGACGATGTGAAGACCGGCGTGGCGCATACCGGCGTCGTCGGGTTGCTCAAGGGTGGCAAGCCAGGCGGTGTCGTCGCGCTGCGCGCCGACATGGATGGCCTGCCCGTCACCGAGGAGGTCGAGCTGCCGTTCGCCTCCAAGGCGCGCGCGGTGTGGAACGGCGAGGAGGTGGGCGTCATGCACGCCTGCGGGCACGACTGCCACGTTGCCATCCTGATGGGCGTGGCCAGCATCCTGGCCGGGCTGCGGGACCAGATCCCCGGCACGGTGAAGTTCATCTTCCAGCCCGCCGAGGAGATGCCGCCCGAGGGCGAGGAGGGAGGGGCGGCGCTGATGATCAAGGAGGGCGTGCTGGAGAACCCGACGCCGCAGGCCATCTTCGGCCTGCACGTCACGTCGCGTCAGCCGGCCGGCGTCATCGGCTACCGGCCGGGGCCGACGATGGCGAGTTCCGACAAGCTCAAGATCACCGTGCACGGCAAGCAGACGCACGGCGCCGCGCCGTGGCTGGGCGTGGACCCCATCGTTACGTCTGCGCAGATCGTGCTGGGCCTGCAGACCATCGTCAGCCGCACGCTGGACCTGAACCGCGAGCCGGCCGTCGTCACCATCGGCGCCATCAAGGGCGGCGTGCGCGAGAACATCATCCCGGACTCGGTCGAGATGCGCGGCACGATCCGCAGCTTCGACGAGGGCATGCGCGACGCCATCCACGAGCGCATCACGACGTTGGCCGAGGGTATCTCCACCGCATCGCGCGCGACCTGCAAGGTCTGCATCACGAAGAACTACCCGGTCACGCGCAACGATCCGGTGCTGACCGAGCAGATGGTGCCCACGCTGACGCGTGTGGCCAGCACCGGCCCGCGGCCGATGGGCATTGAAGTGGTGCCCAAGGCGACGGGCGCCGAAGACTTCTCATTCTTCCAGCGGCTCATCCCGGGCCTGTTCTTCTTCGTCGGCGTGACGCCGCCGGACATCGAGCCCAGCAAGGCCTACTCCAACCACTCGCCGCGCTTCGTCGTCGACGAGCGCGGGCTGGAGGTGGGCGTGCGGGCGCTGGCCCATCTGGCGGTGGACTACCTGGCGTCGACCGTCAGGGCCTGACGGTCACGGCATGAGCAGCGCGCCCCAGGCGGCGCTGCGCAGCCGGGCGGATTCGCCGCTGTCTTCCATCTCGCGCAGCACCGCCGTCAGGCGCGGCAGCAGCTCGCGGTGGCGCTGGTGCAGCAGCGCGTACAGAGGCGTCTGGTGCAGGGGGGCCGGCAGCCGTGCCAGGCCGGTCATGTCGTTCGGCTCCAGCTCGGGCATGCCGGCGGCGGAGGTCAGCAGCGCGACGTCGATGACCTCGGCGCGCAGCAGCCGCAACAGGTCGTTGCGCGTGCTGGCCTCCACCCTGCGTGGTGCGTCTGCCAGCCAGGTTTCAAGCAGCACGACGCCGCGCGGGTAGCCTACGCGCAGGGTCATCAGCGCGGCCTCGTCTCGTGGCCGCGGGCCGGCCTGGCGTACATAGCCCAGTACCTGCACGGTGGCCAGCGGCACGGGCACCAGCAGCAGTTCGGGGTTTTTCAATGCCAGCTCGCGGATGCGCAGTGACTCGCCGTCCAGCAGGCCCTGCAGCGTCATCGTCAGCGAGCGGCGCAACGGCAGCGGCTCGAACTGCAGCTCCAGCCCGAGGCGCTCGAAAGCGCGGCGCAGCAGTGCGCGGCCGATGGGCGCGAGGCCCGTCTGGTCGTTGATGTCGGTGGCGAAGCGCAGCGGCGCGGCCCACCCGAGCCCGGGCGCCAGCAGCGCCAACAGCGCTGCACCGGCTTTCCGACGTCGCCAACCCGCCATGGCTGCAACCCTCAGTTCCGTGCCGACTGCCCCCTGTGGTTGATGGTAGGGCGCGGACGCCGGTGCGAGGTGCGGGTCGACCCGCCGCAGTCAGGGGGTCAGCTCGGTGCCAGATTCAGGAAGAAGCGCGACAGCCAGCCCACCGCGTGGGCATCGGCGGTGGCGCCACGGCCGCGCTGCTCGATGCGCACGTTGGCGACGGCCGTCGACAGCACGGCGTTGCCCTGGCCGATCATGCGCGGGTCCACCTGGCCGGAGAAGCGCAGCACGTCGACGTTGTGGTTGACGCCGATCTGCTTCTCGCCGCTGATCATCAGGTGGCCGTTGGGCAGCACGCTGGTGACGACGGCGGTGATGGCGCCGGTGAACTCGTTGGTGTTCTGGTTGCTGCCCTTGCCCTTGTTGTCGTTGGCGGACGTCGCGGCGGCGCTGGCCCTGCCGAAGGAGTTGCTGGAGATCAGCGGCAGCGCGGTGACGCCGGCGGACAGGCTGCCGCTCTTGCTCAGCTCGCTGGTGCTGGTCTGGGTGGCCGAGACCTTCTCGGTGATGTTGATCGTCAGCGTGTCGCCGACAAGGCGGGCGCGGTGGTCCTCGAACAGCGGCCGGTAGCTGGCGCCCTGGTAGATGGAGCCGTTGGTTGCCGCCATGGGCTGCACGGGCGGCAGGTTGACGACCGGCAGCGGCGCCATCTCGACGTGGGGCTCGGGGTAGGGCGTGGCGCAGCCGGCGAGCAGGGCGGCGAGCGAGAGGGCGGCGATGAGTTTCATGAGCACTTCTCCTGGGTTCAGGCCGCGCGGCGGGCCGTGCCTTGAGCGGAGGCTAGATCTGGGCGAGCTTCTGCAGCATCTGGTCCGAGGTCTGGACGGCCTTCGAGTTCAGCTCGTAGGCGCGCTGGGTCTGGATCATCTGCACCAGTTCCTCGACGACGTTGACGTTCGACGTCTCGACGAAGCCCTGCTGGATCGAGCCCATGCCGTTGTTGCTCGGGGCGCCGGTGTTGGGCGTGCCGCTGGCGGCGGTCTCGGTGAAGAGGTTCTGGCCCTTGGGGTCCAGGCCGGCCGGATTGACGAAATTGGCCATCTGGATCTGGCCGACGGTCTGCGCGGCGGTCTGGCCGGGCAGCGTGACGCTGACGGTGCCGTCGTTGCCGATGGTCAGCGTCTGTGCGTTGGTCGGGATGGTGATGCCGGGCAGCACCGTGTAGCCGTTGTTCGTCACCATCTGGCCGTTGGCATTGAGCTGGAACGAGCCGTCGCGGGTGTACGCCGTCGTGCCGTCGGGCATCTGGATCTGGAAGAAGCCGTCGCCCTTGATCGCCAGGTCCAGGTTGTTGCTGGTCTGCTGCAGGTTGCCCTGCGTGTAGATGCGGGCGGTGGCGACGGGGCGCACACCCAGGCCGACCTGCAGGCCGGTGGGCAGCGTGGTCTGCTCCGTGCTGTTGGCGCCGGCCTGCCGCATGTTCTGGTAGATCAGGTCCTCGAAGACCGCGTGCGAACGCTTGTAGCCGTTGGTGCCGACGTTGGCGAGGTTGTTCGAGATGTTGTCCAGCTGGGTCTGCTGGGCTTCCATGCCGGTCTTGGCGATCCAGAGCGAGCGCATCATGGCGTTGTGTCCTTAAGTCGAGCTCAGCAGCTTGGCGGACTGCTGTCCCTGGGTCTGGGCAATCTGCAGCAGCTTCATCTGCTGCTCGAACTGGCGGCCGGCGGCGATCATGGCGACCATGGTCTCGACGGGGCTGACGTTGGAGCCTTCCAGCGCACCGTCCTGCAGCCGGGCGGTCTGGTCGGCCGGCAGGTCGCCGTCGGCGGCACGGAACAGGCCGTCGTCGCCGCGTGTGAGCTGGCGGGACGTCTCGGGCGTGACCAGCTTGAGCCGGCCGACCGTCGTCGGCTTCTGGTTGGGCTGCTTGGCGCTGACGGTGCCATCGCTGCCGATGGACACCTCGCTGTTCTGCGGGATGTTGATCGGGCCGCCATCGCCCAGCACGGGCATGCCGTTGCGCATGACGAGGATGCCCTCGGCGTTGACGTCCAGCGAGCCGGCGCGGGTGTAAGCCTCGGTGCCGTCGTTGCTCTGCACGGCCAGCCAGGCGCTGCCCTGCATGGCGACGTCGAGGTTGCGGCCGGTGGGCGTGAGCGTGCCGGGAGCGTCGTTGTAACCGATGGTGGTTTCCAGCGCGTAGGCGCGGGTGGACGCGCCGTCGCCGCGCACCGGCACGGCCCGGAAGGCCTGCAGCTCGGCGCGAAAGCCATTGGTCGTGACGTTGGCGAGGTTGTGCGAGAGCACGTCCTGCCGCTGCATGGCCGCCTTGGCGCCGGCCATCGAGAGGTAGATCATGCGGTCCATGGCGCGTCCTCAGCCGTCGTCGGGGTCAGCGCAGATTGACGATGGTCTGCAGGACCTGGTCCTGCGTCTTGATCGTCTGCGCGTTGGCCTGGTAGGCGCGTTGGGCCGTCACCATATTGACCAGTTCCGCGGTCAGGTCGACGTTGCTTTCCTCCAGCGCACCGGACTGCAGCGCGCCCATGTTGCCGTCACCCGGCACGCCGACGACCGCGTCGCCGGACGCGACCGTGCGGACCCAGACGTTGTGGCCCGTGGGCTGCAGGCCTTGCGGGTTGCGGAAGTTCGCCAGCTCGACCTGGCCGGCCGGCTTGCTCTGGCCGTTGGAGTAGCGGGCCTGGACGATGCCGTTGTTGGCCACCGTGATGCCGGTCAGCTGGCCCGGCGCGTAGCCGTCCTGGGTCAGGTTGGTCACGGCGAAGCTGCTGCCGTTCTCGGTCGCGCCGGTCAAGTCCAGCTGGATGTTGGCGATGGCCAGCGTCGAGTTGCCGCGCGTGCTGGTCCCGGCGGGGACGCTCATGTTGATGGCCGCGGTGGGCACGGTGGGCGAGCCGCCGGTGGGCGGGAAGGTGATCGTCGTGTAGGGCGTCGTCGGGTTGCCGTTGGCGTCCAGCGCGATGGCGGCGCCGGAGGAATCGGTATCGAAGGGCGTGCCGTTGGCGGTGGCGTAGACGTTCCAGGTGTCGCTGCCGTCGGCGGCGGTCGCGGCCTTCTGGAAGTAGAAGGTCACGGCCACGTCCTGGCCCTTGGCGTCGTAGACGGTCATGGACGTGGCGTTGTTGTACGTCGTGCTGTCCGTCAGGTCGATGCCGGTGCCGGTGCCGCTGCCGGGGGCGGTGACCTTCAGGCGCGAGTCGAGGTTGAACTCCATCTGCACCTTGGACGTCACCGCGGGCGGGATGCCGCCGGTGGGCAGCTGCAGCGGCGTGGCCGTGCCCGGCTGGATGACGCCGGCGCCGTTGGCGGGGTAGCCCATCAGCTTGAGGCCGTCGTTGTTGACGATGAAGCCGTCCTTGCTGACCTTGAACTGGCCGTTGCGGCTGTAGAGCGTGGGGTTGATGCCGTCGCTGACCTGGAAGAAGCCGCCGCCGTTGATGGCGAGGTCCATCGGGTTCTCGGTCGTCGTGATGTTGCCCTGCGTGAACTGCTGGGCCACCGACTGCAGCGAGGTGCCGATGCCGATCTCGTTCGAGCCGGCGCCGTTCAGCGCGGCGGCGTAGACGTCCGCAAATTCGGCCCGCGACGCCTTGGCCCCGTAGGTGCCGGAGTTGGCGATGTTGTTGCCGATGACGTCGAGATTCTTGGACGCTGCGGCGAGCCCGGAGAGGCCTTGCTGGAATGCCATGGGGAAGTCCTTGCGGTCGTGCGGGGATGGATCAGTTGACGGCCTGGACGGCCGTGTAGTCGACGGAGCCCAGGCGGGCGAGGTCCAGCTTCAGGCTGCCGTTCTCGCTGTAGACCGCGGTGACCTTGTCGTTGGCGTAGGTGGTCGACGTGACGGGAGCGGTGCCATTGGTGGCCGTGATGCGGTACTTGACCTCGCTGCCTTCGGACGCCAGCGTGCCGGCGTTCCAGCTGAAGGTCTGGCGGCCCTGGGCCTGGGCGCCGAGCTGCTGCGTGTCGATGACGTTGCCGGCCGGGCCGAGGATCTCCAGCTTGACCGCGCTGGCGGCACCGGCCAGGTCAAAGCTGCCTTCGGCGACGCCGTTGGTCACCTGCAGGCTGTTGCTGGGCACGCTGACCTCGCGGCCCACCAGCGAGACCGACTGCAGGGCCTGCATCTGGCCCAGCTGGCTGCCCAGGCTGGTGATGCTGGTGTTCAGCGTGGACAGGCTCGTCACCTGCTGGATCTGCGCCATCTGGCTCGTCACCTGGGCGTTGTCCATCGGGTTGAGCGGGTCCTGGTTGTTCATCTGCGCGACGAGCAGCTTCAGGAAACGGTCCTGCGTGTCGGCGGCGTTGGTCGACGACGTCGAGGAGCTGCTGCTCGTGCTGGAGGTGGTCGAGCTGGTCGAGCTGCTGGAGCTGGTGCCGTTGAGTACGGAGAAGTCCATGGCGTGCTTTCAACGGGCGACCATCACTGGCCGAGTTGCAGGGTCTTGAGCAGCAGGCTCTTGGCCGTGCCCATGACTTCGATGTTGTTCTGGTAGGAGCGCGACGCCGAGATCATGTTGACCATCTCTTCCACCGGGTTCACGTTGGAATAGGTCACGTAGCCGTCGGCGTCGGCCTGCGGATGATTGGGGTCGTGCACGCGGCGGCCGGGTGTCTGGTCCTCGGTGATGTTGGTCACGCGCACGCCGGCGTTGCCGCTGTCGTCGCCCGCGCCCATCAGCGTGGTCTGGAACACCACCTGGCGCGCCTTGTAGGCCTGGCCGTCGGGGCCGGCCACCGTGTCGGCGTTGGCCAGGTTGCTGGCCACCACGTTCAGGCGCTGGCTCTGCGCGCTGACCGCGCTGCCGGAGACGCTGAAGATCTGGAACATCGACATGGCTCAGTCCTCCTGCCTCGTCAGGCCTGGTTGGGCGACTTCATCGCGTCCAGCGCGTTGCGCACCGAACTGTTGATGAAGCGCAGCGTGGCCTCGTACTTCACCGAGTTGTCGGCGAAGCTCGCGCGCTCGCGGTCCATGTCCACGCCGTTGCTGTCCAGGCTGGTCTGGGACTGCAGCGCGTATTCCTTGCCGCTCTCGCCGCGAGCGCCGGCCAGCGGTGCGATGTGGCCGCTCTGGGTGGTGGCGAGGGCGCCCGGCGTGCCGACCTCGCCGGTGGCTTCGCGCAGCGCCTCGGCGAAGTTGATGTCGCGGGCCTGGTAGCCGGGCGTGTCGGCGTTGGCGATGTTGCTGGCGAGCAGGCGCTGGCGCTCCGCCCGCAGCGTGAGCGCCTGGGTCTGGAAGTTCAGCGTGTCGGTGAGTCGGTTCAACATCTTTGGCCTCTTGCGAGGGGGCGAGCCGGTAGGGCTCCTTGCGCAAATTGTCTGAACCAGGCCCGAAAACATGAGCGGGATTAGCGGGGTCTTCGCCGCTCAATTCCGACCTCGTGGCGCCGGGCCGCTCCCTAAAGTGGCGGCCATGCTGCGTCGAATCGCGTTCCTGATGTGCCTGGCCCTGGCCGGTGTGGGCGCCCGCGCCCAGACCGCGCTCGACCCCGCGCTTGTCGAGCGCGTGCGCCAGCTTGCCGAAACCGCCGCTCGCGCCACCGCGCCGCCTGGCACCCGCGTTGCCGTCGAGATCGGCCAGCTGGACGCGCGGCTCAGGCTCGCGCCCTGCCAGCAGATCCAGCCCTACCTCCCGCCCGGCATCGCCGTCTGGGGCCGCAGCCGCATCGGCCTGCGCTGCACCGTCGGCGCGGCGCGCTGGAACGTGACGCTGCCGGTGCGGGTGTCTGTCTACGGCCGCGTCGTCGTGGCCAGCGGTCCGCTGCCCGCCGGCGTGAATTTGTCTCAAGAGCAGCTGGCGATGGCCGATATCGACATCGCGGCCGAACCCGGTGCCGTCTTCACCGACGCCAGCCAGCTGATCGGGCGCACGCTTGCCCGGCCGGTCGGTGCGGCCGAGGCCGTGCGTGCGCCGGCCCTGAAGTCCCGCCTGTGGTTCACCGCCGGCGAGACGGTGCAGGTGAGCGCGGTCGGCGAGGGTTTTGCGGTGTCCTCCGAGGCCCAGGCCATGAGCGCGGGCATCGAAGGCCAGGAGGTCAGGGTGCGTTTCGAGAGCGGCCGGGTCGCCAGCGGCCGGGCCGTGGGCGAGCGGCGCGTGGAGCTGCTGTTGTGAGCAATGCGCCACAGTTCGCGTGCCCGAAAGCCGGAATTGGCCGGAAAAACCCGCCAGTTCCCGTTCAAGTTTCTAGGCCTGGAGCCGATACAAGGGGAAACTCCCCTGTAATGCCCCCGGCGGGGTCCGCCCCCGCACCCTGGAGAAGCTCATGAAGATCGGTAACAGCCCCAGCCCTGACGGCAGTGCCAGTACGGCCAAGGCCGAGCAGCGCCCCGTGGCGCGCAAGGCCGATGCCACCTCCGCAAGCGAAGTCGCCCGCTCGACCGCGTCCGCCCCGGCGGCCAGCGCCCAGGTCGCCATTTCCAACGCCGCCCAGATCGCTGCCGCTACCGGTACGGACGACGGCAGCTTCGACGCCGCCAAGGTCGACCGCATCTCCAAGGCCATCTCCGAGGGCAAGTTCACGGTCAATGCCAATGCCATCGCTGACAAGTTGGTCGCGAATGCGCAAGAATTGGTGAGCGCCCGCGGCAACAAACACTGATTCCCATGACCACCGTCCCGTCCACCCCTCTCAGCGCCGAGCTCGAAGCGCCGCTGCTGGCCGTCGAGGCTGCGCTGAACCAGCTGGGCGACGCCCTGGCCCGTCGGGACGCCGCTGCCATCGAACAGCACTCGGCCGAGCTGCACCAGCACCTGGCCCGCGCCGTGCAGAGCTTCAGCGAAGCCGCCCGCACCGGCGGCGTGCCGGCTGCGCTGCGCAACCGCCTCGTGCGCGCCGGCGGCCTGCTGGCCGCGCAGCGCGAGGCGCTGGCCCGCGGCAATGCCTCGCTGGACCGCGCGCTGGACGTGCTGATCCCCAGCGAACCGACCGGCCTTTACGGCGCCGGCGGCAAGGCCGAGCGCCGCAGCCTTGGCGGCGGCAGCTACACGGCCTGAGTCAGATCGCTCCGAAAAAGCCACCTCGCGAGGTGGCTTTTTGTTGCCCGCCTGACGGCTTGGCGCTCATGCGGCCTGGAAGGGCAGGCTCAGGTAGTAGCGCCCCAGGTCGGTCAACTGGCCGTTGGCGCCCAGCAGGCTCGTGAAATGCGTGTCGTTGTTCCAGCGGCCGGTGAACCAGGCGTAGCGGAACACGTCGGCGCGGTCCTCGCAGACCTTCACCATGTCCGCCATCTGGCCCTTCTGCTTGTCCACCGAGTCGATCTGCGCGGCGCCGTCGCCGGTGTGCCAGTTCGCCATCTCGGTCACCCAGAAGGGCTTGCCGTACTTCGTCAGGCGGTCGAGCTGGTCCTTGAGGCCGTAGTCGTACCAGTGGAAGGCGAGGGCGTCGATATGCGGCGCACGGCCCGCATTGGCCGCCGCATAGGCGGCGATGAACGCGTCGAGCCAGATCACCGGGTCCGAAAAACCTGCCATCGTGCCCCAGGTGATGGCCGGGCCGACCAGCTTCACGCCGGTCTTCCTGGCCACCGCCTCGTACTGCGGCCACAGCTGGGCGGCCGCCTGCGGGGTCAGGTTGGCCTGGTCCACCAGGTTGGGCTCGTTCAGCAGCAACAGGTGCTGGAGGCCGGGGTTGGCGGCGAGGAAGGCCTCGATGTCGGTTGCTGCGAAGTCACGCCAGAGCATCGGCACGAAATCCATGCCGTAGCGCCGGGCGTAGTCCGTGGGCACGCCGGTGTTGGGCTTCTGGCCCCAGTCGTACCACCAGCTGACACCTGGCGCGAGCGCCTGCAGGTCTTCCGCGGTGGCCAGGTCGTAGGCGATGCCGCGCTTGGCGCTCTTCACTGGCGTGGCGGGTGTTGAAGGCGTCGACGGCGTGGCGGGCGCCGAGGCGGTGTCGCCACCGCCGCCACCACCGCAGGCGGACAGGCCTGCGGCGGCGAGCGTGGAGAGGGCGCCGGCCAGGAGCTGGCGGCGGCGCAGGTGATCGGAGGCGTCGGTCATCGCGTTCACAGCGACTTGAGGAAGGCCAGCAGGGCCTCGCGGTCGGCCTTGGACAGCGCCTCGAAGCGCTGCCGGCTGGTGGTGGCCTCGCCGCCGTGCCAGAGGATGGCCTCGGTCAGCGTGCGGGCCCGGCCGTCGTGCAGGTAGCCCACCGGGCCCGCGCTGCCGGCCACGCGCTGCGTGTACCCGATGCCCCACAGCGCCGAGGTGCGCCACATGCTCCCGCTGGCCTGGCCTTCGGCGAAGCCATCGGCCAGGTCGCTGCCCATGTCGTGCAGCAGCAGGTCGGTGTAGGGCTTGATGAGCTGGTTGCGCAGCTCGGCGAACTCGGAGCCGTTGCCGGTCTTCATGGAGGCCACGTGACAGGCGGTGCAGCGGTTGGCCTGGAAGACCTGGGCGCCGGCGGCCACCTGGGCTGGGTTGACGTCCAGGTCCGGCAGCGGCGTCACGCCCTTGGGAAAGCCGCTGGCGACGCTGCGCTGGGCCGGCACCGCGAGCAGCGCGAGGTAGCGGCTGATCAGCGTCAGCTCGTCCTCGGTCAGGCCTTTCTCCGTCTTGGCCGGCGTGCACTTGCCGGACAGGCAGTCGCGGTTCGGGTAGACCGGGCTGGTGACGGACATGTCCTGCAGCGCCGCCGCGGCGGCCTGGTGGCGCAGGCTGACCTTGGAGGCCTTCCAGCCGTAGCGGCCCAGGCGCACGGCGCCGGTTTCCGGGTCGAAGGCGAAGTTCGCGACGCCCTTCACGCCATCGGCATCGGGCGTGGTGCGCACGCGGGCCAGGATGTCGGCGTCCGGCACGGCCTCCAGCAGCCCCACGCCGATCATCGGTTGCGCGCTGCGCAGCGAGTAGGCCGCCGGCATCGGGCCGTCGAAGGCGACGCGCGGCTTGCTGAGCTCGACGGTGGTGCCGTCCGCCAGCTTCACCGTGCGCACGTCGAAGCCGGCCACGCGGACGCTGGTGCCCCAGTCCTGCAGCGCGCCGGTGCTCGTCGAACGGGCATTCATCTGCGCGGCCACGCCGTAGACCGGGTGGGGAACCTGCCGGCCGTTGGCATCCAGCGCGGCGGTGCGCACGCCCATGGTGTCCAGGCGCTGGTTGATGGCGCTCGGGGCCAGGCTGCGGCCGTTGCCGATGTGGCATGCGAAGCAGCTCGACTGGTTGAAGCGTGCCCCCTGCAACTGCACGGCGGCCGTGTTCCTGTCGTTGCCGGGCTCGTTGTGGTCGCCGGTCCACAGGTTCGTGTGGACCCAGCGCCGGCCCTCGACGAAGCGCTGCATGTTCTGCATGCCGATCTGGCTGTTCGGCTGCTGGAAGATGAAGGCGCCGTTGTCGGCGTAGTCGTAGGACACCGAGCCGGTGCCGCCCTGCAGCGTCTCCTCGGGCAGCGGCGCGTTCATCAGGCGAGGCTGCACGCCATACCAGGGGCGCAGGCCGGTGCCGACGACGTAGGTCACCTCGTTGGTGTAGTAACGCACGGCGCCGCTGTCGCCGATGGCGTCCATCGCCGCGCGGGTGGAGAAGAACGAGCCCGTGAACTCGATCGCATCGCCGAGCTTGAGCGCGCGCGACGGCACGGTGGTGCCGTTGGGCACCATCACGCCATCGGCGTTCGCCGACAGCGCGCTGTAGCCCGGCATGTTGTCCAGCACGACGCTGCAACCATCGTTGGCGCCCTTGACGCCGCCGTAGCCGCTGGTCGGGTTCGTCAGCGCATCCTGCGGCGGCTTGGGCACCACCGGGCAGGCGGCCACGTCGTTGAAGCCGGCGGTGTAGGTCGTGTCGTCCAGCAGCTTGCCCGGCGACATCCACCCATAACCCGTCACCTTCGGATCGTCGAAGCGGCGGAAGAACGACTGCCCGCCGCCCTTCTGGGCCTGCTGGTAGTACTGGTTGACGATGATCGTCGGCTTGGTGACGCCGGCCACGCGGCTGTTGTCGATGAACTCGACGCCCCAGGTGCGGTTCTTGAAGTAGTTGGCGACGAAGTTCAGGTAGGCGCCCGGGCCCTTGTCGCGCGGGTTCCCCGCGGTGTCCACCGTGTCGTTGACGCCGAAGCCGATCTCGTTCCAGTCCTCGCCGCGCTCGCGGCCGTGGCGGGAGCGGCCCATCATGCCGAAGCGCGTCACCAGCGTGCCGTCCGGCAGCGAGAACTGCACCGTCTCCAGCGGCGGCTGCACGGCGGCCGCCGGCGCCAGCGCGGAGCCATCGGCCGGGAACGCCAGCGCCGTGGTGCTCAGCGTCGGCAGCGAGTTGTCGCTGCCGGGGGACTTGAACGTCACCTCGAACAGCGAGTAGCCGTACTGCGTGGCCCGCGCAACGCCTTGCAGCCGCACATAGCGCACGTTGGCGTTGAGGTTGTAGAACTCCTCGGTGCCGCCCTTGCCGCCGGTCACGTAGCGGATCTGGTACCAGGTCTGGCCGTCGTCGGAGCCCTGCAGCGCGTACTCCTTGCCGTAGGCGTTCTCCCACGTGAGGCTCAGGTAGCCCAGCGCGGTCTTGGCGCCGAAGTCGAACTGGACCCAGGCCGCGTCGTCCTGCGCGCTGGACCAGCGCGTGGTGGCGTTGCCGTCGATGGCCAGGCTGGCCGTGTTGGCGCCCTCGACGGCGGAAGAAGTCGCCGCCGCCACCTTCACGGTGATGCCGGGCTTGCTGATGTCGGTGCCCGCGGGCAGCTGCAGTGAGGGCGGCAGGTGCGGCGTGGCCGTCGTCGAGCCGCCCGGCAGATCGACCGGCGTGCTCGCCGGCGGCAGCTCCAGCACGGGCTCGGTGGCCACCGGGGACGACGCCGGTGTGGATGCGGGTGCAGCCGGAGACGCTGGCGTGGCGTCTGTGGGCGTGGAGACGCCTCCCGACCCGCCGCCGCACGCGGTGCTGATGGCCGCGGCCAGCAGGGCGATCGCCAGGGTGGGTGCCGCCAGTCGCCCGCGCGCGCCGGGCATGTCAGGAGTCTTGTTCATGTTCCGCTCAGGGGTCGGTCACCACGCCCTCCTGGGTACGGCACAGCAAAACGTCTCCGGTGCTTGTGGCACCGGAGAGCGTTGGCAGCTTAGGGATGGTGTCGGCAGGCCGGGTGTGCCCGCCTTGTGCGCCGTGAACGTTACGTTGTGTCTGAGTTACAGATCTGCAACTCTGGCAACTGTCGGATCGCTGTAACGCTGCTCAGCGCGTGGCGGCCTGGCGCACCTTGTCCAGGTAGGCATGGCCGTCCGGGGGCAGGCCGCTGCGCTGCGAGGCCCAGATCATTTCGCCCAAAGCGTCCATCGCGACGTGATGCGCCTCGTGGCGCGAGTTGCGCTTGGCGGACAGGAGGTCGACGGCCTGGCGGATGCCGGAGGGCTGGTCGATGGCGTGCTGCTCCGTGATCGTCAGGTGCATGGACAGGTGCAGGAAGGGGTTGGTGCGGCCTTCCTCGACCGTGTAGACCTTCTCCAGAGCGCCGGCCTCGTCGGCCAGGTCGGCGTGGTACTCCGGGTGCTCCGCGATCCAGTCCGCCGCCAGGGCCTCCATCGGGATCAGCGGCGCGCCATCGCGCCATTTGCGGTAGGTGGCGCAGAAGAAGCGCCGGACTTCGAGCTGGGACGGGGCGAACATGGCGCGATTGTCGCCGCCCACCTCATCCCAGGCGGCTATCGAGGGCTTGCAGCGCCTCCAGCGCGCCGCAGGCCAGGCCGACGCCGAACGCCGGTGCCACGTCGGGCTCACGCACATTGATGCGCACGATGCGCCCGCCGTGCGCCGCGACCATCAGCTGACCGAAGTGGCGCACCGACGGCACGGCGGTACCGGCACCGATCTCGATGACGACGCAGCGCTCGACTTGCGCCAGCCAGCGCTGCAGCCGGTGCGACTGCGCGTCGTGGCGGTCCGACACCCAGCCCCAGTCACCGAACATCAGCAGGTTGGGCCGCGCCAGCCCGCCGCAGCCGGGGCAGGCAGGTAGCGCGCCGCGCCAGCGGCACTTGGCTTCGTCGATGTCAGGCTCGAGGCCGTCGGCCGGCCACGGCGCCTGTCCGCAGCCGTCCAGGCACTGCAGCCAGTTCAGCGAGCCGTGGCACTCGTGCAGCAGCGCGTCGCCGAAGCCCGCGCGCTGGAACTGGCCGTCGACGTTGCTCGTGAACACGGCGAGGCCCTGCGGTGCTCGCTCGCCCCATTGCTTCAGCAGCGCAAAGCCGGCATGTGGCACGGTGCGGCGGTACAGTGCCAGCCGGTGGCCGTAGAAGCCCCAGGCGAGGTGTGGGTCGCGCTCGAAGGTGCGTGGCGACGCGACGCTCGTGAAGTCCAGCCCGGCGCGGCCCAGCGCCGGGTAGGCGCGCCAGAAGCCATCGCGGCCGCGGAAGTCCGGCAGGCCGGAGTCCACGCCCATGCCGGCGCCGGCGGCGACGATGAGGGCATCGGCCTGCGCGATCAGCCCGGCGGCCTCAATCAGGGCCGCGTCGTTCATGCGTCCGGCCCGGTGCTGGCCTGATGGCTGTCCCAGCCGCCGCGCTGGGCGCGACGGTGCGCCTCATCGGCCTCGCGCTCGGCGGCCATCTGCTGCTCGAACTGCTGGCGACCGAGCTTGGCGGCGGCGATCAGCGCGTTCTCATCGCCCTGCAGCGGCACCATCTGGTTCAGCACGTCGATGTTGTGGCGCCGGAAGCGCATCGCCTGGCGGCGCGCGGCGTGGGGTTCCATGCCGGTCAGCTCCAGCACGCTGCGGGCGCTCATCAGCGCCGAGTCGAAGGTCTCGCGCTCGATGTGGCGCACGCCGGCCGCGTGAAGCTGGTAGTAGTGCTGCACGTTGCGCGCGCGGGCGACGACGGTGAGCCGCGGGAAATGCGCGTGCGCCAGCTGCGCGATCTCGACGCTCTGGTCGATGTCGTCGATGGCGATGACCAGCACGCGGGCGGTCTCGGCGCCGGCGCTCTTGAGCAGGTCCAGCCGCGTCGCGTCGCCGTAGTGCACCGTCCAGCCGAACTTGCGCAGGCCTTCGATGGCTTCGGCGTCCTGGTCCAGCACGGTGGCCTCGATGCCGTTGGCGCGCAGCATGCGGCCCACGACCTGGCCGTAGCGGCCGCTGCCGGCAATGATGATGGGCGCGGGCGGCGGTGGTGCTTCGTCGCGCTTCTTCTTCGCGCCGATGCGGGCCAGCTTCTGCGACATGAGGCGGTCGCCGCCGGTCAGCAGCAGCGGCGTCAGCGCCAGCGACAAGGCCACGGCCGCCACCAGCGCGGAGTTCTGCGCCGCGGTGATCATGCCTTCGCCTTGTGCGAGCTGGAACACGACGAAGCCGAACTCGCCGCCCTGGGCCAGCAGGATGATGAAGGCGGGCCGCTCGACGAGCGGGATCTTCATCGCCTTGGCCATCAGCACCAGCACGAAGATCTTGCAGACCAGCAGCGTCGCCAGCACGGCCAGCACCAGGCCCGGCTGGCTGGCCACGGCCTTCAGGTCCAGCCCCATGCCGACGGCGATGAAGAACAGGCCCAGCAGCAGGCCCTTGAACGGCTCCAGGTCGGTCTCCAGTTCGCGGCGGTACTCGCTTTCGGCCAGCAGCACGCCGGCGAGGAAGGCGCCCAGCGCCATCGACAGGCCCACCGCCTGCATCAGCGCGGCCGTGCCCAGCACCAGCAGCAGCGCGGCGGCGGTGAAGATCTCGGGCGTCTTGCTCTGCGCGATCCAGCGCAGCGCCGGGCGCAGCAGCAGCCGGCCGCCGAACACGATGGTGACGATGGCGCCCACGGCCTTGGCCGCCGCCAGCCAGGTCTTGCCGTCGCCGTCGTCGTGCGCGCCGCTCAGCGCCAGCACCGGCACCAGCGCCAGCACGGGGATGGCCGCGATGTCCTGCAGCAGCGCGACCGACAGGATGCTCTCTCCCGCCGTCGTGCGGCCCAGGTTGCGCTCGGCCAGCACGGCCAGCGCGACGGCCGTGGACGACATCGCCAGGCCCAGGCTGACGACGACCGACAGCCGCCACGGCGTACCCAGCGCGATGCCGACGGCCGTCAGCACGGCCGCGCAGCCCAGCAGCTGCACGCTGCCCCAGCCGAAGATGGGCCGGCGCATGGCCCACAGCCGCTTGGGCTCCAGCTCCAGGCCGACGAGGAACAGCATCAGCACGACGCCCAGCTCGGCGACCTCGGGAATGGCGGTGGAGTCGGGCACCAGGTTCAGCGCCGCCGGGCCTACGGCTAGGCCGGCGACGAGGTAGCCCAGGATGGAACCCAGCCGTGCCCAGCGCGCCAGCGGCACGGCGACGACCGCCGCGGCAAGGAAGACCAGCGGGAGCTGCAACCAGTGGCCATGGCTCATGCGGCGCTCCCGTCCAGCGCGGAGAACATCGCCGGCCGCTCATCCAGCGCCACGGCCTCCTCGTCGCCCACGGCGGGCTCGACGAGGTGGTGGCACCACTCGGGGTAATGCGCCAGCCGTTTCACGAAGAGTTCGGCATGGGCCTGGACCTCGGCCGGCGTCGCGCGGTGGGCGGCGTGCAGGATCTGCGGCGGCAGCCAGTTCATGCCGCAGGTGCGGGCCGACTGCCGGTAGGGCAGCAGGAAGTCGTCGATGGGGTGGTGGTTGTGCCCCCCTGGCGCATAGGCCTCGGCGCTGCCGCCCGTGGAGGCGACCAGCCAGAAGTCCTTGCCGTGCAGCGCCGTGCCGCCGGGGCCATAGGCCCACCCGAGGTGGGCCACTTCGTCCAGCCACAGCTTCTGCAGCGCCGGCATGCTGTACCAGTAGATGGGGTGCAGCATGACGACCAGCTGGGCCGCCTGCAGCGCACGCTGCTCGGCGTCGATGTGGATGTGGAAGTCGGGGTAGAGGCGGTAGAGGTCGCGCAACTCCACGCGGCCTGCTACGGGCGATGCGCGCAGTGTGTCGATGAGCGTGCGCGTGGCGAAGGAGCGGCCCAGGTCGGGGTGGGCGGCGAGGACGAGGATGTCGCGGACGGCGGCTTGGGACATGGCCCGAGAGGGTACCTTGCCGGCATGGCCCTGCCCCACCGCCGGTGGCGGTTCTCAGAACTTGAAGGCCAGCCCCACCTCGGCCTTCTGCTGCGTGAAGCGGCCGCCATCGCCACTGCGCGAGCCGTAGTGGTTGTATTCGACAGTGGCCGACAGCTGGGGCGCGAGCTTCCATTCCAGGCCGCCGCCGAACAGCGGGCGCACGAAGGACTCGCGATCGGAATGGCCCAGCGAGTCGCTGGCCTTCAACCGGTTCACGGCGACGCCGAGCCTGCCGAAGAGTGCGAAAGACTCGCCGAGCGGCGTGCTGCCCCGCGCCGCCAGGTAGACGACGCTGGATGCGAGCCTGGCCTGCGCAGACGAGCCAGGCACCGGGTCGGTGGCGTGCCAGCTGCCGAAGGCACCGTAGCCCAGTTCGGCAGCCCAATCGGGCGTGAACTGCAGCCCGGCGTAGAGCTTGACCGCGCGCGGGTGGTTGTCGTTGCCGACGTTGCGGCCGTTGATGCTGAAGTTCGCCTCGCCCGGCGTGGCAAGGTTGATGCCGACGTACGGGTCGGCGGCGTGCGCGGAAGCTGCGAGGAGAAGTGTGGTGGTTGCGAGGAACAAGGCTTTCAAAACGGCTCCCGGTCGGGTGAAGCAAGTGACCGGGTCATTGTTGAAAGCCTCGCCTTAAGGAACACCCAAGACAGAGGCCGGCAGCCGCAGCTCGAAGCGCACGCCATGGCCGCCGGGCCGCGCCAGGCCGTCGCCGAGTGAGACGTCGCCGCCGAGCCGCTCGGCTGCCCGCGCCACGATGGCCAGGCCCAGGCCGCTGCCCGGCATGTCGTGCCCTGTGCCACGCCAGAAGCGCTCGAACACCAGCGATCGGTCCGCCGGGGCAATGCCCGGGCCGTCGTCGGCCACGGCGAGCCGCGGCCCGTCGGGCGAGTCTTGAAGGCACACCTCGATGCGCCCGCCCCGACCCACGTAGCGCAGCGCGTTGTCTAGCAGGTTCTGCAGGATCGAGTGCAGCGCCGTGGCGTCGATGCGAACGGGCATCCGCTCCGGCGCATGCAGCGCCAGCGCGATGCCGCGATCGCGCGCGAGCGGGGCCTGCTCGGCCAGCCGGGCTGCGCAGAAGTGGGCGAGGTCGAGGGTGATTGGCGCGGTGGGCTGTTCGTTGTCGAGGCTGGCCAGGTCCAGCAATTGCCGCGACAGGTGGGCGCTGCGCGCGATGGCCCGCTGCAGCGCGGCGGCCGCCGCGTCCCGGGAGGCAGGGTCGTTCGCTTGCACGAGGGCATGGGCCTGCGTGGCGACGACGGCCAGCGGCGTGCGCAGCTCGTGAGCGGCCTCGTGAACGAATGCGCGTTCGCGCTCCCGGCGCAGGCGCAGGCGCTGGAGCAGCGCATCGAAGGCCTGCCCCAGCGGGCGCAGCTCGCCGTAGCGCAGGTCGACGCCCAGGGGCGCGAGGTCCTGCCTCAGGTCCAGCCCGTGCAGCCGCCGTGCGAAGTGGCGCAGCGGCGCTAGGCCCGTGTACACGGCGATCCACAGTGGCAACAGCATCAGCGGGAATCCCAGCAGCAGTTGCTTGCCCAGCTCCCAGCTCGCGAAACTCAACAGGCTGGCCCGCGACAGTGCCGGCTCGGCCAGCCTCAGCGACCAGTGCGGGCCGTCTTGCCGGTAGGTCCAGTAGGTCCTGCCCGCGATCTGGTGTTCGCCGACGCCGGGTTTGTCGAGGTCGAACGCCGTCGCGGACGCGTAGGCCGGGCGGCCGTCGGGCCCGATGAGGCGTGCCAGCAGCGGGCCCTGCGTCATGCGCTGCGACTCGCGCAGGCGGTTGACGTGGCGCAGGTGGCCGTCAAGCACGCGGGCGGCCAGCGTGTCGTCGCCGATCTCCTCCAGCCCCGCCGCGAGCTCGCGGCCGTACTGGCGAATGCCTGGATCGGTGGCCAGCGTGTCCTGGATGTCGAGCTGGTCTTCCACCAACAGCAGCACGGCGCACAGGGTGAAGGCCAGCAGAAGCGCACCGATCAGCCGGCGTGTCAGCGTGGGCCGCAGCCATCCCGGCGTGCCGCTCATGCGCATTCCAGCCAGTAGCCCACGCCGCGCAGCGTGCCGATGCGGTCTGCGCCGATCTTGCGGCGCAGGTTGGCCAGGTGCACTTCCAGCGTGCCGAACTCCAGCGGCTCGCCCAGCGGCGCGAGGCGCTGGGCGAGTTGGTGCTTGGGCACCACGCCACCCCGCTCGCGCGCCAGTTCCAGCAGCAGCTGGTATTCGCGCGGCGAAAGCGCCAGCTCCGTGCCGTCCAGCAAGGCGCGCTGGCGGCGCGGCTCCATGGTCAGGCGTCCCAGCACCCACTGGTCGCTGGCCTGCTGGGCGCTGCGCCGGAGCACCGAGCGCAGCCGCGCGATCAGTTCGGGCATCTCGAAGGGCTTGATGACGTAGTCGTCTGCGCCACCGTCGAAGCCGGCCAGACGATCCTCCAGCGCCGAGCGCGCGGTGATGACGATGACCGGCACCGTGCTGCCCTGGCGGCGCCAGCGCGTCAACAGCTGGCGGCCGTCCCCGTCAGGCAGCGTCTGGTCCAGCAGCACGGCGTCCTGGGCGGCGGGGTCCAGCTGCGGCGGTGCATCGTGGACGCGGCGCAGCCACGTGCTGCTGTGGCCCTCGGTGCGCAGCGCCGCCTGCAGCGCGCGGCCCAGGTCGAGATCGTCCTCAATCAAAAGAATGTGCATGGGGTGGTGAGGGGCGGTGTCGCCTGGGGAACGGCCGGGCAGGGCGCGCGAGGGTAACGTAGCCGCACCGTCCTTCGTTTCGTCACGCCGCATGCGCCATTTCGACTCCCTCGCCGACCTTGAGCCCCTGATCGGCCAACCGCTGGGCCACAGCGACTGGATCAGCGTCGACCAGTCCCGCGTGAACGCCTTCGCCGAGGCCACCGAGGACCGGCAGTGGATTCACGTCGACCCCGAGCGCGCCAAGGCCGGGCCTTTCGGCGGGCCGATCGCGCACGGCTTCCTGACGCTGTCGCTGATCCCGTACTTCTTCGAGACCGGCTTCGCGGTGCGCGAGACGCGCATGGTCGTCAACTACGGCCTCAACAAGGTGCGCTTCACGGCGCCGGTGCCGGTGGGCAGCCGGCTGCGCGCGGCGTTCACGCTGCTGGCCATGGACGACGTGGCCGGCGGCGCGGTGCAGCTGACGGTGGAGGTGGCCGTGGAGGCCGAAGGTATGACCAAGCCGGTCTGCATGGCGCAGAGCCTGGCGCGTCATTACCGCTGAAATAGCCGGCTAGCATCGCGGCCTTTCAACGACCGCTGCTCCTGCCGCCATGGCCTCCAGCCTGCTAGTTCTTCTCGACGACATCACCACCGTGCTTGACGACGTGGCGACCATGACCAAGGTCGCTGCGAAGAAGACCGCCGGCGTGCTGGGCGACGACCTGGCGCTGAACGCGCAGCAGGTCACCGGCGTGAATGCCGACCGCGAGTTGCCGGTCGTCTGGGCCGTTGCGAAGGGATCGCTGATCAACAAGGCCATCCTCGTGCCCGGCGCGCTGGCTATCGCCGCGTTGCTGCCCTGGGCGATCACGCCGCTGCTGATGGTGGGCGGCGCCTACCTGTGTTTCGAGGGCTTCGAGAAGTTGGCGCACAAGTTCCTGCACAGCGCCGAGGAGGACGAGGTCCACCACGAAGAGCTGATCAAGGCCATCGCCGACCCGGCGGTGGACATGGCAGCTTACGAAAAGGACAAGGTGAAGGGCGCGATCCGCACCGACTTCATCCTGTCCGCCGAGATCATCGTCATCGCGCTGGGCACGGTGGCGGGCACCTCGCTGCTGAACCAACTGGCCGTGCTGGTGGCCGTGTCGATCGCGATGACGCTGGGCGTCTACGGCTTCGTGGCCGGCATCGTGAAGATGGACGACGTGGGGCTGTGGCTGTCGCGCAAGTCGGGCGCGGCGAAACAGGCGGTCGGTCGCTTCCTGCTGGCGGCTGCGCCGCGGCTGATGAAACTGCTGACCGTGCTGGGCACGGCGGCGATGTTCCTCGTCGGCGGCGGCATCCTCGTGCACGGCATCGCGCCGTTGCACCATGCCATCGCGCATCTGGCCGAGGGCCAGGCCTGGCTCGTCGCAGCGGTATTGGAGAACGGTGCCAACGCGCTGGCGGGCGTGGTGGCCGGTGCGCTGGTGCTGGCCGGTGTGACGGCCGTGCAGAGGCTGCGTGGCAAGTAAGCAGTCAGGTGGGCTTGTACGCCAGCCGCACGTAGATCGGTGCGAACGCCTCGGCCTGCGTGATCTCCAGCAGGCGCTCTCGCGCCAGCTCCAGCATCGCGATGAAGGTGACGACCAGCACGGCCTGGCCGCGTGTCACGTCGAAGAGGTTCTCGAACTCGACGAAGCGCTGTCCCTGCAGCCGGCGCAGCACGATGCTCATGTGCTCGCGCACCGACAGTTGCTCGCGGCTGATCTTGTGATGCTGGTTGAGCTTGGCGCGCTTGAGGATGTCCAGCCAGGCCTCGCGCAGGTCGTTGGCATTGACGTCCGGGAAGGTCGGCGTCAGCGACTGCTCGATGTGGACCTGGGCACGCAGGAAGTCGCGGCCCAGCACGGGCAGGCGGTCCAGCCGCGCGGCGGCCAGCTTCATCTGCTCGTACTCCAGGAGGCGCCGCACGAGCTCGGCGCGCGGGTCTTCCACTTCCTTGCCGTCCTCGCTTTTCTTGGGCGGCAGCAGCATGCGCGACTTGATCTCGATGAGCATCGCCGCCATCAGCAGGTACTCGCTGGCCAGCTCGAGGTTGTGCCGGCGGATCTGGTCGACGTAGCTCAGGTACTGGCGCGTGACGTCGGCCAGCGGGATGTCGAGGATGTTGAAGTTCTGCTTGCGGATCAGGTACAGCAGCAGGTCCAGCGGGCCCTGGAACGCTTCCAGGAAGACTTCCAGTGCATCCGGCGGGATGTAGAGGTCCAGCGGCATCTGGAACAGCGGCTCGCCGTACAGGCGAGCGACAGCCACGGTATCTACGGCTTCCGGTAGATCCGATGAAATCTCGGTGTTTTCGTCCGTGGTGACCGTCGACATCGGCAGGTCGTGTGGTGCCCTGCGGGCACTCAAGGGACGAACGTCAGGCCTTCGTCTGGTAGACGTAGGGCTGCTGAGCCACTCGGGCCTCGTTGAAGCCGGCTTGGGCGGTGCGGTCCTGCTCCTTGTCCCACAGCAGCGCGCGGCCGGCGCGCTGTTCGGCTTCCAGCGTGGGGCGCTGGGCCTTCAGCTGCTCGATGAAGTTGGTGACTTCGGACTTGTAGGGCTTCCAGAACAAGGGCATGGCGGGTCTCGCAATCTAATCACGGGATTATCGGGCACGCAGCCGGCCGAGATCGTCGAGTGCCGGCACGGCGCCGAGGAAGGCGAGCAGTCCTGCCAGCGGCAGCGTGGCTGCGTAGCCGATGGCCTTGAAAGCCCAGGCGCCGGCGACGCCGCCGACGGCGAAGGCCAGCAGCAGGCCGCCCAGCAGGCGCAGCTTGACGGTATTGACCGCGACCGGCGTGCCGCCCATGCCGTACAGGGCGCGGCCGATCTCGATGCCCAGGTCGGTGACGATGCCCGTCACGTGGGTGGTGCGGATCTCGGAGCGCGAGACCTTGGTGATCAGCGCGTTCTGCAGGCCCATCGTGAAGCACAGCACCGACACGGTGGCCGGCACGAACAGCGCGTGCAGCCCGGCCAGCCAGGTGCCCAGCAGGCCGAAGACGAGCAGTGCGGCCGCCTCGACCAGCAGCGGCAGCGCGAAGATGCTGTGTGCCTGGCGCTGCCGGCCCATGTTGACCAGCACGGCGGTCGTCGCCGCGCCGGTGGTGAAGAAGAGCAGGGCGCCCAGGGCCGTGATCAGCGCCTGCGACTGGCCCAGCACCAGGCCGTCGGCCGCGGCCGAGATCATGCCGGTCATGTGCGAGGTGTACTGCTGCACGGCCAGGAAGCCGCCGGCATTGGTGGCGCCGGCCACGAAGGCCAGCATCCAGCCCAGGTGGGCGTTGCCGTCGGCAGTGCGTTCGACCGCCAGCAGGCGGCGGGCGTAGTCAGTGGGCATGGGCGCGATCCGGGCGGTCTGCGGTGGGGACGATTGTCGCCACGCCCGAAGGCCGCGTCAGCGCACGCGCATGCCGGGTTGCGCGCCGGGGCCGGGCTCCAGCACGAAGATGCCGGGGTGGGCCTTCTCGTCGGCGTGGCTGGCGGCCAGCACCATGCCCTCGCTGATGCCGAACTTCATCTTGCGCGGCGCGAGGTTGGCGACCAGCACGGTCAGCTTGCCCTCGAGGTCTTCGGGCTTGTAGGCGGACTTGATGCCGCTGAAGACGTTGCGTGTGCGGCCTTCACCGGCGTCCAGTGTCAGGCGCAGCAGCTTGTCCGAGCCTTCGACGTGCTCGGCCTTGACGATCTTGGCGATGCGCAGGTCGACCTTGGCGAAGTCATCGATCTTGATCTCGGCCGCGATGTCCTCGCCACCGGGCACGACCTTGGGCGCGGGCGGGGCCTCGAACAACTGCTCGACCTTGGCCGTGTCGACGCGCTGCATCAGGTGCTGGTAGGCGCCGATCTGGTGGGCGCCCAGCGCGCGGGCGCTGTCGCTCCACTTCAGCGGCTCGACCTTCAGGAAGGCCTCGACCTGCACGGCCAGCGCGGGCAGCACGGGCTTGAGGTAGATCGTCAGCAGGCGGAAGGCCTCGATGCAGACGCTGCAGACGTCGTGCAGCGCCGCATCCATGCCTTCCTGCTTGGCCAGCTCCCAGGGCTTGTGCTGGTCGACGAACTCGTTGACCTTGTCGGCCAGCGCCATGATCTCTCGCAGCGCCTTGCCGAACTCGCGCGTCTCGTAGAGCTCGGCGATCGCGGCGCTCTGGCCGCGCAGCGCGTCCAGCAGCATGCGGCCCTCGACGCCGAGGTCGGCGCTGAGCCGGCCGTCGAAGCGCTTGGTCAGGAAGCCGGCCGCGCGCGACGCGATGTTGATGAACTTGCCGACCAGGTCGCTGTTGATGCGGGCCGCGAAGTCCTCGGGGTTGAAGTCGATGTCCTCGACCTTGGCGTTGAGCTTGGCGGCGATGTAGTAACGCAGCCATTCGGCATTGAGACCCAGGCTCAGGTACTTCAGCGGGTCCAGGCCGGTGCCGCGGCTCTTGCTCATCTTCTCGCCGCCATTGACGGTCATGAAGCCGTGCACGAACACGTGGTTGGGCGTCTTGCGGCCGCTGAAGTGCAGCATCGCCGGCCAGAACAGCGTGTGGAAGTAGGTGATGTCCTTGCCGATGAAGTGGATCTGCTCCACCGACTCGTCGGCCATGAAGGCATCGAAGTCTTTCCCGATCTTGCCGAAGTAGTTCTTCAGCGAAGCCAGGTAGCCGATGGGCGCATCCAGCCAGACGTAGAAGTACTTGCCCGGCGCGTCCGGGATCTCGATGCCGAAGTAGGGCGCGTCGCGGCTGATGTCCCAGTCGCTGAGGCGGTTGTTGCCTTCCTCGTCGGGCTCGAACCATTCGCGGATCTTGTTCAGCACTTCGGGCTGCAGGCGACCGGGCTCCTGCGTCCACTGCGTCAGGAAGTCGACGCAGCGCGGGTCGCTGAGCTTGAAGAAGTAGTGCTCGCTGGTCTTGAGCACCGGCGTGGCGCCGGACAGCACCGAGTACGGGTTCTTCAGTTCGGTCGGCGCGTAGACGGCGCCGCAGACCTCGCAGGAGTCGCCGTACTGGTCCTTCGCGCCGCACTTCGGGCACTCGCCCTTGATGAAGCGGTCCGGCAGGAACATGGACTTGGCCGGGTCGAAGAACTGCTCGATGGTCTTCGTCGAGATCAGCTCGTTATGACGCAGCGACAGGTAGACGGCCTTGGACAGCTCATGGTTCTCCGGGCCGTCCGTCGAGTGCCAGTTGTCGAAGCTGATGTGGAAGCCGTCGAGGTACTGCTTGCGGCCGGCCGCAATGCCGGCAACGAACTCCTGCGGCGTTTTCTGGGCCTTCTCGGCCGCGATCATGATCGGCGCGCCGTGGGCGTCGTCCGCGCAGACGAAGTGCACCTGCGAGCCCGCCATGCGCTGGAAGCGCACCCAGATGTCGGCCTGGGTGTACTCCATGATGTGGCCGATGTGGAAACCGGCGTTCGCGTAGGGCAGGGCGGTGGTGACGAAGAGCTGGCGGGGCATTGGACGCGACGGGACGGGACGGGAAAACCTTGGATTCTAGGTTTGCGGATCGGCGGGTTCGGCCGGGGCGGCGGCACCGTCTTCGGCCTGGGGCTCCTCCGGTGCCGTGTCGTCGCCAGGCTTGCCGTTGAGCTTGCGCTGGCGCTTCTCTTCGGCCTTGCGCTTCTTGGCCAGCTCGCGCTGGCGTTTCTCGTAGCTGTAGTTCGGGGTGGCCAAATGGACTCTCCTTTGAGCGGTGCGGCTGGCCCAATGTAGCTTGCGTCGGGCCTCCGGGTGCTCCCAAGTTGGCGCCGAAAGCTCCACTGCGCCTCAAGGATCGCCGTTAAGTCACTGATTCGTAATGCTTCTGCAAGCTATCCACTGAGTCTGTGGAAAACTTTGTGGAGAACCCCCTCGCATCGACGCCAAGCCCTTGTGTGATGCGGGTCCGCTTAGGTTGCTGTTTTTTTAAGCAAATCCAGGCGGGCTATATAAATCAATAACTTAGCGATGTTGCTGGGTTCGGTGGGCGAACGAGAGGACTCAGGGTCTAAAAAGCTTGACGCCTGCCAGAAGTGGGGATAAGTCAAGCCGCCGCGGACCGATGTCACGGGTCCGGATGACAGATCGATGTCGTTTGTCCCCGCCAACTGTGGACAAGTCTGTGGGCCGGCTGACGACAGCGGCGCTAAGTGCTTGATCGGCCAGTGCCGGACTTGCGCTGCCCGTTTTTGAGGCGATCGCGCACGGCAGGCTTGGGGTCAGTCCCCTAGGGGCCTGTTTCGGCGCGGCGGCTAAACTCGCGGCCTTTTGAACGGGCGGCAGCGGCGCAGATGGTGGACATGACGAGGGAGGGCGGCGGGCGCAGGAGCGCTTCACGCACCGGTACTTTCGAACTGAAGTCGCGCCGCTTCAGCCTGCTGGGGCTGGTGCTGCACAGCGCCGACATGGCCGAACTCGCCGCCGACTGGGCCGAGCGGGCCGGTGCCGGTGGCTTCGAGCATGAGCCCGTCGTCATCGACCTCAGCAACGTGCCCCGCGCGCCGGCAGCCGCCGCGGCGGAAGGCCAGGCCGCGCTGGCGCTGGACGGCCCGGCACCGGTGGATCTGAAGGCCATCGTCGCGCTGCTGCGCGCGAGCCAGCTGCAGCCTGTGGCCGTGGCCGGTGCGACGGCCGAGGAACTGGCGCTGGCGCGCGAGCTGGGCCTGGCCGATGCGGCCGACGAGCCCGCCGTCGCGGCGCCGGCCGCGCCAGCCGAGACCGTGCGCGAAGTGGTGCGCGAGATCACCGTCGAGAAGATCATCGAGCGCCCGGTTCCCGTTGCGTCGCCCGCGCCGACGCTGGTTGTCGACAAGCCGCTGCGCTCCGGCCAGCGCATCTACGCCAAGGGCGGCGACCTCGTCGTGCTGGCGCTCGTGAACCATGGCGCCGAGGTCATCGCCGACGGCAGCGTGCACGTCTACGCACCGCTGCGTGGCAAGGCCATCGCCGGCGCGCGCGGCGACACGTCGGCGCGCATCTACGCGCACAGCCTGGAGGCGGAGCTGCTGTCCATCGCCGGCATCTACCGCACGACCGAGAACCCGCTGCCCGCCGACGTCGCCGGCAAGCCGGCCCAGGTCTATCTCGACGGCGAGAAGCTGCTGATGCAGCCGCTCGTTTTCTGAGCCCCGAACCCCGATTGAATTGAACGAACAGGAAAGCTCCAGATGACCACCAAGATCGTCGTCGTCACCTCCGGCAAGGGCGGGGTCGGCAAGACCACCACCAGCGCGAGCTTCGCCACCGGCCTCGCGATGCGCGGCTTCAAGACCTGCGTCATCGACTTCGACGTGGGCCTGCGCAACCTCGACCTCATCATGGGCGTCGAGCGCCGCGTCGTGTACGACCTCATCAACGTCGTCAACGAAGAGATCAAGCTGACGCAGGCGCTGATCAAGGACAAGCAGCTCGACAAGCTCTACATCCTGGCCGCCTCGCAGACGCGCGACAAGGACGCGCTGAAGCAGGAAGGCGTCGAGCGCGTGCTCAACGAGTTGAAGGAGATGGAGTTCGACTACATCGTCTGCGACTCGCCGGCCGGCATCGAGACCGGTGCGCTGATGGCCATGCACTACGCCGACGAGGCGCTGGTGGTGACCAACCCCGAGGTCTCGTCGGTGCGCGACAGCGACCGCATCCTCGGCATGCTGAGCAGCAAGACCAAGCGCGCCATCGAGGGCGGCGAGCCCGTGAAGGAGCATCTGCTCATCACGCGCTACAACCCGAATCGCGTCGAAGGCGGCCAGATGCTGAGCCTGGACGACATTCACGAGATCCTGCGCACGCCGCTGATCGGCGTCATCCCGGAAAGCGAGAGCGTGCTGCAGGCG
This sequence comes from Pelomonas candidula, assembly GCF_043555985.1. Taxonomy (NCBI): domain Bacteria; kingdom Pseudomonadati; phylum Pseudomonadota; class Betaproteobacteria; order Burkholderiales; family Sphaerotilaceae; genus Roseateles; species Pelomonas candidula. The sequence goes on along the minus strand of NZ_JBIGIC010000005.1, from coordinate 104,558 downwards.
TCCAACCAGGGCACGCCGGCCATCCATCTGGCCGGCACCGACGTGGCCGAGGCCTACAAGGACGTCGTGGCGCGATTCCTCGGCGAGGACAAGCCGATGCGCTTCACCGAGGCCGTGAAGCAGAGCTGGTTCAAGCGCGTCTTCGGGGCGAAGTAAGGAGGCCGAGCGATGGGATTCCTGAACTTCTTCCTCGGCGAGAAAAAGAGCTCCGCCAGCGTCGCGAAGGAGCGGCTGCAGCTCATCCTCGCGCACGAACGCAACGGCCGCAGCGCCAGCCCCGACTACCTGCCGCAGCTGCAGCGCGAGCTGGTGGCCGTCATCAGCAAATACGTGTCGATCAACCCCGACGACATCAAGGTCCACATGGAGCGCCAGGGCGACCTGGAGGTGCTCGAGGTGAAGATCGAACTCCCGGAGGCTGCGCCGGGGCGCTAGAGCGCCTGCGGATTGCGATCCCGGGTAACCGTAGTGCCCCACGCGGGCCGGGCGCCGGGCCGCCCCAAGCCGGCCCGCGTTGGCGATGTGTTCGCGGCTAGAAGCCGCGGACATCGCCGTCCCCTCGGGGGACCGGCCAGACGCACCGCGTTCAGCGGCGTGCGGCTGGACGAGGGGCTCACTGCAGCCTGAAACTCGCGACCGACTGCACGAGGCCGGAGGCCTGCTCGCGCAGGCTCTCGGCCGCCGCGGCGGCCTCCTCGACGAGCGCGGCGTTCTGCTGCGTCATCTGGTCGAGCTGCTGCACCGCCTGGCCGATCTCGCCCAGCGTCGTCGACTGGTTGGCGCTGGCCTCGGAGATCTCGCCGATGATGCGGCGCACACGCTGCACGCTGCCGACCACCTCGCGCATCGTCTCGCCGGTGTCGGTGACCAGGCGGCTGCCGGCGTCGACACGCTCGACGCTCGCAGTGATCAGGCTCTTGATCTCCTTGGCCGCCTCGGCGCTGCGCTGGGCCAGCGAGCGCACCTCGCCGGCCACGACGGCGAAGCCCCGGCCCTGCTCGCCCGCGCGGGCCGCTTCCACGGCGGCATTGAGCGCCAGGATGTTGGTCTGGAACGCGATGCCGTCGATGACGCCGATGATGTCGGCGATCTTGCCGGACGACTGCTGGATGTCGTTCATCGTGCTGATGACGCGCTCGACCATCTCGCCGCCGCGATCGGCCACCTGCGACGCGGTCTGCGCCAGCGTGTTGGCCTCGCGCGCCGAGTCGGCATTCAGTCGCACGCTGTCGCTCAGCGTGGCCATCGCGGCGCCGGTTTCCTCCAGGTTGCTGGCGGCATGCTCGGTGCGCTGCGACAGGTCGGTGTTGCCGGTCGCGATCTCCGCGGCGGCCAGTTGCACCTGGTCGGCGGCGCGGCGCACGCCGGCGATCGTGCCCGCGAGGCGTCCCTGCATGTCGACCAGGGCCTGGCCCAGTGCAGCCATCTCGTCACGGCCCTCGACCGCCGTGCGCTGGCTCAGGTCGCCACTGGCGATCGCGTGGCTCAACGCCTGGGCCTGGGCCAGTGGCGCGGTCACGGAGCGCGTGATGATGAGCGCGATGGTCACACCCAGCGCGAGCGCGACAACCAGCAGCGTCAGCACGACCTGCTTGGCCGTGCGGGCCTCCTGCTGGGCCTCGTCTCGCGCCGTGTGCAGCACCGTGCGGGTGTGCTCGGCGTATTGGTCGATGGCCGTGAGATAGCGCTCCATGGCCGGGATGAGCTCCTTGGCGCTGCGCTCGTTGATGTTGTCTCCGGCCGCCTTGCCCTTGATGACCGATTCGCGAGCCTCCTGGTAACTCTTGCGGGCGGCGTTGATGACCTCCATCAGGCGGTCGGACTCGGACGTCTTGCTGATCTCGTCGAGCTCGCTCTGGATCTTGTCGATGCGAGCCGAGATCTCCTTGGAGCGGGCGGTGAACGCCTTGACGAAGCCCTCATCCTCGACGATCAGCGCGACGATGCGGCGCTGGATGTTGCCCTCGGTCAGGCCGGCCCATTGGCGCGACAGCTCCAGCGCGTGCATGTCCACCTCGACCAGATGGTCGATGCGCTGGCTCAGCATCGAGACGCGCAGCACGCCGACGGCCGACGCCACGGTCATCAGCAGCATGACCAGCGCAAAGCCGGTCAGCACGCGCGACCGCAATTGCCATTGGTTGAGTTTGAACATTGCCGCACCTTCCTGTTTCGCGAAGGCGGCATGCTCGCGCACTTCCGTGAAAACCCTTGGATTTCTGGGAAGGCGGGCTGTGAACTATTGCGCGCCGGCCTCGCGGCCGTCAGCACCCGGGCGGGTTGGGCCCTGCCGAATCACTCGCGAGCGCTGCGGGCCTGTTCGCGTCGCATGAACAGGTACAGGCTCTCGACCTTGGCGCGCGCCCACGGCGTCTTGCGCAGGAACTTCAGGCTCGATGACACGCTCGGGTCGATGCGAAAGCACTTGATCTCGATGCGCTGGCCCAACTCGGCCCAGCCGAAATACTCGACCAGCGCGTTCACGATGGCCTCCAGCGTCATGCCGTGCAGCGGGTCTTTGGATGCGGTCGTCGTGTTCATTCGTGTGTGAACTGGTCCGAGTTCTTGCCCTTGAACTGGGCGTAGTAGCGCTTGATCTCGGCCATGTCGGCCTCGACGTCGCCGGTGGGTGTGAACAGCGGGCCAAGCCCCACGAGCTTGCGCGGATAGTCCATGTAGGCCATCACGATGGGCAGCTTCGCCGTGACGGCAATCCAGTAGAAACCGGTCTTCCAGTAGATGGTCTTGCTGCGCGTGCCCTCGGGCGGCACGATGAGCTGCACCGGGCCGTCGGCCGCCTCCAGCGCGGCTGCGGAGGCCGCGACGAGGTTGGTCGACTTGCTGCGGTCCACGGCGATGCCGCCCAGCCAGCGCATCAGGCCGCCGAACGGGAACTTGAAGATCGACGCCTTGCCCATCCAGTACGGCGTGAGCCGCAGCGCGAAGGCGGCGAAGAGGGTGTACGGCAGGTCCCAGTTGCTGGTGTGCGGCGCGGCGATGAAGACGCTCTTGCGCGCTTCGGGCAGCAGTTCGCCCTGGACCGTCCAGCCGGCTGCCTTGAGCCAGGCGAGTGAGAAGCCGCGCAACAAGGTACTGACGACGGGCGTCGTGAAGATGGTGCGGTGCATGGCCGCGATTGTCCCGTGTCACGCTGCTGCCTCAATCTGAGGCAGCGCAAGAAAACGCCTTTCGTGCCAAGCACTTGCCGCTTTCGCCCGCAGGGTGTTCACGGGTTTGTCCACAGATGCTGTGGATGGCGGTTCCCGTGCTGTGGGTTTCCCTGTCACGGAACTGCCTCAAAGTGAGGCAGGGTAGGAAAAGCCTTGTGGCACCAAGCACTTGGCGACTCCGCCCGCAGGCTGTTCACGGGTTTGTCCACAGGCGCTGTGGATGGTCCGAGCGGCTCATGCCTGTGTTCCTGCAGTCCGTCGCATGGCGCATGCTTTCGCGCCACACCGCCGCGATGCTGCGCGCCGTTCAACCCACCCGTTTGCACCCATGCGCCAAGTCCAGATGCCCGTCGCCGTCCTGCTGTCCCTGTTGATCGGCGCAGCCCACGCCGGCCAGCCCGCCACGCCCGCAACGATGGCGGCCTACGCTGACAAACTGCTCGACGAGCAGAAGGTCAGCCGCGACGGCCCCGGTGTCACCGTGCTTGTCGCACGTGGCGACCAGCTGCTCTACAAGGGCGCCCGTGGCGCGGCCAGCATCGAGCTGGGTGTGCCCATGCAGCCGGACAACCTGCTGCGCATCGGCTCCATCACGAAGCAGTTCGCCGCCGCGGCGCTGCTCAAGCAGATCGACGAGGGCAAGGCGAAGCTGGACGACCCGCTGTCCAGGTTCCTGCCGGACTATCCCAACGGCAGCAAGATCACGCTGGCGCAGCTGCTCAACCACACGTCCGGCGTGAAGAGCTACACCGGCATCCCCGGCTACATGGCCGAGCCCATCAAGCGCGACCTGAGCACGGCGGAGCTGATCAAGGAGTTCAAGGACCTGCCCGTCGACTTCGCGCCCGGCGAGAAGTGGGCCTACAACAACTCCGGCTACGTGCTGGTCGGCGCCGTCGTCGAGGCCATCTCCGGCAAGCGCTGGTACCAGAGCGTGGACGAGCTGCTGCTGAAGCCGGCCGGCATCACGAACGTGACCTACGAGGCCGGCGACAAGCTCTTCAAGGGCATGGCGCGTGGCTACACGCTGAACGGCTCGGGCGAGGTGGCGCCGGCCAGCATGCTCAGCATGACGCAGCCGCACGCGGCCGGCGCGCTGATCGCCAACACGGAAGGGCTGTGGCGCTGGAACCAGGCGCTGCACGGCGGCAAGCTCATCAGCCAGGCCAGCTACCAACGCATGACGACGCCCGAAGGCGCCGCCAAGCCGCACAGCTACGGCTTCGGCATCGCCAGCGTCAGGCTGCGCGACCAGGTCGTGCTGGCCCACAACGGCGGCATCCCTGGCTTCTCGTCGCTGTTGAACTACCTGCCGGCCAGCCAGACCACCGTCGTCATCCTGCGCAACAGCGACAGCGGCGGCTTCGCCCAAGACATGGTGGCGCAGAAGCTGGCGGCGTTTGCGATCGGCGAGCCGTTCCCGGACACCGTGCCCGTCGCCGTGCCGGTCGAGCAACTCAGGGTCGCCGAGGGACTCTTCGGTCGCGAAGGCAATCAGACACGGACGCTGCGGGTCAAGGATGGCGTGTTGCAGAGCCAGCGCAGCGGGGGCCCAGTCGTGCCGTTGGTCCCGTTGGGGGGTGATCGTTTCGCCTTCCCTGAATCGGTGGCCCAGCTGCAGCTGGAGCGCGGCGCTGACGGCAAGGTCTCGGCGCTGACAGTCTTCAACAACGGCGAGAAGCAGGGCGAGCGCTGGACGCGCAGCGGCGAGCTGCCGCCCGAGCGCGAGTTCATCCAGCTGAGTGCCGCGCAGATGGGGGCGCTGGTGGGCGAGTACAGCGCGCCGCAGTTCTCGATCAAGGTCTTCATCAACGACAAGGGCCGCCTGATGGGCCAGGCGCCGGGGCAGCCTGCGTTCGAGCTGCTGGCCACGACGCCGCGCCAGGTCCATGTGCCGCAGGTCGGGGCGCAGCTGGACTTCGGTGCCGAGGAGGGCAAGGCCGGCTCGGCGACGCTGACGCAGGGCGGCCAGACGCTGGTGATGCCGCGCAAGCTCTAGACGGCTGATACGCGCAGCGTCACGTCGCTGCGCGGCTCGGCCACGCAGGGCAGCACCCAGCCCTCGGCCTTTTCCTCGGCCGACAGGCCCGGCCACGGGATGCGATGCTCGATGCGGCCGTCTACGAGCTGCGAGATGCAGCTGCGGCAGGTGCCGTTGCGGCAGGACCACGGCAGCGTGACGCCGGCGGCCAGCCCCGCCAGCAGCAGCGGCTGGTCGGCTGCGCAGTTGAACGTCTCGCCGCCGGGCAGCAGCGTGACGCGGTACAGCGGAATCGGGGCTGTCTCGGACATGACCGCCATCATGCCGCCCGCGCTAGGGCCTGTTAACGCTACGGCAGTAGGCCGCGAAGGCCATTCGCCAGGGGGCAATCAAGGCGCAACGCGCAGCCCGCATTGATATGCGGGCCAGCGGTGCAACGCGGAGTGCCCCCTGGCGAATGGCCTTCCCGTAGGGTTGTAACCAAAAAGCCCGCGCGCGGCGTTGCAAATCCTCGCCGGGTGCCCAACCCGGCTGCGGTTTGCGCCTTGCCCGCGGGCTTTCGGGCTCCAACGCGGTCTGCTGCCGTAGCGTTAACAGGCCCTAGGATGCACCCCGCCGGCCGAGAAGCCGGCAGCGTTCTCAGGGCGGGGCGGAATTCCCCACCGGCGGTATGTGCGCAAGCACGAGCCCGCGAGCGCCTTCGCCACGCCAGTGGCAAAGGGTCAGCAGACCTGGTGCGATGCCAGGGCCGACGGTCACAGTCCGGATGAAAGAGATCGCGTGGCGGAAACGCCGGGCAGCCTTTGCGGGCTTGTCCGGCGTTTGCCGTGGCGTACCCGCGTCGAGCAGGTGCGCCGCTGCTGCGTGCGCTTGCCCTGATTCTGGAAAAACCGTCTTTCAAGAGGACACCATGAATCAGACCCTTCCTCCTCTCGCCAGGCCGCCTCGCGTGGCCATCGTTGCCGCCAGCTGGCACAAGGACATCGTCGGCGTCGCCGTGTCGGCCATCCGGCACGAGTTCGACCGATGTCGGATCACCGCCGAGCAGGTCACCGTCATCGACGTTCCCGGCGCGTTCGAGATCCCGCTGCATGCCAGGCGCCTCGCGCGCACCGGCCGCTTCGACGCCATCATTGCCTGCGGTCTCGTCGTCGATGGCGGCATCTACCGGCATGATTTCGTCGGCCAGGCCGTCATCAGCGCGCTGATGCAGGTACAGCTGGAGACCGACGTGCCGGTGTTCTCCGCCGTGCTGACGCCGCACCAGTTCCACGAGCATGGCGAGCACAAGCGCTTCTTCGCCGAGCACTTCGTCACCAAGGGCGTGGAGGTGGCGCGCGCCTGCGTGGCGACAATCGAGAGCCTGAGCCGGCTCGAAGCGCTGGCCACCTGACCCCGGCGCGGCGCGCTCCCTGGCGAGCGCGCCGCGCCTTTTGACTCCTTCCATGCTCGCCGCCCGCTACCTCGCCGGCTATCCGCCCGAACTCATCCAACAGGCCGAACAGCTGCGCCTGGATGGTCGCCTCGCCGACCACCTCGCGCGCCGCCTGCCCGAGCGCCACGACGTGCGCAGCGACTCCGCGCTGTTCGCCTACGTGCAGGAGCTGAAGACCCGCCACCTGCGCAACGCCGAGCCGCTGAACTTCGTCGGTTACGACGCCAAGCTGCGCGTGCTGCAGCATGCATTGGGCACGCACACGCGGCGCACGCAGGTGCAGGGATCGAAGCTGAAGATGCGCCGCGAGATCCGCGTCGCGACGCTGTTCAAGGAGGCGCCGGCCGCGCTGCTGCGCATGATCGTCGTGCATGAGCTGGCCCACCTGCGCGAGCTGGAGCACAACAAGCCGTTCTACAAGCTGTGCCAGCACATGGAGCCGGACTACTTCCAGCTTGAGTTTGATCTGCGGCTGTACCTCATGAATCAAGAGGAGCAGAAGTGATCCTTCTCGCCCCGATGGAAGGCCTGCTGGACCACATCCTGCGCGACGTGCTGACCCGCGTCGGCGGTGTGGACCGCTGCGTCAGCGAGTTCATCCGCGTGACCGACCAGTTGCTGCCCCCCCGCGTGTTCACGCGCATCGTGCCGGAGCTGAAGAACGGCGGCCGCACGCGGGCCGGCGTGCCGGTGCACCCGCAGCTGCTGGGCTCCGATGTGAGCTGCCTGGCCGAGAACGCCGCACGGCTGGCCGAGCTGAAGCCCGAGGGGATCGATCTGAACTTCGGCTGCCCGGCCAAGTGCGTGAACCGCCACCGCGGCGGTGCCGTGCTGCTGGACGAGCCGGAGCTGATCCACGACATCGTCGCGGCCGTGCGCCGCGCGGTGCCGGCCGACGTGATGGTCTCCGCCAAGATGCGGCTGGGCTACATGGACAGCCACCGCACGCTGGACGTGGCCCGCGCCATCCACACGGCGGGCGGCAGCGAGATCGTCGTGCACGCCCGCACCAAGGCTGATGGCTACAAGCCGCCGGCCTACTGGGAGCGCATCGCCGCGGTGCGCGAGGCCGTTCCCCTCACCGTCATCGCCAACGGCGAGATCTGGACCGTGGAGCACGCAGAGCTGGCGCGCGAGCGCAGTGGCTGCGAGCACCTGATGCTGGGCCGCGGCATGGTGGCCGACCCGGGGCTCGCGCTGCGCGTGGCCCGCCGGCGCGAGACGCCGCTGCCTTGGGCCGAACTGCTGCCGCTGATGCAGGTCTTCTTCGCGCAGGTGCGCGCCACCGTCGCGCCGCGCCACCAGGGCGGGCGGCTCAAGCAGTGGCTGCACTACCTGAAGCGCGCCTACCCGGAGGCCGACGCAGCGTACGCCGAGCTGCGCACCGTCAACTCGGCAGACGAGCTGGAGGCGCGGCTGTTTGGGCCCTTTGGCCCGGTGGATCGCATCGGCGCGATGGGCTGATTCGGCGGCGCGTTCGCGGAGGCCGGTCTTGGCGAGCCCGGTGTGTTCCGCAGGCCACGCGATGCGTCGTCTAGCTGCTATTCGATGCCGGCATTTCCGTTGGGGTTCACCCGCTGTTGGCGCCCGTCGTCAGGTGATGGGCCGCGCGGTGCAGGTGGGCCAGGAAGTGGCGCACGCTGGGCTTGATGGCGGTGTCCGCCCGGGCCAGCGCCACCAGCGTCAGCTTCAGCGGGCCTTCCTCGACAGGCACGATTTCCAGATGCTGGCTGGCGAAGGCATGCACGGCGATCTGGCGTGGCAGCAGGCCGATGCAGTTGCCGCTGGCGACGATGGACAGCAGCCCCAGCGTCGAGTTGACGAGGGCGCCGGCCGGCGGCGGCTTCATGCCGTGGGCTTCGTACAGCGTCTTGGCGTAGCCCGCGTCGGCCGTGGCGCCGGTGTAGACCCAGGGCAGCTCGGCCAGGTCGGCCAGGCGCCGCGCGCGTGCCGCCGGGTTGCCGCGGCGCACGACGATGACCATGTCGATGGGCATCAGCTCCTCGACGGCGAACTCGCCCGCCGGCAGATGCTCGGGCAACGGGCCCAGCGCGATGTCCACCTCGCCCTTGCGCAGCCGCGTGAGTTGCGCGATGTAGAGCTCCTCGCTGATGCGCAGCTGGATGTCGGGAAACTCGCGGCCGAAGGTGCGCAGCGTTTCGGGCACCAGCAGCATGACGGCCAGCGGCACGGCGCCGATGGATAGCGTGCCCGTCATGCGGCCGCCGAGCTGCTGGATCTGGTCGACCGCCTGTGTCAGCTCACGGTCCGCGGCGAGGGCTCTCTCGTAGAGGACCATGCCCTGCGCCGTGGCCAGCACCCCGGTCGTCGAGCGGATCAGCAGCGTGGTGGCGAGCTCGCGTTCCAGTTCGCGAATCATCTTCGTCAGCGCCGGCTGGGAGACGCCGATCTGGCGGGCCGCTGCCCGCAGGCTGCCCTGCTCGATGGCGGCGACCAGCGCACGAAGGTTGGTCAGCTTCATGGCTTGATGATAACGACCGGTTATCGCGACCCCGCGCGCAGCATCTTTTGGGCCTTCAGGTCGATTCCTAGACTGCCGCCGCATGACTTGACCTGAATCAAGTCCACGGGATTCAGCCGCCGACGCAGCGGCCACGCGAGGAGACTTTTTGTTGGACCGACCTGATGCCGGCGCGCAGCCATCGATGCGCCGTCCCGGGCTGCACGGCGACGCCATCGCCGTCCGCCGAGCCTGCCTCGCGCCCCTCATTCCGCCTGTCCCTGGCGGCTCCCCACAACGCGTCGACGGGCCGGGGTCCGTCGTCGGCTTCGAGCAGTAGACCCATGGCCCAGATCATCGGCGGCATCGCCGCCTCCCACACGCCGACCATCGGCTTCGCCTTCGATCGCGACAAGCGCGACGACCCGGCCTGGTCGCCCATCTTCAAGGCCTTCGAGCCGGTGCAGCAGTGGATCGCCGAGCGCAAGCCGGATGTGCTGCTGCTGATCTACAACGACCACGTCACGTCGTTCTTCTTCGACCACTACTCGGCCTTTGCCCTAGGCGTGGGCGAGCGATGGGCCGTGGCCGACGAGGGCGGCGGCGCGCGCGACCTGCCGGCCGTGCAGGGCCACCCGGCGTTGGCGGCGCACATCGGCCAGTCGCTGATGGCCGACGAGTTCGACATGTCCTTCTTCCAGGACCGCGGGCTGGACCACGGCTGCTTCTCGCCACTCTCCGTCATGTGCCCCCACGAGCCGCAGTGGCCCGTGCAGATGGTGCCGCTGCAAATGGGCGTGCTGCAGTTCCCCATCCCGAGCGCGCGGCGCTGCTACCGGCTGGGCCAGGCGCTGCGCCGCGCCATCGAGAGCTACCCCGAGGACCTGAAGGTCGCCATCGTCGCCACCGGTGGCCTGTCGCACCAGGTGCATGGCGAGCGCGCCGGCTTCAACAACACCGGGTGGGACGCGCGCTTCATGGACCTGTTCCAGAACGACCCCGAGGCGCTGGCCGACATGACGCACGCCGAGTACGCCGAACTGGGCGGCTTCGAAGGCGCGGAGGTCATCATGTGGCTGGTCATGCGCGGCGCGCTGGCGGCGCAGGTGAACTGCCTGCACCGCGACTACTACCTGCCGTCCATGACCGGCATCGCCACCGCCATCTACGAACCCGTGCAGCAGGCGCTGCCCGCGTCGGTGGTGGCCCGCCACCGTTCGCACATGGCCGCACAGCTGGCCGGTGCCGAGCACCTGCCCGGCACCTACCCGTTCACGCTGGAGCGCAGCGTCAAGGGCTACCGGCTGAACCGCTTCCTGCACGGCCTCGTGAGGCCCGACGTGCGCGCCGCCTTCCTCGCCGACGAGGAGGTTGCCTACGAGCTTGGGGGGCTGACCCAGACCGAGCGCGACCTCGTGCGCCGGCGCGACTGGCGTGGCCTCATCCACTACGGCGCGATCTTCTTCATGCTGGAAAAGCTGGGCGCCGTCATCGGCGTGTCCAACCTGCACATCTACGCCGCGATGCGCGGCCAGACGCTGGAGGACTTCCAGCGCACCCGCAACACCCGGGCCCTCTATTCAGTGGCCGGCAGGGACGCCGGCCCGCTGGACTGGAATCCGCCGCCTGCCACCTGATCCCGTTCCCACCTCTCAAAAACATACCTCCCGAGGAGACACACGCATGACCAAGAACCCCTTCGCACCCGCCGTGCTCGCCGCCGCACTCGCCGCGACCGGCGCCCACGCCCAGAGCAACGTCACCATCTACGGCATCCTCGACGCTTCGGTCGAGGCCTTGAACGGCGTCGGTGCCAACGGCGACAGCATCAAGCGCATGCCCGGCCTCACCGGTGGCATCTCGCCGTCGCGCATCGGCTTGCGCGGCAACGAAGACCTCGGCGACGGCCTCAAGGCCGTGTTCACGCTGGAGCAGGGCTTCGGCGTCGACACCGGCACGCTGAACCAGGGCGGCCGTGCCTGGGGCCGCCAGGCCTTCGTCGGCCTGCAGGGCAGCTGGGGCATGGTCTCGCTGGGCCGCCAGTACTCCATGCTGTTCTGGTCGCAGCTGGAGGCCGACATCCTCGGCCCGGCCATGTTCGGCTCCGGCTCGCTGGACAGCTACCTGCCCAACTCGCGCGTCGACAACTCGATCGCCTACAAGGGCACGTTCAACGGCCTGACCGTCGGCGCCACCTACAGTTTCGGCCGTGACGCCACCAGCGTCGCGACCGCCACGCCGTCCGCCACCAACTGCCCCGGCGAAAGCAGCGACGCCAAGGCCTGCCGCCAGTGGTCCGTGCTGGCCAAGTACGACACGGCGACCTGGGGCGTGTCCGCCGCCGTCGACGAGCTGCGCGGCGGCAGCTCCGCCACCTTCGCCGGCCTGACCAACAGCTCGCTGACCGACCGCCGCGCCACGGTGGCCGGCTGGGCCCGGTTCGGCGACGTGAAGCTCGGCGCCGGCGTCATCGACCGCAGGAACGAAGGCAGCGCCACGACGCCCAAGAGCCAGCTCTGGTACCTGGGCGCCAGCTATCCCGTCACGCAGGCCTTCACGCTGGACGGCGAGGTCTTCAAGCTCGACTACAAGGGCTCCGCCAACCAGGCCACGCTGTTCGCCGTGCGCGGCGTCTACACGTTGTCCAAGCGCACCGCGGTCTACGCCACGGCCGGCCGCATCGACAACTCGGGCACGCTGGCACTGGGCGTCTCCAACGGCGCGGCGGGCAATGGCCCCGCGGCAGGTGGTGGGCAGACCGGCCTGGCCCTGGGCGTTCGCCACAGCTTCTGACCCGGGCTCCGCCTTCCCACCACCCGCATCGAACAATGACATTGGAGACTGCCGTGAGCCGTGCAGAAACAACGAAGGTCGACGTCAAGGCCTTCATCGACGAACGCCCGATGGGCCGCATGCAATGGCTGCTGCTGGCGCTGTGCTTCGCCATCGTCGCCCTCGACGGCATGGACGTGGCCATCATGGGCTTCCTGGCGCCGTCCATCCTGCAGGAATGGAACGCGTCACGTGCTGCCTTCGGCGTCGTGATGAGCGCGGCGCCGTTCGGCCTGGTCATCGGCGCGCTGCTGGCCGGCCCGGCCTCGGACCGCATCGGCCGCAAGACCGTGCTGACCGCCTCGGTACTGCTGTTCGGCCTCTTCACGGTCGCGACGGCCTACGCCGAGAACCTGAGCCAGATGGCCGTGCTGCGGCTGCTGACGGGCGTGGGCCTCGGCGCGGCGATGCCGAACTCGACGACGCTGCTGTCCGAGTACGTGCCGCAGCGTTCGCGCTCGCTGTTGATCGCGGTCATGTTCACGGGCTTCAACCTGGGTTCGGGCGTCGTCGGCTTCATTGCCGCCGCGCTGATCCCGCTGCATGGCTGGCGTTCGGTGCTGATGCTGGGCGGCGTGCTGCCGCTGGTGCTGGTGCCGGTGCTCATCGCGCTGCTGCCGGAGTCGGCACGCTTCATGGTCGTGCGCCGGATGGCCGCTGACCAGATCGGCCGCGTGCTGGGCCGCATCGGCGGCACCACCTTCGAGCCCGGCACGGAGTTCTTCGCGCCGGAACCGCCGGTGCAGGCCAAGCAGTCCATCGGTGTGCTGTTTGCCAAGGGCTATGGGCTGATGACCGGCGCGCTGTGGGTGACCTACTTCATGGGCCTGCTGGTCATCTACCTGCTGACCGGCTGGCTGCCCACGCTGATCAAGGACGCCGGCCTGCCGATCTCGCAGGCCGCCACGATCACCGCGATGTTCCAGATCGGCGGTACCGTCGGCGCGGTGCTAGTCGGCTGGGCGATGGACCGCAAGGCGCCCACACGCGTCATCGGCGCGGCCTACGCGCTGGGCGCCGTGGTCATCCTGGCGCTGGGCCTGGGCGGCGCGCTGTCGGGCTCGCTGGCCCTGCTGGTGACGGTGGCCGGCTTCTTCATGAGCGGCGCACAGACCGGCCTGAACGCCTTCGCACCGAACTGCTATCCGACGCGGGCCCGCGCCACGGGTGTCAGCTGGATGCTGGGCATGGGCCGCTTCGGCAGCATTACCGGCTCGATGGTCGGCGGCGTGCTGCTGTCGCTGGGCTGGGGCTTCGGCGCCATCGTCTCGCTGCTCGCCGTGCCGGCCGTGCTGGCCGCCGTGGCCGTGCAGATGGCGCGGCGCGCCGAGGAGCCGGCAGCGTAATCACCCGGGTCGGAGCGTCCGACGCGGATCGCGCGGGCCGGCATATGGCGGGTCATGCCCAGCCGGTGGTCAAGATGGTTGAATGGACAGGCAGCACGCCTCCGCGCCGCTCGCCAATCAGTCGGTCGGTCCGTCTGTTGGCCGGGGCCGCTGCGCCAGCAGGCGCCTGCGCACCGCATGGATGTTGTTGCGCAGCGCGTAAAGCTCTTCGGCATAGGAAAGCGGTACCGCAATGCGGTGGGTGACCCGGTCGAGCTCATCCAGCTCGTCGAGCAAGGCATCGCGCTCGCCCGTGCCGGTTTCCATCCGGGCTTCCACCTCGCGCAGCCGCGCGTACCAGCGGAACACCCGCGAGCGCACGCGGAAGGTGTAGAGCGGCGGTACCACGCGCGACAGCGGCAGCATCAGCACCAGCAGGCCGCCGACCACCAGCCACATGCGTTCCAGCAGATTGCCGGCCCAGAACGGCAGGTAGCGCGCCCAGGCCGGCGGCGTGCCGTTGATCGCGCGGTCGCCCTCGGCGCTGACCGGCAGCTCGCTGGTGCGGGTGTTGGGGAAGTCGCGTGCGCCATTGAACCAGCCGGCCTCGCTGTGCTGGCCAATGGCCGCCTGCGCGAACAACTGGCGCAGCGCAGGGTGCGTCTGCTCGCGCGCCAGCAGGGCGGTGGTGGTGGCCAGCAGCGGCACGTCGTGAGGCGGCAGATCGGCCGCCAGGTCCACCACACCGCGCGGCAGCCTCACGGTGGACAGGAAGGGCAGGTGGCGCGAATAGGCCTCATCCTGCTCGAAGGCCATCAGCGCGATGGCCGGGTCGCGCAGCAGCGCGCGGATCAGGCCGGCCTGCGGCGCCGAGATCAGCACCGCGGCGTCCAGCCGGCCCTGGCGCAGGGCCGCACCGGCGTCGTCTGGTGCCAGGTTGGACAGCCGCAGGTCGGTCGGCTTCAGCTGGTTCAGCGCCAGCAGCTTCTCGACGATCTGCGGTACGCCGCTGCCGTCCTGATCCACGTTGACTCGCAGGCCGCGCAGCTGGGTCAGGCGCTGCAGCTCGCCGCCGGGCTGGCGGCGCGCGATGCCGAGATCGCGGCGATAGAAGATCCAGATCGGCTCGTAGAACAGGCTGCCCAGCGAGACGATGCCGGCCTCGGTATCGGCCACCGGATCGGCCATGCCGCCGCGGACGAAGCCCACATCCGCCGTGCCCGCGCGCAGATGGGCCAGATCGTCCTGCGCGCCCTCGCTGGCGATCAGGTCCACCTGGATGCGCTCACGCGCCAGCGCCTTCGCATAGCCCTCACCAAAGCCGGCGTAGGCACTTCCTGCCGGCCCGGTGGCCAGTCGCACGTGGCGTGGGGGCTGCGGGTCCAGCCACCAGTAGGCCGCGACCAGCAGGCCTCCGCCAAGCAGCAGCAGCGGCCCCATCGAGACCATCATGTCGCGCAGCGTCTGCAGCAGCAGGCGCAGGCTGCGGGTGGCATGCCATTGCTGAATCGGGGTCATGGCTTGCCGTCCTGGGCGAGCGAGGTCCGGGCCTGCGTGTTGCGGAGTCGCTGGCACTCCTGGGCGCCCGCATGAGCAGTGGCCACAAGGGTGAGCATGATCATGATGCCGAGGCATCGCATGGGCTGCGCCTTTGCCGATGGAGGAGCGGCTCATCGTATTCGAGGCGTGCTGGCCGGACTGTTACGCCCGCGTTCGCGCTGTAAGCCAACCAAGGCTTCGACGCGCTGCGACGCGCGCCGGAATCGGTTCAGGTGGTTACAGCTCGAACGCTGCCCGCATCGCGTCCGCCAGGCTCATGCGCCGCCCGTCGCGCGCCAGGCGCTCGATCTCCGTGGCGGGCAGCACAAGGGCCAGCCCTGCAGCGAGTGCAGCTCGATCCGCCGCTTCGTTGGGTTGGCGCTGCATCTGGCCGTGGGCCTCGAACTCGCGGTCGGCAACGCCCGCCAGGCAGGCCGCCAATGCCGCGTTGCCGCCGTGCAGGTGCAGCAGGGCCAGCGAGTCCAGCCCCACCCACAGATCGTCCAGCGCCAGCCGGCCCAGCCGCCTGGGGCACTCCCGCGCCACCTCGCGCGCGCGATCGAGGTTGCCCTGCGCGACGAGGGCACCGATCAGGTTGCTCATCAGCGTCGACTGGCCGATGAGGTCGCTGGCATCGACCGGTTCGGCCAGCAGCGTCTCGCCCAGCTCGACGGCCAGTGCCAGGTTGCCAGCGGCGCGGGCGCCGTCGGCCAGGTTGAGCCGGGCCCGCGCCATGCCCGCGTCGTAACCGCCGCGCCGGCAGACCTCCAGCGCTGTCTGGTAGCAGCGCCGTGCGTCGTCGTGCCGGCCCGACGTCAGGTGCAGCACGGCCTCGGTCGTCAGGCCGCGCTCCAGCACGGCGGCCGGCCAGGCGGGGTTCTCCAGCATGCGTGCGCCGGCCAGCGCGGCACGCGCCTCGGGGCCGTCCACGCGCCAGTTGAAGGCGTACTCGACGAGGGCCAGGTACTCGCCGCGTTCGTCGCCCAGCGCGCGGTACAGCCGCGCGGCGCACTCGGCGGCCTCGCGGGCCAGGCCGGGGTGGACGACGCTGTGGCAGCGCGCGCAGGCCCACCAGAAGCGTGCCAGCACGGGCGTGGGGATGTTCGCGGTGGTGTCGGCCAGCCGCGCGGCTAGCGCCAGCGCGTGCGGCCGGGCCTGGAAGGCCCGCGGCATCCACAGCGGCGCGGCAGCGCCGAACAGCGCGGTAGCGCTGGCGAGATCGTGCTCCTGGCCCCATGCCAGTGCCGCCCACAGCCCCGGCAGCTCCGGCTCGTAGCGAGCCTTCCACGCGGTGTGGGGCAGGCGCCAGGACTCCTCGTAAGCGTCGTCGAACAGCCAGCCCAGCCCGTCGCAGTGGCGCGCCTGGGCAAGCGCCGTCTCGTCGGCGGCGGCGAGCTTGTCGAGCGCGAACAGTCGCATCGTCTCCAGCAGGCGGTAGCGGCGCTGCGCGGTGCCACGGTCCACGCTGACGAGCGAGCGCTCGACGAGGGCCAGCACCGACGCGACGGCCGCGGCGGCTGGCAGTTCGTCGTTCGACAGCACCAGCGCCGCTCCCTCCAGCGAGAAGCTGCCGGGGAAGACGGCCAGCCGCCGCAGCACGCGGCGTTCGCGCTCGGCCAGCAGCTCGTGCGACCAGCTCAGCGCCTCGGCCAGCGCGTTGCGGCGCGACGGGCTGCGCGCGTCGGCCGGTGCCAGCAGCGTGAGCCGCTCGTTCAGCCGCGCGGCGAGGCCGTCCAGCCCCAGCACGTCCACGCGCGACGCGGCCAACTCGATGGCCAGCGGGTTGCAGTCCAGCGCCGCGCAGATCTCCTCGGCCCGCGTCGCGTCCGCTTCGCCGCTGCGCGTGGCCAGCAGCCGCACGGCGTCGGGCAGCGGCAGCGGCGCGAGGCGGAGGACACGCTCGCCCTGCGCGTGCAGCGGCAACTGGCTGGTGATGAGCAGGCTGACGCGCTCGGTGTGCTGCACGAGCGTGGTGACGACCTCGGCCACGTCGGCGGCGCGGTGCTCGGCGTTGTCCAGCACGATCAGCATCGCGACGGCCGACAGCTTGGCCGCCAGCAGGGCCAGCGGGTCGGGGCCGGGCGGCAGGCCCAGCGCGCGCGCCACGCCGGCGGCGACGGGCTCATCGTCGCGCAGCAGCGTGAGGTCCACCCACCAAGTGCCGTCGGCGTGCTCGGCGCGCTGGCGCAACGCCAGCTCCTGCGCCAGCCGCGTCTTGCCCACGCCGGGGCCGCCGCACAACGTCACGGCCGGGTGCTCGCGCAGCAGGGCCTGCAGCTCGCGCAACTCGTCCTCGCGGCCGATGAGCGGCGGCAGCCGCACGGGCAGGCGGCCGTGCGGCGTGGGCTCGGGGGCGGCAGCCACGTCCAGCACCGGCAGCGCGAAGCGGTAGCCGAAGCCGGGGATGGTGGTGATCGCGTCCGCGCCCAGCAGCTTGCGCAGCGTGCCGACCTGCACGGCGAGGTTGTTCTCCTCGACGACGACGCCGGCCCAGACGCGCTTGAGCAGTTCGTCCTTGGCCAGCAGCTGGCCGGCGCGCTCGACGAACGCCACCAGCAGCTCGAAGGCGCGCGCCGTCAGCGCCACCTCGCTGCCGCGGCGGAACAGCAGGCGTTCGGCCGGCAGCAGCTTGAAGTCGCCGAAGCGGTAGTGGGGCGTGGACATTGCAGGCGGAATTTATGCAGATTTCATCCCGCCTGAAGGACGCCTCCCACCCCCAGAAACGAGCATGGCGCCAGGCCTCCCGATCCCCGGGCGGCTATCATCCAAGGAGAGTGTCATGCCCAAGTTCGTCATCGAGAGAAACATCCCTGGCGCCGGCCAGCTGACGGCCGAGCAGCTGCAAGGCATCTCGGCCACGTCCTGCGGCGTGCTGCGCGACCTGGGGCCCGGCATCCAGTGGGTGCACAGCTACGTGACCGACGACAAGATCTACTGCGTCTACAACGCGCCCGACGAAGCCAAGATCCGCGAGCACGCGCGGCTGGGCGGCTTCCCGGCGGACTCGGTGGCCCAGGTGCGCCGCATCATCGACCCGGTGACGGCCGAGGCCTGAGGGGCCGACCCTCAGGCGCAGGCTGCCGCGGCTTGCGGCACGGCCGGTGCCGCACGGCGGTCCCGGCGTACGCTCACCCAGGCCACCGCCAGGCCACCCACGGTCAGCACCGCAGCGGCCCAGGGCAGGGCGCCCAGGCCGGGGCCGTGCTCGATGACGGCACCGCCCAGCCACGCGCCCAGTGCATTGCCGAGGTTGAAAGCCGCGATGTTGAGGCTGGACGCCATGCTCTGGCCCGCGCCTTCGGCCTTGCTCAGCACCCGCAGCTGCAGAGGCGCGACGGTGGCGAAGCCGGCCGCGCCCAGCAGGCCGATGAACAGCACCGCCAGCACCTGGCTCTGCATCGCGAAGCCCATCGCCACCAGCACGCCGGCCAGCACGGCCAGCGTGCCCAGCAGTGCGCGCACCGGTGCCCGGTCGGCCCAGCGGCCGCCGACGATGTTGCCGACGATCATGCCGACGCCGAACACCAGCAGCACGGCCGACACACCGGCGTCGCTGAAACCGCTGACGCGCGTCAGCAGCGGCTGCACGAAGGTGAAGACGACGAACACGCCGGCAAAGCCCAGCACCGTGGCCGCCAGGCCCAGCAGCACATGGCCGCGCTTGAGCACCTTGAACTCCTCTCGCAGCGAGACGGCGCTGCCGCTGCCGGCGTCCTTGGCCGACACGAACAGAGCGATGACGGCCATCGCGATGACGCCGATGGCGCTGACGGCCCAGAACGTCGAGCGCCAGCCATGGTGCAGGCCCAGCCAGGCGCCGGCCGGCACGCCCAGCAGCGTGGCGACCGTCAGGCCCGTGAACATCGTCGAGATGGCCGAGGCCTTGCGGTCGGCCGGCACGACGCTGGTGGCGACGACGGTGCCGACGCCGAAGAACGTGCCGTGCGCCAGCGACGTGATGACGCGTGCCGCCATCAGCACCCCGTAGCTCGGTGCCAGCGCACAGGCGATGTTGCCCAGCGTGAAGATGGCCATCAGCGCGAGCAGCGCGGTCTTGCGCGGCACGCGGCTGGTGGCCGCCGTCAGCAGCGGCGCGCCGACGAACACGCCCAGCGCGTAGCCGGAGATCAGCAGCCCGGCCGTGGCGACGCTGACCTGCAGGTCGCCGGCCAGCTGCAGCAGCAGGCCCATGATGACGAACTCGGTCGTGCCGATGCCGAACGCGCCGACGGTCAGCGCGTACAGCGCCATCGGCGAGCGGTTGGGAGAAGCGCCCGGTGGGGCGGCAGGTGAGGCTTGCATGGTGGTGCTTTCGGGAGTCGGTTGAACGTTGGCCGCAGTGTGGAGATTTGCATTCGATGTAAAAACCACTGAAACGACCAATCAGATTCAACAAAGCATTGAAAGCGAGCGGGACGCATGAGCCGAGTCGACGACCTGAACCTGTTCCTGCGCGTGTTCGACTCGGGCTCGATCAGCGCCGCCGCGCGCAGCCTGGACCTGTCGGTGGCCGTGGCCAGCCAGCGGTTGCGGGCGCTGGAGCAGTCGCTGGGCGTGCGGCTGTTCCACCGCACGACGCGCAGCCTGACGCCGACGCCCGAGGGCGAGGCGCTGGCCGACCAGGGCCGGCCGCTGGTGCACGACCTGCAGACGCTGATGTCGGGCCTGCGCCAGGCCGGCACGCAGGTCAGCGGCACGCTGAGGCTGACGACGTCGGCCACGTTCGCGCGGCAGTACGTGTCTCCGCACCTGCCTGAGTTCATGCAGCGGCACCCGCAGCTGCGGCTCAGTGTGGACCTGTCGGACCAGATGCACGATCTCGTCACGTCCGGATTCGATCTGGCGTTGCGCATCGGCGCGCTGGAGGACTCCAGCCTCGTCGCGCGCCAGCTGGCCGTGAACCGCCGCGTGCTGTGCGCGTCGCCGGACTACCTGCGCCGCCGCGGCAGCCCGCAGCGGCCCGACGAGCTGGCGCAGCACGACTGCCTGATCCTCGTTGGCACCGGGGGCAGGGCGGATGTGTGGCGCATGAAGGACAAGCGCGGCCGCGAGGTCGCGGTGCGCGTGGACGGTCCGCTGGACAGCAGCCAGGGCGAGGTGCTGCGGGATGCGGCCGTGGCCGGGATGGGCATCGCCATCCACTCGACCTGGCATGTGGCCGACGACCTGCGCGCCGGGCGGCTGGCCGTCGTGCTGCCGGATTGCAAGCTGCCCGCGACAGGCATCCACGCCGTGATGCCGCAGCGCCGGCTGGTGCCGGCGCGCGTGACGGCCTTCGTCGACTTCATGGCCGAGAAGATCGGTGGCGTACCGCCCTGGGAACGTGACGAGAAGTCGTCACGCGCCAGGCGGGTCAGCCCGGCTGCTTCGTGATGCGCAGGTAGGGCTTGGGCGCCTTCCAGCCGGCCGGGAACAGCGCCTTGGCGTCTTCGTCCGACACCGAGCCGGCGATGATGACGTCCTCGCCCTGCTTCCAGTTCGCCGGCGTGGCGACCTTGTGCCTGGCGGTCAGCTGCAGCGAGTCGAGCACGCGCACGATCTCGTCGAAGTTGCGGCCGGTCGTCATCGGGTAGGTCAGGATGAGCTTGATGCGCTTGTCCGGGCCGACGATGAAGACCGAGCGCACGGTGGCGTTGGTCGCGGCGGTGCGGCCTTCGGACGTTCCGCTGATGTCGGCCGGCAGCATGTTGTAGAGCTTGGCGACGTTGAGGTCGTGGTCACCGATCAGCGGGTACTTGGGCAGGTGGCCCTGTGTCTCCTCGATGTCGGCGGCCCACTTGTGGTGGTTGTCCACCGGGTCGACGGACAGGCCGATCAGCTTGGTGTTGCGCTTGGTGAACTCGGGCTCGATCTTGGCCAGGTAGCCCAGCTCGGTCGTGCAGACGGGCGTGAAGTCCTTGGGGTGCGAGAACAGCACGACCCAGTGGTCGCCGATGAAGTCGTGGAACCTGACTTCGCCTTGCGTGGTCTGGGCGGTGAAGTCGGGGGCGATGTCGTTGATGCGCAGGGACATGGGGTGTCTCCTTGGAGGGGCAGGGAAGGTGGTGTCGATGATAGGAAGGCGAACGCACCGTGTCCCGCATGTGCTTGCTCGGAAAGTGTCTATGTCGAGCGGTGGCCGAATGACGCGCGATAGGCACGCGGCGCCAGCCCCAGCCGCGCCTGGAAGTGGTGGCGCAGCGCCTGCACGCTGCCGAAGCCGGCCTCGGCCGCGACGCGCTCGACGGGCAGGGCGCTGGCCTCCAGCAGCCGCTGCGCCTCGGCCACGCGCTCGGCGATGAGCCAGTCGCCGGGCGGCTGGCTGGTGGCCTCGGTGAAGCGGCGCAGCAGCGTGCGCGGGCTCATGGCAGCCGCCTCGGCCATGCGCTCCAGCGTCCACGGCGCGGCCAGGTCGGCGCGCACCTGTTCCATCAGGCCGGCGAGGCGGTGGGTTCGGTCGCGCGGCATGGGCCGCTCGATGAACTGTGCCTGGCCGCCGCTGCGGTGTGCCGGCATGACGAGGCGGCGCGCGACGCTGTTGGCGGCCTCGACGCCGAAGTCCTGCCGCACGAGGTGCAGCATCAGGTCGATGCCCGCCGTGCTGCCGGCCGACGTGAAGACGCGGTCTTCCTCGACGTAGAGCACGCCAGCGTCGACATCGATGGCCTGGTGGCGCCGGCGCAGCTTGTCGGCGTAGCGCCAGTGCGTGGCGGCACGGCGGCCGTCCAGCAGGCCGGTGGCGGCCAGCACGAAGGCGCCGGAGCAGATCGACGCCAGCCGTGCGCCGCGCTGCCAGGCGCGCTTCAGGTGGCGGGCCAGGGCATCGGGCACCGGCACGTCGGCACCCTTCCAGCCGGCCATGACGATGACGTCGGCCTCGTCCAGCAACTCGATGCCGCCGTCGCTCATCACGGTCAGCCCGCCGTGCGCGCGCAGCGGGCCGGGCTCGATGGCTGCACTGGCGAAGCGGTACCAGCCAGGGCCCATCTCCGGCCGCGCCAGGCCGAAGATCTCGGCGGCGATGGCGAACTCGAAGGTGCACAGGCCGTCGTAGACCAGTGTCACGACCAGTGGCCCGGTCGTGGTTGGCGTGATCTTGTCGATGTTGGTCATTGGCGCCAATTGTGGCGGAGGGCGGGTGCGCCGACGATGGCTCATCTTCAAACCACCAACGGGAACCCGTCATGCCGTCAGCCGTCGCCACCATCCCCGCCGCCCCGTCCGCCGAGGCTGAAGCCCACTTCGCCGCCGAGTTCCAGTTCGAGACCGACTGCTGGGACGTCCACGACAGCCTCAGCCACGGCGCGACCGACTTCGTGCTGCTGGACGTGCGCTCGGCCGAGCTCTACGCCCGCGGCCACGTGCCCGGCGCCATCCACTTTCCGCACGGCAAGCTGGTCGAGAGCAAGCTCGCCGCGTGGCCGATGGACACGCTGTTCGTCACCTACTGCGCCGGCCCGCATTGCAACGGTGCCGCCCGCGGCGCGCTGCGGCTCGCCAAGCTGGGGCGGCCGGTGAAGATCATGGCCGGCGGCATCACCGGCTGGCTGGACGAGGGATTCGCGCTCGCGAACGCGCCCCTACCGCGGTAGGACGGGCCCGGTGCTAACCGCTTGACGCGGGGCAGGTGGATGTCAGAGTCGAACCCGGCGAAACGCCACAGGGAGAACCGACATGAGCACCACCGCGCCCAGCTTCGACGGCATCGAGCACATCGTCGTGCTGATGCTGGAGAACCGTTCCTTCGACAACGTCCTCGGCCGCACCTTCGAGCCGCACGCGAAGCGCGTCAACGGCTACTTCCCCAGCTGGGAACACCTTGTGCCGATCCCGGTGCCGGGCTTCAACCTGCCGGGGCGCAATGTGCTGGTGTCCTCCATCCCGACGCCCGACCCCGGCGAGTGGTGGCAGTCCATGAACCAGCAGATCTTCGGCCTGCTGGAGCCGCCACCGGTGAACGCACCCAGCCCGACGGAGCCCGGCCCGCTTGGGGCCATGGGCGGCTTCGTGCAGAACTACCACCGCACGCTGCAGGACTACGACTACCCCACCGTGCTGACGCCCCTCATCATGAACGGCTACTCGGCCGAGCAGATGCCGGTGACGACGGCGCTGGCCCAGGCCTTCGCGGTGGTGGACCGGCATTTCGCGTCGGCCCCCTGCCAGACGATGCCCAACCGCTGCTTCGCCCAGCTCGGCACGGCGATGGGCTACGTCAACAACGACAGCTACCCGGAGGGCGACTACAACCAGTCCGTCAGCAACGCGCCGTACTTCGCGCCGACCATCTTCAACCAGATCGGCGAGACGCCGGGCCTGAGCTGGAAGGTTTACTTCAACGACTTCCCGCTGACCGCGCTGATGGCCGACACCTGGCTGCACCCGGAGCATTTCCATTTCTTCGACCGCTTCAAGGCCGACGTGGCGGCGGGCCAGCTGCCCAGCTACAGCTGGATCGAGCCGGCCTACCAGCTGTTCCCGACGGACAACCACCCGCCCCATGACATCAACCTGGGCGAGTACTTGCTGGCCGAGGTCTACAACACGCTGCGGGCCGACCCGGCGCTGTTCCAGAAGACGCTGCTCATCGTCACCTACGACGAGCACGGTGGCTGCTTCGACCCGGTGATGCCGCCCGCCTGCACGCCCGACTGCTGGGACGGCCGCGTGCCGTCTTTCGCCTTCGACCGCTACGGCGTGCGCGTGCCCACGCTGCTGATCTCCCCACGCATCGCCCCGGGCACCGTGGGCACGCCCGGCTTCGGCCCCGGTGCCGGGCCGGACTACGACCACACCTCCATCCTCGCAACCGTACGGCATGCCCTCGGCGTGGCCGGCAAGCCGCTCAGCGACCGCGAGGGACACGCCCTGGACTACCGCGCCTTCCTGATCCAGGACCCAGCCCAGCCCAACCTTGGCCCCGAGCAGGTCAGCGTCGGCCTGAGCCGGGAGGAGCTGGAACTGCAGGCGGTCGTCAGTACCGTCAGCTCGCTGGGCCAGCTTTGGTACGAGAACCACCACAAGATCCCCGCCACTGTCGAGGAGGCCCTCGCGGCCCATGCCGCCCATCGGGCCGGCCTCTGGGTGCCGCCGGCCGCCGACCGCGGCCTGAGCGACACCGAGAAGCTGGAGCGCATCGGCCAGGGCCTGCTGCGCCTGTACGGCCGACGGCCCGTGGGCCTGATGCGCTGGAGTGCCTGAACGCGCGCGGCGGCTGCCGGGTCAAACAGGCCCTAGCATCCGCGCATGAAAACCCTTCTGACCCTGGTGGTCGGTGCCTGCGCCACAAGCGCTGCCCTGGCCCAGACACCCGCTCTCACCCTCGAACGCATCACCGCCGACCCGCCGCTGGCCGGCCGCCTGCCGCGACAGGCGGAAGTCTCGCCCGGCGGGCAGTGGGTCAGCTTCCTGCGGCCCTCGCAGGCCGACAGCGAGGTGCTGGAGCTGTGGGCCCAGCCCGCCGCCGGCGGCGAGCCGCGCAAGCTGGTCGCCGCGGCCGACCTGCTGGGTGGGGCCGAGCAGAAGCTCAGCGAGGCCGAGAAGATGGCGCTGGAGCGCCAGCGCATTTCGCAGCGCGGCATCACGGGCTATCAGTGGTGTGGCAGCGACGACAGCGCGCTGCTGTTCCCGCTGTCGGGCGACCTCTACCTCGTGCGCCTGACGGCCGCCGGCCCGCAGGCACAGAAGCTCGCGCTGGCGCCCGGCGCGCCCAAGCTCGACCCGCGCTGCACACCTGATGGCAAGAGCCTGGCCTACGTGCAGGGCGGCAACCTCTTCACGCTGGCGCTGACCGCCGGCGCCCAGCCGCGCCAGCTGACGACCGACGGCAGCGATACCGTCAGCTCGGGCCTGGCCGAATTCATCGCCGCCGAGGAGCTGTCGCGCCAGCGTGGCTACTGGTGGAGCAAGGACGGCAAGTCGCTGCTGGCCTTGCGGGTGGACGAGTCCGGCGTGGCCGTGAAGACGCGTGCGCAGATCTTTGCCGACCGCACGGACATGACGCAGCAGCGCTACCCGGCCGCCGGCGCGGCCAATGCCAAGGTGACGGCCTTCGTCGTCGATGCGGTGACCGGCCAGCGCCGCGAGCTGCCGCTGCCGAAGGACGCCGAATACATCGCCCGTGCCGGCTGGTTTGCAGACGGCACGCCCTGGTTGCAGTCGTTCACGCGCGACCAGACGCGGCTGACGCTGACCGAGTTCAAGGCGGGCGCTGCGCCGCACGACATCACCGTCGAGACCGACCCGGCCTGGGTCGAGGTGCACGACGACCTCGTCGAGACGCCACGCGGCCTGCTGTGGTCCAGCGAGGCCACGGGCCGGCGCCAGCTGCTGCTGATCGACCGCGCCAGCGGCCGTCGCACGCCGCTGACGCAGGCAGCCGAGCCGGTGGCCCATGTCGTCTGCGCCAATGCGCAGCAGCTGGTCTTCGCGGCCTTTGCCGACCTGGGCAAGGCCCAGGAGCTGTTCGTCATGCCACTGGCCGGCGGCAAGGCCCGGCCGCTGGCTGGTGCGGCGGCCCGCCAGTGGCGCGACGCCAAAGCGGATGCCGGCTGCGGCCGGCTGCTCGTCACGCGCTCGGCCTGGGGCGAGCCGCCGCAGCTGGAGCTGCGCGGCGTGAACGACGGCACGGCCATCGCGCTGGCCGGCGACGCGCCCGACCCGCTGCTGCGCCAGATCACGACGGCGCCGCAGGTGCTGGACATCACCGCCGCTGATGGCCGCACGCCGCTGAACGCGTTCTTCTTCCCGGCGCTGGACGGCCGCGCTGGCAAGAAGCCCGTCATCGTCATGGCCTACGGCGGCCCGGGCGCCGCGACCGTCAACTGGGGCTGGGGGCGCGATCTGCCGCTGATCGCCTACTGGCAGCAGCGCGGCTACGGCGTGCTGACCGTGGACACGCGCGGCATGGCCCACCGCGACCGTGAGTTCACGCGCGCTCACAGCCGAGCCTTCGGCAAGACCGAGGTGGCCGACCTGTTCGCCGCTGTGCGCCAGCTGCCGGCCCGCGTGCCGGTGGTGGACCCGGCGCGCATCGGCTTCTTCGGCTGGAGCTACGGCGGCTTCCTCGGCGCACGCGCCGTGCTGGACGCGGACACGCCGTTCGCGGCCTCGGTCGCCGTGGCGCCGGTGACGGACTGGACGCTCTACGACACCGCCTACACGGAGCGTTATCTCGGCATGCCGGACGGCGGCAAGGCCGCGACCTACGCGAGCGCCAACCTGCCGTCGCGCGCCGGGCTGTTGAGCAAGCCGCTGTTGCTCGTTCACGGCACCGCCGACGACAACGTGCTGTTCGAGCACACGCTGCGCCTCGTCGAAGCGCTGCAGACGGCCGGCAAGACCTTCGACCTGCAGATCTACCCTGGCAAGGCCCACGGCATTGCCGGCCGTGCCGCGCGGCTGCACCTGTACCGCACGATGGACGCATTCTTCGAGCGCCACCTGAAGCCCGCGCCATGAGCCTCGTCTACTCCACCGACTTTGGCCGCGCCTGCCCCGGCTGCGGCCAACCCGCCGCGCAGTGCGCCTGCAAGGCCAAGGCGCGGCCGGCCGGCGACGGCATCGTGCGGGTGCGCCGCGAGACGGCGGGCCGCAAGGGCAAGGGCGTGACGGCCATCCACGGCCTGCCGCTGGACGATGCTGCGCTGACGGCGCTGGCCAAGCAGCTCAAGGCGCTGTGCGGCACGGGTGGCACGGCCAAGGACGGTGTGATCGAGATCCAGGGCGACCACCTCGAGAAGGTGATGGCCTGGCTGCAGGCGCGGCCCGAGGGCTGGACGGTGAAGCGCGCTGGCGGCTGAGCGCATGGTGCGCTTCGGCCCCTGGAGCACCACGCTGGGCCTGGGCGCGCTGTTCGCGCTGGCCGTGGCCGCGGCGCTGCTGGCCGACCCGGCCCAGCGCCGCGCCAACCGCTGGGTGGCGGCGCTGCTGGCCGTCATCGCGCTGCGGATGGTGCCCTACGTGATCGGCTACGCCGGCTTCTACGACGCCTACCCCTGGCTGAGCTTCGCGCCCTTCGACCACGCGCTGGCCATCGGCCCGCTGCTGTGGCTGCATGTGCAGCAGCGCACGCGCACCGCGCTGCCGCCCCGCTGGGCCTGGCACCTGCTGCCGGCTGCGGCGGTGGCGCTGTACGACACGGCCTGCTTCCTGCAACCGCTGGCGTGGAAGAACCATTGGGACGAGACGGTGCATGCCCGCTTCGTCGACCCCGTGCTGACCTGGGCCGGGCTGATCTCGCTGGGCGTCTACCTGGCCCTGGCCTGGCGGCGGCACTGCGAGTTCCAGGCCTGGCTGGCCCAGCACGTCAGCAACGCCGCGGAGCACCGCTACGGCGGGCTGGCCGGCACGCTGGTCGCGCTGGGCCTGCTGCTGGCCGTGAGCCTGCCCTACGAGGCGGCGACGGCGATCTGGCGGCTGGACTACTTCGATCGCTTCGGCCTCTACCTGGCGCTGACCGTCCTCGTCTTCGCGCTCGGGTTGGAGGCCTGGCGCCACGCGGGGCAGCGCCATCCGCTGCAGCCGGCGGCCCGCCCTGTGGAGCCGCCCGCGCCCCGGCCGGCGCCGGACTGGGCCGCGCAGGGCGCCGCGTGGCGTGCGCGCACCGAGGCCGAGGGCTGGTTCCGCGACCCCGAGCTGGCCCTGGACGGCCTGGCGCGGCGCCTGGGCACCAACAGCAGCTACCTGTCACGCGCCTTCAACGAGGGGCTGGGCCAGGGCTTCGCCGAGGTCATCGGCGGCCTGCGCGTGGCCTGGGTGCAGCAGCGCCTGGAAGCCGGCAGCGCCGAAGACCTGCTCGACCTCGCGCTGCTGGCGGGCTTCAGCTCCAAGACCAGCTTCAACCGCGTCTTCAAGGCCCAGACCGGGCAGACGCCGTCTGCCTGGCGGCGTGCCAGATCCTGAAAATCCGTTCTGCAGCAAGCGTTTGCCGGAATCTGGGTCGCGCGGCCAGCATCCTGCGGTCACGCTGCGGGGCATGAAAAACCTGCTTATCGCCTTCGGTCTCGCCCTGTCCGTCACCTTTGCCGCGGCCGGTGCCGCACCGCCGCCCGAGCTGAGCGCCGAGGCGGCCCAGCGCGACCTGCGCCTGCTGCAGCGGGCGCTGGTGGCGCTGCACCCGGGGCTGTACCGCTACACCACGCCCGCGCAGCTCGACGCGGCCTTCGACACCGCCCGCGCCGAGGTGGCGGGCGGCGCCAGCCGTGCCCAGCTCTACCTGCTGGCCACGCGGCTGGCAGCTACCGTGCGCTGCGGCCACACCTGGACCAACCCGGCCAACCAGACGCCCGCGGTGCAGGCCCTGACGGGCCGGCAGACCCTGCCGCTGGTGCTGCGCTTCGTCGAGGGGCGGCTGCTCGTGCGGGCCAGCGCCGCGCCCACTGTGCCGGCCGGCAGCGAGCTGCTGGCCATCGAGGGCCAGTCGCCGGCCCGGATCGCCCAGGCCTTGCTGCCCTACCTGCGCGCCGACGGCAGCACCGACGGCAAGCGCCTGGCCCAACTGGACGACGACGAGAACGGCGGCGCGATGCAGCGGCTGTTCCCGTTGTTGTTCCCGCCCTCCGAGGCCGGCTGGCGGCTGCGGCTGGCCGGTGGTCGCGAGGTCGTCGTGCCCGTGTTGAGCGCCGAAGCGCGCGAGCGGGCGCTGGCGGCGGGCTGGCTGCCGCCCGATGCTGCCTGGCAGCTGCACGTCGACGGCGAGGTGGCGGTGCTGACGCTGCCCACCTTCAGCTTCTGGCGGGACGGCTTCGACGGCCGGGCCTTCCTGGACCGGGCGTTCGCCGAGCTGGCGGCACGCGGCATCCGGCGCCTCATCATCGACCTGCGCCGCAACGAGGGTGGCGACGATGCACTGGGCCGGGCGCTGCTCGCGCACCTGATCACCGAGCCCTATGAGACACCGGGCGGCCGGCGCGAGTCGGCCTACGAGCGTGTGCCCTACGCGCTGGCGCGCTACCTCGACACCTGGGATTTCTCCTTCTTCGACCGTACCGGCCGAGTCACGCGAGGGCCGAACGGCCGCTGGCAGCTGCCGGACAGCCCGTCCCAGCGTGTCGAGCCAGCAGCCCCGCATTTCGCCGGGCGGGTGGTGGCGCTGGTGGGGCCACAGAACAGCTCGGCGGGCTACCTGACCGCCCGCGACCTGCAGGCTGCGCGTGCGGCCACGTTGATCGGCCAGCCCACGGGCGGCAACCAGCGCGGGCTCAACGGCGGGCAGCTGGCCTGGATCACGCTGCCGGCGTCGGGCGTGGCGGTGGACATCCCGTTGTTGGCGCACCTGCCGCCGGGGAATCCGCCGGATGCCGGTGTGCAGCCCGACGTGCTTGTCGTGCCGCGGTGGGCCGACGCCGTGGCCGGTGTCGACACCGAGATGGTGGCGGCCCGGAGGCTGCTGGGCTATTGAGCCTGCTGGCGGGCCTTCTCGCGGGCCAGGTAGTTGGCCTCGTACTGGGTGCGCTCGCGCTGCACACGGGCCTCGCGGGTCTCCCAGTCGCCGCAGCGGAAGTAGGAACCGCCGAACAGCCAGCCCGTGAGGCTGGAGTCGTCGATCGCACGGCCTTCGCCGGCGGTGCACACCATCGCGGCCTTGGAGCCGCTCTCGGCGGCCAAGGCCTCCTGCACGAGCATGGAACGAGACAACAGCACCGCCGCCGGCATGGCCACCGCCAGCAGCACACCGCCGATGACGACGCCCTTGGCCCAGCGGGGCAGGGCGCCGGGCTTGGTGGCGGCGCCCTGGGCGCGCGGGCCGGTGGCCTGGCGTCGCGCCGTGGCGGCCTCGACGGCCTCCGTCTTTCGTACCGACCCGAGCCGGGTGGACCCGCCTTCCAGCACCCGCGGCCGCGCCGATGTGGGCGGGTCGATGGGCTGGGTCTTCGGGAACGATCGGGTGTCGGTAGGCATTGAGTTAGGGCGACTGCTTTGGAGCCCAGCCAGGATGCTAAGGATCGAGGTTCGGCGAACCCGTGACCAAATGCAAACCTCGGCCGACAGGCGGTCGGAAGCGAGAAGGAAGTCACACCCTCGACAATCACCGCATGACCGATACCGCTTTTTCACAACTGCCGCTGAGCCCCGCCATGCTGGCCAACCTCGACCAGCTCGGCTACGCGCAGATGACGCCCATCCAGGCGGCCAGCCTGCCGCTGGCCCTCGCTGGCAAGGATGTCATCGGCGAGGCGCAGACCGGCTCCGGCAAGACGGCGGCCTTCGCGCTGGCGTTGCTGCACCGGCTCAAGCCCGAGCTGACGCGCGTGCAGGCGCTGGTGCTGTGCCCCACGCGCGAGCTGGCCGACCAGGTCATGCAGGAGATCCGCCGCCTGGCCCGCGCGGCCGACAACATCAAGGTGCTGAGCCTGTGCGGCGGCAACCCCATGAAGCCGCAGATCGAAAGCCTGTCCTTCGGCGCCCACATCGCCGTCGGCACGCCGGGCCGCCTGCTGGACCACCTGGAGCGCGACACGCTGGACCTGTCGGCCCTGAACACGCTGGTGCTGGACGAGGCCGACCGCATGCTGGACATGGGCTTCCTGGACGACATCAAGGCGATCGCCAAGCGCGCGCCGGCCAACCGGCAGACGCTGCTGTTCTCCGCCACGTTCCCGGACGGCGTGAAGGACATCGCCGCCAGGTTCATGCGTGATCCGCAGACCGTGAAGGTGGCCGGCGCGACAAGTGCTGCCGCGTCGACGATCCGCCAGATCGCCTACGAGGTGACCGAAGACCAGCGCCTGGACGCCGTGCCGCGGCTGCTGCGCGCCTTCCGGCCCGAGTCGACGATCGCCTTCTGCAACACCAAGCAGCAGTGCCGCGACCTGGAGGCCGTGCTGGCCGCGCAGGGCTTCGTCGCGCTGGCGCTGCACGGCGACCTGGAGCAGCGCGACCGCGATCAGGTGCTGATCCAGTTCGCCAACCGCAGCGCGTCGGTGCTGGTTGCCACCGACGTGGCCGCGCGCGGGCTGGACATCGCCAACCTCGCCTGCGTCATCAACGTGGACATCAGCGCCGACGTGGAGCAGCACGTGCACCGCATCGGCCGCACCGGCCGTGCGGGCGCGGAAGGGCTGGCGCTGAGCCTGGCCAGCCTGGACGAGATGGGCCGCATCGGCCGCATCGAGCTGCTGCAGGGGGCCGAGTTCAAGTGGCAGCCGCTGGACAGCCTCAAGGACGCCCCGGGCGGCCCGTTGCTGCCGGCGATGGACACGCTGCAGATCCTCGGTGGCCGCAAGGAGAAGATCCGTCCCGGCGACATCCTCGGCGCGCTGACCGGCGAGGCCGGCTTCACGGCGGCACAGATCGGCAAGATCAATGTCACCGATTTCCATAGTTATGTTGCGGTGCAGCGCAGCATCGCCGTCGAGGCCGTGAAGCGCCTGTCGGCCGGCAAGCTCAAGGGCCGCAAGGTCAAGGTCCGGCGCCTGGCGGACCTGGCCGAGTAAGCGCGCTTCCCCGGCGCGTGGGGCAGGGCTACATTGCGCCGGTGTCTGCCTCACCTACGCTGAACAGACGCCGCCTGCTGACGGGCCTGCCCGCGTTGCTCGCGGCCGTGCCTGCGCGCGCTGCGGAGCTGGTCGTCACGCTGCGTTCGCCCGACAGCGATGCGGACATGCGCAACGCCTACGTCCACGACGCGGTGCAGCTGGCGCTGGACAAGACCCGCCCCTCCGACGGGCCCTACCGGCTGCAGGTGTCCACCGCGATGAACAAGCGCCGCGCGCTGCTGGAGGCGGCGCAGCGCACTGTGCCCAATTTCCTGCTCGTCACCAGCCCCGAGACGGGCCGTGACGCGGGGCTGGTGCCGGTGCTGTTTCCCATCCATCTGGGCGTCAACCGCTACCGAGTCTGCTTCGTGCACGCGCCGAGGCAGGCGGCCGTGCGCGCGGCCGGCAGCCTGGCCGACGTCGCGCGGCTGCGCCACGTGCAGGGACGCGACTGGGCCGATGTGGCCGTCATGCGCGCCAACGGCTTCACCGTCGCCGAGGTAGGGACCTACGAGGCGCTGTTCGAGCTGGTGGCCGTGGGTCGCGCCGACCTGTTCTGCCGCAGCGTGCTGGAGATCGGACAGGAGATCAGTGCGCACGCGGGCATGAAGGGCCTGGCCGTCGACGACAGCCTGCTGCTGTCCTACGACCTGCCGCAATACCTCTACACCCACCCGGACAACCGCGAGGCCATCGCCCGCGTCGAGCGCGGCCTGAAGCTGGCGTTTGCCGACGGCTCGCTGCAGGCACTGCTGCGCCGCTACCTGCAGCCGTCGCTGGCCCGGTTGAGGCTGCCGCAGCGCCGCCTCATCACGCTGCAGACACCCGGTCCCGCCCGGGTCGAGATGAACGACCGGCCGTTCCAGGTCGACCTGCTGCGCCCAGGCGGTCGTTGATGGCGTGACATCTTGGCGCCCGGGCGGTCAACCGCGGGGGGTGAGGGCGCCGGCTGCGACGTATTCACGGGCAGGGGGGCGGGGCGGCGCCTAGTCTGCAATCAGACGAGGTGCCGCCATGAACTCACGCCCCCTACCCCTGATGTGCGACGACTACGAGCTGCGTTTCGAGTCCCTGTTCCAGGCCGGCCGAGCGCTGGCCTTCCCCTGCGATGCGCAGGGCGGCGTCAGGCTCGACGCGCTGAGCGACCGGGCGCGGCAGAACTACCTGTTCGCCCGCGCCGTCGTCGGGCGTGAATTCGCCACGCCCATCGTGCTGCGTTGCGGCGGGGCTCGAGATTGAGCCTCCGCCGAAGTTGCTGCGTTGTCGCAAGTCAACGGCCCGGGAGCCTGGCCGTGATGCAATCTCCCCATGCCAAGAAGAATGGGAGGGCCGACCCGCGAGGTGATGTCTGATCGTCGGCGCAGCGTGTGCGTGGCGAGTCTGTTCGCCTGCCTGCCGGTCGGCAGCGCCCAGGCGGCCGAGCCGGTCGTGCTGCGCATCGATACCATCCAGTCCGAGCCTTTCGGGCGCGTCGGTCCCCAGGGCCCCAGTGGGCTGATGGTTGAGATCGGGCTGCTGATCGCCCAGCGTGCCGGCCTGGCGGCGGAGAACCGCGTCGTTCCCTACGCCCGCACGGTGCTGAGCCTGCAGGACGGCAGTACCGACATGGTGCTGCGCTTCACCAACGACGAGATCAAGGCTGTCGCCCACCAGGTAGCGCCGGTGCTGCCGTTGCCGACCGTGCTGGTGAGCCGCCGGGAGGCGCCGCTGCAACGGCTGGAGGATCTGTCGCACCTCTCTCTGGCCGTGCCGCGCAGCTTCCCCATGCCCGAAAGCCTGGCCCGCGTGCCGTACCTGCGCGTGCAGTGGGTGAACAGCAACGAGCATGCCATCCAGATGCTGATGGGCCGGCGCGTGGACGCCGCCTACGGCAGCAACCTCGGACTGTTCGGTGCCGCGCGGGGGGTGGGCCTGCGCATGCAGGAGTTCGCCCGCCCGCTGGTCGTGGAGCGGCAGACCTTCTGGCTGCACCTGTCGCGGCGCAGCGCCACGCCGGCGTTGATCGAACGGCTGACGAAGGCGGTCGACAGCCTGCACCGTGATGGCAGCATCACCCGGCTCTACCAGCGTGCGCTGGAAGAGTTCGGCGATGACCGCATGCCCGTCTGATCAGCAGGAGAAGCTGTCCTTCGGACCGGTGGGGGCCGGCCGGCGCGGTCTGGATTGCCGTGTTTTCCCGGCGCTTCTGAAGCGACCGCCCCTCAACCCAGAGGCAGATGCTGTCGATACAAGACTTACCCGTGCCACGGTCATCGCCCCTGCGCCTTCACCCGTTTTCAAGGTGTCGGAGCAGGTTTCGACGAGGTACAGACATGAACGCCTCCCACTTCGAATTGCGCTTCAGGTCGCTGTTCCGGAGCGGCCGGGCGCTGTCCTTCCCCTGCGATGCGCAGGGCGCCGTGCAACTCGACGATCTGAGCGACAAGGCGCGCGAGAACTATTTCTTCGCGCGTACCGTCGTGGGACGGGACTACGCCAGCCCGGTGGTCTGCGCCGCCGACGAAACGTCGGCGGTGCTGCACAGCTGAGTCCTACTTGGCGAAGCTGTCCTTCAGCCCGGTGATCTTGTTGAACACCGGCTTGTCCGCGCGGTGGTCCACGCGGTCGGTCACGAAGTAGCCGTGGCGCTCGAACTGCCAGCGCTGGTCGGCGGTGGCGCCGGCCAGCGAGGGCTCGACGAAGCCCTGCACGACGCGCAGCGAGTGGGGGTTGAGGAACTCGATGAAGTCGCGGCCGCCGGCGTCCGGCTGCGGTTCGGCGAAGAGCCGCTCGTACAGGCGCACCTCGGCCGCGACGGCCTCGTGCGCGCCGACCCAGCCGATGGTGCCCTTGACCTTGACGGCGTCCGCACCCGGCGTGCCGCTCTTGGTGTCGGGGATGACGGTGGCCAGCACGGCCGTGACCTTGCCGTCGGCGTCCTTCTCGGCGCCCGTGCATTCGATGATGTAGCCGGCCTTCAGGCGCACCTTGTTGCCCGGGCTGAGGCTGCCGTCAGGCTGCCGTTGTGGCGGGTACAGCCGGAAATAGCCCTTGGGCGGCACTTCGACGAAGTCCTCGGCCTCGATCCACAGCTCGGGGCCCAGCGAGAACTTGCGCAGGCCCAGTTCCGGCTTGTGCGGGTGGGCCGCAGTCTCGCAGGGCTCACGGTGGTCGGCGGAGCCGAACACGTCGGCGTAGTTCGTCAGCTTGAGCCTGAGCGGCTGCAGCACGGCGAAGGCGCGTGGCGCCTGGGGCTCCAGGTCGGCGCGCAAGGCCTGGTCGAGCACGGTGTCGTCGATCCACGCGTTCTGCTTGCTGGCACCGGTGGCCTCCACCATCGCGCGCAGGCTGGCGGGCGTGAAGCCGCGGCGGCGCAGGCCGACGAGGGTGGGCATGCGTGGGTCGTCCCAGCCGCTGACGTGGTTCTCTTCGACCAGTTGGCGCAGCTTGCGCTTGCTGGTGACGACGTAGTTCAGGTTCAGACGGCCGAATTCGATCTGCTGCGGCAGCGGTCGGGCCAGCAGGCCCAGGTCGGCGAGCTGGTTCAGCAGCCAGTCGTAGAACGGGCGCTGGTCCTCGAACTCCAGCGTGCAGATGCTGTGCGTGATGCGTTCCAGCGCGTCCTCGATCGGGTGCGCGTAGGTGTACATCGGGTAGATGCACCACTTGTTGCCCGTCGCGTGGTGCTCGGCGTGCTTGATGCGGTACAGCGTCGGATCGCGCAGGTTGATGTTGGGCGACGCCATGTCGATCTTGGCGCGCAGCACCATCGCGCCGTCGGCGTGCTTGCCGTCGCGCATCTCTCGGAAGCGCGCCAGGTTCTCGGCGGGCGTGCGGCCGCGGAAGGGGCTGTTGATGCCGGGCTTGCCGAAGTCGCCGCGGTTGGCGCGCATCTCCTCGGCGCTCTGCTCGTCGACGTAGGCATGGCCGGCGGTGATCAGCGCCTCGGCGGCCTGGTACATGAAGTCGAAGTAGCTGCTGGCCTCGTAGAGATTGTCGCCCCAGCTCCAGCCCAGCCACTGCACCATCTCCTTGATGGCGTTGACGTACTCCAGCTCCTCCTTCTCGGGGTTGGTGTCGTCGAAGCGCAGGTGGCAGGCGCCGCCGTAGTCGCGCGCCAGGCCGAAGTTCAAGCAGATGCTCTTGGCGTGGCCGATGTGCAGGTAGCCGTTGGGCTCGGGCGGGAAGCGGGTGCGCACGCGCGCCTCGTCCAGCGGTCCGGCGGCGTGATGACTGGCGTCGCCCGGCGTGCCGGCGAAGTGGCGGCCGGCAAAGGCACCGGTCTCGAGGTCGTGCTCGATGCGCTGGCGCAGGAAGTTCGTCGCAGGGGCGGGCGCGGGGGCGGCGGCGTTGTTGCTCATCGTCGGCTGTGAAATGGAAGCGGGCCGTGTCCCAGGCCCGCGATGCCGCCGATTCTAAGGATGCGGGCGCCGCTCCACCCGCAGCGGCAGCCGCACATGCGCCAGCGCGATGCTGATCCAGACGGCGACGCTGAAGTACAGCGTCATCCACACCACCTCGCTGCGCCAGTGTGCCCAGTCGTGCGAGACGGTCCAGCGGTCTGACGCATCGATGATGCCGGCGGCCAGCGTGGGGTAGGCCCGGCCGGCGGCTTCGTCGGCTACCCAGCGCGCCCAGTACATCGGCACGTCGACCGTGAACATGTAGGTCGCGTACAGGGCGCCGGCCACGATGGCCATGCCCAGCCAGCGCCGCCCGCGCGCCGTGGCCAGCGGCCACATGGCCAGCATGGCCAGCACGCTGAGCACGGCGACCGTGCCCCACAGCGTCTCCTCGGCCACGTGGCCGATGTTGCGCGTGGTCAGCACGGCGTTCCAGGAGTTGATCTCGGCGATGGCGATCAGCGGCACGATGGCGTGCGCCACCCGCAGGCTGAAGCGGTGGCCGGTCGTCAGCGCCGCCCCGCGCAGCAGCAGCGCCCACTGGGCGGCGAAGCTCAGCTCGGCGATGGTGGCCACCGTGCGGCCGACGATGACGCTGGATGCGAAGGAGTCCACCATGACGACGCGCGGCACGTCGAACACCGGCAGGAAGGACCGGTAGCCGCAACCCAGCACGTAGAGCGCCGACAGCAGCAGCTGCAGGCGCTGGTGGGGCCAGGTCGTGCCGTCCGGCCGGTTGCGGTGCAGCCAGGCGGTCGAAGCCGTCCAGGCCACGAGGTTGAGGCCGGCGATGGCGCACAGCAGGTGCCACCAGTAGGTTGCGTCGTTCATGGATGTCTCCTCAGCCGGTCTTGCGCGGGCGACCAGTCTTGACGGGCTCCAGGCGGTCCAGCGCGGCTGCCAGACCCTTGGCGTCCAGCAAGGCGAGCGCCTGCAACCCGGCGCGCAGCAGCTCGCTCTTCTTGGCCTCGCGCTTGACGTCGTGCAGGCGGTGCTTCAGCTCGGCGATCAAGGCGTAGTCCGCCTCGGGCATAGTGAAGCCGTCGCGCACGAGCCTGGCGCGTTCGACGGGGGCGGGTTTGGGTTTGTGGCTCATAACGATGAAAACCGTTTATACAGTTTCCATCGTTTTGGAGCTACAAGGCTTTGAAACGGCAGGCGTGCACGCGGCTGACGGTCAACTTTTCCGCACGCTGACGCAGTTCCAGCAGCACGGTGCCGTTCTCCTGACGCAGCGCGCGGGCCACGGCGTCGACGTTGACGACGGTGGCCCGGTGCACCTGCCAGAAGCGGGTCGGGTCCAGCTGCGGTGCCAGCTCGCGCAGCGGCACGCGCACCCAGTAGTCGCGCGTCGCCGTCACGGCGCGCACGTATTTGTCGGCGGCCTCCAGGTAGACGAGATCGTCCACCGGCACCAGTTCGATGGCGTCGCCCACGGCCGCCTGCAGGTGGCGCAGCTGCGGCGCGGGCGCAGCCTGGCTCAGCAGCTGACGCAGCGTGGACAGCGTCGCGTCGCCTTCAGCCAGAGACACGGGCTGCGCGAGCCGGGCTTGCAGCCGAGCCACGCTCTGAGCGAGCCGCTCGGGCGTGACGGGCTTGAGCAGGTAGTCGGCCGCCGCGGCATCGAAGGCCTGCAGCGCGTACTGGTCGTAGGCCGTCACGAAGACGAACAGGGGCAGGGCGCCGGCATCGGCCGGCCAGTCCTCGGCGATGGCCTGGGCGGCTTCCAGCCCGGTGAGGCCCGGCATGCGGATGTCCAGGAAGCAGACCTGCGGCCGGTGCCGCAGCGTCAGCTCCACGGCCGCCGTGCCGCTGCCCGCCTGCGCCACGAGGCGCAGCGCCGGCCACGCGGTGGTCAGCTCGGCGCGCAGGTTGTCGGCCAGCAGTGGTTCGTCTTCGGCGATCAGGGCGGTGGTCATGTCAGTGGAATCTCGATGCGGGCGACGCTGCCACCGCCCGGCTTGGGTTTCAGCTCGAACCGTGCCGTGTCGCCGTAGCGGTGCGCCAGGCGCTCGCGCACCTGGGCCAGGCCGAAGCCGGTGCCGACGTCGGCCAGCGCGCTGGTGTCGCCAAGCCCGGCGCCGCTGTCCGCCACCTCCAGCACCAGCCGCTCGCCGTCGCGCGCCGCCGACACGCGCAGCTCGCCGCCGGCCTCGTGTGGCTCCAGCCCGTGCTTGATGGCGTTCTCCACCAGCGGCTGCAGCAGCAGTGGTGGGATGGCAGTGCCGACCACGCCGGCCGGCAGGTCCAGCCGCACGTGCAGGCGCTGTCCCATGCGCAACTGCATCAGCGCGAGGTAGTCCGACAGCCGCTCGAACTCGTCGGCCAGCGCGTGCTCGGTCGCGCGGCTGGCCTGCAGCGTGGCGCGCAGGTAGTCGATGAGGCGGTCCAGCATGCGCTGCGCCTCGTCGGGCTGCCGCTTGATCAGCACGCGCAGATGGGCCAGCGTGTTGAACAGCATGTGCGGCTCGAGCTGGCTTTGCAGCAGCGCGAGCCGAGCCTCGGCGGCCTGGCGCAGGGCCTCGGCCTGGTCGAGCTTCAGCGCGTTGAGCTTGAACGTCCAGACGAAGACCATCGAGCCGAGCACCGACGCCAGCAGCGTGAAGGCGATGGAGCGGGTGACGCGGTGGTCGGCAAGCTCCCACGGCGCCAGCGACTGCTGGCCGCTGACCCAGTCGGCCAGCCAGATGCCCCCCGTGTAGCCAATCACGGATGCGACCATCAGGCAGGGCAGCATCAAGCCCCACGAGACCCAGACGCTGCGCAGGATGGACACGTCGCCATACCGGCGCACCAGCAGCCACGCCACCGCGGTCTGCAGCAACGCCACGTAGACCGAGATCTGCACGCCGATGGCGAACGAATACAGCATGCCCAGCCAGAAGGCCTCGCCGCGGAACAGGTAGTTCAGCAGGCCGACGACGACGCAGATGCCGACCGTTCCGCCGAGGTGGACGCGCCAGTTGTATTGCGAACGCAGCGGTTTCATGGGGCCAGCATCATGCCGCGCCGCGCCGTGTGCCAGCGCGGTGCGACGGGCGGGATCGTCGCGGCGCGAACGGCGCTCAGCGCTCGCGGCCGGAGAGCCGGAAGACGCTGACCGCCTCGTTCATGCGCTGCGCCTGGCCGCGCAGGCTGTCCGCGGCCGCGGCGGCCTCTTCCACCAGCGCCGCGTTCTGTTGCGTGACGCGGTCGAGCTGCGAGATCGCCTCGCTGACCTGGCCGATGCCGGTGGTCTGCTCGTGCGTGGCAGAGCCGATCTCACCGATCAGGTCGGCCACGCGTTTCACCTGGGACACGATCTCGGTCATCGTCTCGCCGGCTTCGCCGACGAGGCGGGAGCCGGCGTCGACGTTGTCCACGCTGGTGCCGATCAACGCCTTGATCTCCCGCGCCGCCTGTGCGCTGCGCTGCGCCAGCGCTCGCACCTCGCCGGCCACGACCGCGAAGCCGCGACCCTGCTCGCCCGCGCGGGCGGCCTCGACGGCGGCGTTCAGCGCCAGGATGTTGGTCTGGAACGCGATGCCGTCGATGGTGCCGATGATGTCGGCGATCTTCTTCGAGCTGGCCGAGATGTCGCCCATCGTCGTGATGACCTGCTGCACGACGTCGCCGCCGCGCACGGCCACGCTGCTGGCGGATGTGGCGAGCTGCGTGGCCGTCTGCGCCGTGTCGGCGTTCTGGCGCACGGTGGCGTTCATCTGCTCCATGGACGCGGCCGTCTCCTCGAGGTTGGCTGCCTGCTGCTCCGTTCGCTGCGACAGGTCGGCGTTGCCATTTGCGATCTCGCCGGCGCCGGTCAGGATGGAGTCCGCGCCGCTGCGCACCTGCTGCACGATCTGCACGAGGCCATCGCGCATGCCCGACAGCGCGGCCAGCAGCTCGGCGATCTCGTCGCGGCCCTGGGTGCGGATGTCGGCGGTCAGATCGCCGCCGGCCACCGCCTGGGCGAAGCCGGCGGCCTGGCGCACCGGCACGGTGATGGAGCGGGTGATCATCCAGGCCATCGCCAGGCCCAGTGCGAGCGCCACGGCCGTCAACCCCACGGACGTGGCGACGGCCATGGTGCGCGTCACCTGGCTTTGCTCGTACTCGGCGGCGGCCACATCGACCTGCAGCTTGACGAGCTGGTTGGCCAGCTCGCTGGCCTTTGCCGCCAGCGGCAGCGTCTTCTCCTCGTAGATCTGCAGCGCCGTGCTCATGCCGCCGGTGCTCAGCGCCGTGCTGACCGGCAGCAGGCCCTCGTCGACGTAGGCCTTGCGCGCGGCGGCGAAGCGCTCCGCCAGCATTTTTTCGTCGGCGCTGAGCTGGGTGGAGAGGTAGTTGTCCAGCAACTGCTGGCCGCGCTTGAGGTTGGCGCTCAGCTCGTCGCTGCGCCGCTTGATCTCGTCGAAGCCCGGCGCGCGCAGCATCTCCACAATGATGAGCCGGTTGCGGGTGGCCAGGTTGTTCAGCTCGCCGAGCTGCGCCAGTGGCACGGTGCGGTCTTTGTAGACCGTCTCCAGCCCCGCGGCGACGCGATAGATGCCGCGCACGCCGACGACCGACACCACCAGCATCAGCGCCAGCACGATCGCGAAGGCGACGGCGAGCCGGTTCCCGATGCGCAACTGCTTCAAAGCGTTCATGGGGTCTCCTCTTCGACTTCTCAGGGTGTGTGTGCAGTCTGCCGCAACGCCACTGGTGGCGTCGACGTGGAAACCCTGCGAGTAGAGAGGTAGCTCAGCGATGCCAGTGAGGCGCCTTGGCCCCCAGGCCGAGCGCGAGAAGCGCTTGTGCAGGCATCACGATGCCGGCGTCAGCGGCGGCGGCTGTTGCTGCCGCCGAGGATACTGCCCAGCACGCCGCGGATGATCTCGCGGCCCACGGCGGAGCCGATGCTGCGCACGGCCGAGCGCGCGGCCTGCTCGGCCAGGCCAGGGTGGTGCGCGCCGCGCGGGCCGGTGCTGCCGAAGACGATGTCCTTGAGCCCGTCGAGCATGCCGCCGCCCGCCTCGGTCGGCGCCGGTGTGGCGGGCCCGCCTCTGAAGACCTGGCCGGCCTCGGCCGCCAGGCCGCCACCAGCGGACGGGCCAGGTGTTGCCGCCTTGCCGCTCAGCTTCTCGTAGGCCGATTCGCGGTCCAGTTGCTTCTCGTAGACGCCGGCCACCAGCGAGCTGGTGATGAGCTGCTGGCGCTGCGGCGGCGTGATGGGCCCGATCTGGCTGCCCGGCGGCAGCACGAACACGCGCTCGGTGAT
The DNA here is from genome assembly GCF_043555985.1 of Pelomonas candidula. Taxonomy (NCBI): domain Bacteria; kingdom Pseudomonadati; phylum Pseudomonadota; class Betaproteobacteria; order Burkholderiales; family Sphaerotilaceae; genus Roseateles; species Pelomonas candidula. Next base: position 63,737 of record NZ_JBIGIC010000005.1, on the reverse strand, counting down.
GCTGGGGCGGCCCTTGTCGTCGAGCAGGCTGACCAGCGCCTCGCCGACCGCCAGCTCCGTGATGGCGCCGGCAATGTCCAGCCCCGGCTTGCCGCGCATCGTCTCGGCGGCCGACTTGACGGCCTTCTGGTCGCGCGGCGTGAAGGCGCGCAGCGCGTGCTGCACGCGGTTGCCGAGCTGGCCGAGCACGGCATCGGGAATGTCCAGCGGGTTCTGCGTCACGAAGTACACGCCCACGCCCTTGGAGCGCACCAGGCGCACGACCAGCTCGATGCGCTCGATGAGCGCGTCCGGTGCGTCCTTGAACAACAGGTGGGCCTCGTCGAAGAAGAACACCAGCTTCGGCTTGTCCAGGTCGCCCACCTCGGGCAGCGTCTCGAACAGCTCGCTCAGCATCCACAGCAGGAAGGTCGCGTACAGCCGCGGCGCGTTCATCAGCTTGTCGGCGGCCAGGATGTTGATGACACCCAACCCCGAGTCGGTTTGCATGAAGTCGGCGATGTTGAGCATGGGCTCGCCGAAGAATTTGTCGCCACCCTGGGCCTCGATCTGCAGCAACCCGCGCTGGATGGCGCCGATGCTGGCGGCCGACACGTTGCCGTACTGCGTCGTGAACTGGCTGGCGTTGTCGCCCACGTACTGCAGCATGGCGCGCAGGTCCTTCAGGTCCAGCAGCAGCAGGCCCTGGTCGTCGGCGATCTTGAACACCATCTGCAGCACGCCGGCCTGCGTCTCGTTGAGCGCCAGCATGCGGGCCAGCAGCAGCGGGCCCATGTGGGAGATGGTGGCCCGTACCGGGTGGCCCTGCTCGCCGAAGACGTCCCACAGCGTCGTCGGGCAGGCCAGCGTCTCGGGCGCGTCCAGGCCGCGGTCCTTCAGCGTGGCGAGCAGCTTCTCGCCGGGCGCGCCGGCCTGGCTGATGCCGGTCAGGTCGCCCTTCACGTCGGCCATGAAGACGGGCACGCCCAGCCTGGAAAAACTCTCCGCCAGCTTCTGCAGGCTGATGGTCTTGCCGGTGCCCGTGGCACCGGTGATGAGGCCGTGGCGGTTGGCCAGCGCGGGCAGCAGCAGGCACTCGATATCGCCATGGCGGGCCAGCAGGATCGGGTCGGTCATGGACGCTCCTCTAAAATCACTCTTCTGCCAACGATAAATCAGGCCGCTGCACCGTCAGCCGCCGGGAGCCAAACCTTATGGCCGGACATTCCAAATGGGCCAACATCCAACATCGCAAAGGCCGCCAGGACGAGAAGCGCGGCAAGATCTGGACGCGCATCATCCGTGAGATCACGGTCGCCGCTCGCCAGGGTGGCCCGGACATCAAGGACAACCCGCGCCTGCGGCTGGCCGTCGACAAGGCCAAGGCCGCCAACATGCCGGCCGACCGCATCAAGTACAACATCGACAAGGCCAGCGGCAACATCGATGGCCTGACGTACGAGGAAATCCGCTACGAGGGCTACGGCATCGGCGGCGCGGCCATCATGATCGACACGATGACGGACAACCGCGTCCGCACCGTCGCCGAGGTGCGCCACGCCTTCAGCAAGTACGGCGGCAACATGGGCACGGACGGCTCGGTGGCCTTCCAGTTCAAGCACGTGGGCCAGCTGCTGTTCGCGCCGGGTACGTCGGAAGACAAGGTCATGGAGGTGGCGCTGGACGCCGGCGCCGAAGACGTCGTGACCGGTGACGACGGCGCCATCGAGGTGCTGACGTCGCCCGCCGACTACGAGGTCGTCAAGGCCGCGCTGGAAGCCGCCGGCCTGGTGCCGGAGCTGGCCGAGGTGACGATGCGCCCCGAGAACACCATCGAGCTGACCGGCGAAGACGCCGAGCGCATGCAGAAGCTGCTGGACGTCATCGAAGACCTCGACGACACCCAGGCCGTCTATCACAACGCCGAACTGGGCTGATCCATGAAAGTCCTTGTCATCGGCAACGGCGGCCGTGAACACGCCCTGGCCTGGAAGCTGGCGCAGAGCGAGCGCGTCAGCCAGGTTTTCGTCGCCCCCGGCAACGGCGGCACTGCGCGCGACGAGCGGCTGGAGAACGTGGCCATCTCCGCCACCGACGCGAAGGCGCTGGCCGATTTCGCGGCGGATCAGAAGATCGCCCTCACCGTCGTCGGCCCCGAGGCCTCGCTGGCCGTCGGCGTCGTGGACGAATTCCGCGCCCGCGGGCTGCGCATCTTCGGCCCGACCAAGGCTGCCGCCCAGCTCGAAAGCTCCAAGGCCTTCGCCAAGGACTTCATGAAGCGCCACGGCATCCCGACGGCGGCCTACGAGACCTTCTCCGACCCGGCCGCCGCCCACGCCTACGTGGATGGCCGCGGCGCGCCCATCGTCATCAAGGCTGATGGCTTGGCGGCGGGCAAGGGTGTCGTCGTCGCGATGACGCTGGCCGAGGCTCACGAGGCCATCTCGTGGATTCTTGAGGACAACAAGCTCGGCGTGACGCACAACGCCGGTGGCGCTCGCGTCGTCATCGAGGACTTCCTGGCCGGCGAGGAGGCCAGCTTCATCGTCGTCTGCGACGGCAAGCATGTCGTGTCGCTGGCCACCAGCCAGGACCACAAGCGCCTGCTCGACAACGACGAAGGCCCCAACACCGGCGGCATGGGCGCCTACTCGCCCGCGCCGGTCGTCACGCCCAACGTGCATGCCAAGGTCATGCACGAGATCATCCAGCCGACCATCGCGGGCATGGCCAAGGACGGTCATCCGTTCACCGGTTTCCTGTACGCCGGGCTGATGATCGACGAGCTGGGCCAGCCGCGCACCGTCGAGTTCAACACCCGCATGGGCGACCCCGAGACGCAGCCCATCATGATGCGGATGAAGAGCGACCTGTTCGAGCTGCTGATGCACGCCACGGACGGCACGCTGGAGCAGGTCGAGCTGCAGTGGGATCGCCGTGTGGCGCTGGGCGTCGTGCTCGCCGCCGAGGGCTACCCGCTGAACCCGCGCAAGGGCGACGCCATCACCGGCCTGCCCGCCGACGAGGCCGAGGCCATGGTCTTCCACGCCGGCACGACGGAGCAGGACGGCAAGCTGCTGACCAGCGGCGGCCGCGTGCTGTGCGTGACGGCGTTGGGCGAGTCGGCCCGCACGGCCGCGCAGAGCGCCTACGACCTTGCATCGGGCATCCAGTTCGCCGGCCGCCAGTACCGCAGCGACATCGGCCACCGCGCCATCAAGCGTTGACCCGCAGCCCCACCGTCCTGACCGGGCCGTTGCACCCCACCGGCCGCGAGAGCCGGCTGGCCCGTGGGGTGCTGGGCCTGTTCGGCTGGACGGTGGATGCGCCGGGCCTGCCGGCGGAGCAGGGCGTCATCCTGGTCTACCCGCACACGTCCAACTGGGACTTTGTCGTCGGCCTGCTGGCCAAGTGGACGCTGGGGCTGCAGCTGCGCTTCTGGGCCAAGGACAGCCTGTTCAGCCTGCCGCTGATCGGGCGCTGGATGCGCTACGTCGGCGGCGTCGCCGTCGACCGCCGCAGCCGCCACGGCATCGTGGCCGACACGGTGGCGCAGATGCAGGCCGCCGCTGCGCGCGGCGAGCGTTTCTGGCTGGCCGTCGCCCCGGAGGGGACGCGCTCGCTGACCACCGGCTGGCGCACCGGCGCTTACCAGGTAGCCGTGCAGGCCGGCGTGCCGGTGGGGTTGGCTTACTTCGACTTCGAGCGGCGTATCGTGTCGCTGACCCGCTTCCTCAAACTGACCGGCGATGTCCAGACCGACTTCGCCGCCTTTGCCGACTACCTCGGCCATCGCGTGGGCAAGCGCCCCGCGCTGGCCAGCCCCATCCAGCCCCAGAGCCGCCACCCATGAACTCTCAAGCCGTCCGCGACTATCTGCTCGGCCTGCAGCAGCGCATCGTCAGCGCGCTGGAGGGCGTCGATGGCAATGCCTTCGTCAGCGACGGCTGGAGCCGCGAGCCCGGCGGCCGGCTGGAGGGCGACGGTCTGTCGCGCCTCATCGAAGGCGGCTCGGTGTTCGAGCGTGGTGGCGTCAACTTCTCGCACGTCAAGGGCCGCGTGCTGCCACCTTCGGCCACGCAGCACCGCCCCGAACTGGCTGGTGCGCCGTTCGAGGCCATGGGCGTGTCGCTGGTCCTCCACCCGCACAACCCCTTCGTGCCGACGGTGCACATGAACGTGCGCATGTTCGCCGCGCTGCCGGCGGACGGCCCCGCCGTCACCTGGTTCGGCGGCGGCATGGACCTGACGCCTTACTACGGCTACGAGCGCGACGCCCAGCATTTCCACCGCGTCTGCCGCGACGCGCTGCAGCCGCACGGCGAGGATTTGCACCCGAAGTTCAAGGCCTGGTGCGACGACTATTTCTTCCTGAAGCACCGCAATGAGCCGCGGGGCGTCGGCGGCATTTTCTTCGACGACTATGCCGAAGGCGGCTTCGACCGGGGTTTTGCGCTGATCCAGTCGGTGGGCGACGCCTTCCTCGCGGCCTATCTGCCCATCGTCGAGCGCCGCCACGGCTATGCCTATGGCGAGCGCGAGCGTGACTTCCAGGCCTACCGTCGTGGCCGCTACGTCGAGTTCAACCTCGTCTTCGACCGCGGCACGCTGTTCGGCCTGCAGTCCGGCGGGCGCACCGAATCCATCCTGATGTCCATGCCGCCGCAGGTGAAGTGGCGGTACGACTGGGCGCCCGAGCCGGGCACGCCCGAGGCGCGGCTCTACACCGACTTCCTGCGCCCGCGCGACTGGGTGCACGAAACACCCACGGCACTGTGGCTATGAAGCTGGCGCTTTTCGGCGGCAGCTTCGACCCGCCCCACCTGGGCCACCTGGCGTTCGCACGCTTCGCGCTGGACGCGCTGGCGCCGGACCGTCTGCTGTGGCTGCCGGCCGGCCGTCAGTGGCAGAAGCCCGACCAGGTCATGGCCGCCGGCGTGCACCGCGTGCAGATGCTCAAGCGGCTGACCGCCGACGAGCCGCGCTTCTCCGTCGACGACCGGGAACTGCACCGCCGCGGCCCCAGCTTCACGGCCGACACGCTGAACGAGTTCAAGCGGCAGAACCCGGACGCGGAACTGATGTTCCTCATCGGCCAGGACCAGTACGCGCGGCTGCCGACCTGGTACCGTGCCGAGACCGTCGCGTCGCTGGCGACGCTGGTCGTCGTGCCGCGTGCCGGCGAGGCCGTCGTCACGCCGCCCGGCATGCCCCAGCACCGCCTGCAGGTGCTGGAGCTGCCGGAGATCCCCATTTCCTCCACCGCCGTGCGCGAGGCTCTCGCCCGCGGCGACGACATCCGCCCCTTGGTGGGCCCCGACGTGGCGAGCTATATTGACTCGCACCGCCTTTACGAGAAGAAGCCCTGAATGGACATTCGCAAGCTGCAACGCGCCATCGTCGATGGTCTGGAAGACGTCAAGGCCCAGAACATCGTCGTGTTCAACACCGAGCACCTGTCGCCGCTGTTCGAGCGCGTCATCATCGCGTCCGGCACCAGCAACCGGCAGACCAAGGCGCTGGCCTCCAGCGTGCGTGAAACGGTCAAGGGCCGCGGTATGCAGGTCATGCGCACCGAGGGCGAGGACAACGGTGAATGGATCATCGTGGACTGCGGCGCGGCCGTCGTGCACGTGATGCAGCCGGCCATCCGCGACTACTACCACCTTGAAGAGATCTGGGGCGACAAGCCCGTCAAGCTCAAGGTCGCCAGCGGCGAGACCAAGCTCGTCAAGGCCTCCGAGGAAGCGCCCGCCAAGCCGGCGAAGAAGTCGGCCAAGCCGCTGGGGCCGGTCGGCGTGAAGCCTGCAGCGCCGGCCAAGAAGGCGGCGCCTGCGGCCAAGAAGCCCGCAGCGAAGAAGACCCCCGCGCGCGTCGTCGATGCCAAGACGCCCGCAGCCAAGACCATCAAGGTCGGCGCCGTGAAGCCGGCGGCGAAGAAGCCCGCGGCCAAGAAGGCCGCAGTGAAGAGCACGGTTGGCGTGAAGAAGGCGGCGCCGGCCAAGACGGCCGCGGCAAAGCCCGCCGCGAAGAAGACCGTCGCCAAGAAAGCGCCGGCCAAGAAGACGGCGGCCAAGAAGGGCTGATGCGCCTCTTCCTTGTCGCCGTGGGCCAGCGCCAGCCGGCCTGGGCGGATACCGCGTACGAAGACTTCGCCAAGCGCTTTCCGCCCGAGCTCAAGCTCGAGCTGAAGGCCATCAAGGCCGAGACGCGCGGTAGCAAGACGGCCGAGCAGCTGATGGCCGCCGAAGCCGCGCGCATCGAGGCCGCGCTGCCAAAAGGCGTGCGCCGCATCATCCTGGACGAGCGCGGCGAGCGTCGCACGTCCGTCCAACTCGCCGAGCGCCTGAAGCTGTGGATGGGCGAGGGCCGCGACGCGGCGCTCGTCATCGGCGGACCGGATGGACTGCATCCCGACCTCAAGGCCACGGCCGACGAGACGCTGCGCCTGTCCGACCTCACGCTGCCCCATGCCTTCGCCCGCGTGCTGCTGGCCGAAGGCCTGTACCGCGCCTGGACCGTGACGACCGGCCATCCCTACCACCGCGAATGACCGCTTCCGCTTACGTCTACCTCGCCTCACAAAGCCCGCGCCGCCGCCAGCTGCTGGCGCAGATCGGCGTGCGCCACGAGTTGCTGCTGCCCGGCGCGGACGAGGATGCCGAGGCGCTGGAGATCGTCCGGCCCGGCGAGTTGCCCGAGGTCTACTGCGCCCGCGTGACCGCCGCCAAGCTCGATGCCGCGTTGGCGCGGCTTGCTGGGCGCGGCCTGCCACCGGCGCCCATCCTGTGCGCGGACACGACGGTGGCCGTCGACGATCTCATCCTCGGCAAGCCCGAGGACGATGCCGATGCGCGGCGCATCCTGTCGCTGCTCTCTGGCCGCACGCACCGCGTCATCACGGCCGTCGCCGTGGCTGACGCAAGCCAGCGCGTGGCGGCACTGAGTGTGTCGCAGGTCGAGTTCGCGCCGCTGACTGCCGCGCAGATTGACGGTTACATCATCAGTCGCGAGCCCTTCGGCAAGGCGGGGGCTTATGCCATCCAGAGCCAGGCTGCCGCCTGGATCGTGAACATTGCCGGCAGCTACTCGGGCATCATGGGGTTGCCCCTCTTTGAGACGGCGCAGCTGTTGGAGAAATTCGGCTTTGAGTTTTGATGCATGCCGCTGGGGGCGGCGGCACGCATCAGCATTCAAGGATTAGAGATGGAAGACATCCTGATCAACTGGTCCCCGCAGGAGACGCGGGTGGCCGTGGTCGAGAACGGCGCCGTGCAGGAGCTGCACGTCGAGCGCACGTTGGAGCGGGGCCTCGTCGGCAACGTCTATCTCGGCAAGGTCGTGCGCGTGCTGCCAGGCATGCAGTCGGCCTTCATCGACATCGGCCTGGAGCGCGCCGCCTTCCTGCATGTGGCGGACCTGCACAGCGCCTCGCAGTTCGGCCATGGCCGGCACCAGAACGCCCATGGCGCCGAGGTACCGCCGACGCCCATCGAGCGCCTGGTCTTCGAGGGCCAGCCGCTGACGGTGCAGGTCATCAAGGACCCGATCGGCACCAAGGGCGCGCGCCTGTCCAGCCAGATCAGCATCGCCGGCCGCATGCTGGTCTACCTGCCGCAGGACGAGCACATCGGCATCAGCCAGAAGATCGGTTCGCCCGAGACCCGCGAGGCCTTGCGGGCCCGCATGGTCGCGCTGGTGGGCAGCAAGGAGGCGGGCGGCGGCGGTGGCTTCATCCTGCGCACGAACGCCGAAGACGCGAGCGACGCGGAGCTCGCCGCCGACATCGCCTACCTGCGCAAGACCTGGCAGCAGATCCGCGAGAAGGCGCTGACCACGCCCCCGGCCAGCCTGCTGCACCAGGACCTCAGCCTCGTCGAGCGCGTGCTGCGCGACCTGACGAATGATCGCACCGGCCACATCCGCATCGACTCGCGCATGCAGTACGACGTGCTGCGCGCGTTCGGCGAGACCTTCATGCCGGCGGCGACGGCCAAGCTGGAGCACTACCGCGGCGAGCGGCCCATCTTCGACCTGTGCAACGTCGACGCCGAGATCGCCCGCGCGCTGGCGCGCAAGGTGGAGCTGAAGTCCGGCGGCTCGCTGGTGTTCGACCAGACCGAGGCGATGACGACCATCGACGTCAACACCGGCGGCTTCGTCGGCGCCAAGAACTTCGACGACACCATCTTCAAGACCAACCTGGAGGCGGCCGGCGCGATTGCCCGCCAGCTGCGGTTGCGCAACCTGGGCGGCATCATCATCGTCGACTTCATCGACATGACGCGCGAGGAGCACAAGGCCGCCGTGCTGGCCGAGTTCAAGAAGCAGCTGGCGCGTGACCGCACCAAGGTCACTGTCGGCGGCTTCACGCAGCTGGGGCTCGTAGAGATGACGCGCAAGCGCACGCGCGAGTCGCTGGCCCGCATGCTGTGCGAGCCCTGCCCGACCTGCGAAGGCCGCGGCCAGGTGAAGACGGCGCGCTCGGTCTGCTACGACATCCTGCGCGAGATCCTGCGCGAGGCCCGTCAGTTCTCGCCGAAGGAGTTCCGTGTCGTGGCGGCGGCCAACGTCGTCGAGATGATGCTGGACGAGGAAAGCGCCCACCTGGCCGGCCTGTCCGACTTCATCGGCAAGCCGATCTCGCTGACCGCCGAACCGACCAACCAGACCGAGCATTACGACATCGTGCTTTTGTGACCGCGGGTTGCGGAAGAGACCCTGTCTGACGTGAATGCGCTCACGGCTGCGGCAGAATCCCGCGCCATGCTCGAATCCATTGCGTCCATCTCCCGCCGCCGCAGCCTCGCGGCCCTGGTCGCCCTCGGTGCTGTCTTCGGCGCCGGGTCTGCACTGGCCCAGGTGCGCATCGACATCGCCGGCGTCGGCGGCAGCCGCATCCCGGTCGCCATCGTCGACTTCCGCGACGAGTCCAAGTCGCCGCAGCCCATCGCCGCCATCATCCGCGCCGACCTGGAGCGCAGCGGCCAGTTCCGCAGCGTCGACGCGCCGGCCGACCTTTCCGAGATCAGCAGCCCGGTCTATGCCGACTGGAAGGCCCGCCAGGCCGACGCCCTCGCCGCCGGCACGGTCAACAAGCTGGCTGACGGTCGGCTGGACATCCGCTTCAAGCTCTGGGACGTCGTCAAGGGCGCCGAGGTCGTCGGCCAGGCCCAGGCCGTGCATCCCGACGACGCCCGCCTTGCGGCCCACCGCATCGCCGACGTCATCTACGAGAAGCTGACCGGCGAGAAAGGCGTGTTCGCCACGCGCATGGCCTACGTCACCAAGGCCGGTCGCCGCTACAGCCTCGTCATCGCCGACGCCGATGGCGAGGGCGCCAAGCCGGCGCTGAACAGCCCCGAGCCCATCATCTCGCCCGCCTGGGCGCCCAACGGCCGCGAACTGGCCTACGTCTCCTTCGAGAGCGGCAAGGCGACCGTGCGCGTGCAGGACGTGCAGACGGGCCAGCGCCGCGTGCTGGCCGACTACAAGGGCACCAACAGCGCACCAGCCTGGTCGCCGGACGGCTCCAAGCTGGCGCTGAGCCTGTCGCGGGAAGGGGGCACGCAGCTCTTCGTCATGAATCGCGACGGCTCCAACGTGCGCCGCCTGACGCGCAGCAACGCCATCGACACCGAGCCCTGCTACTCGCCCGACGGTAGCCAGATCTACTTCGTCAGCGATCGTGGCGGTGGTCCGCAGATCTACCGCATGCCCGCCGACGGCGGCCCGGCGGACCGCGTCACCTTCAACGGCAACTACAACATCAGCCCGGCCATCAGCCCCGACGGCAAGACGATGGCCTACATCGCACGCATCGGCGGCGCCTTCCGGCTCAGCGTGATGGATCTCGCCACCGGGCAGGCGCAGCAGATCAGCGACGCCAGCGACGACGAGAGCCCCTCGTTCTCGCCCAACAGCAAGCTCATCGTCTACGCCAGCCGTGCGGGCGGCAAGGAGGTGCTGATGACCACCACGCTGGACGGCAAGATCAAGACGCCGCTGCTCGTCACGCTGGTCGAAGTGCGCGAACCAACCTGGGGCTCTTTTGCAGCCCAGTAACTTGACAGACCGCACGATGTTGGACAATGCCCGGCCGGCGTCGAAGCCGGCCAGGCTCTTTTCCCCGCCCCCCGTCTTGTTGTGGAGACCACTCTAATGAAGCTGACCCGTTACGCGCTCACCCTGATTGCCGCTGCCGCCCTGGCCGGCTGCCAATCCGCCGTCAAGCTGGACCCGCCGGCGCCGGTCGAGACCGCCAAGCCCACGCCTGCGGCTCCGGCAGCTCAGCCCCAACCGACAGCGCCCGCAGTGACCGCGGTCAAGCCCATCGACCTGGACTCGCAGTACACCGAGCAAGTGCGTGACAAGCGCGTCGTCTACTTCGACTTCGATAGCGACGTCGTCAAGGAAGAGTACCGCCCGCTGGTCGACCTGCACGCCAAGCGTCTGAACAACAACAAGAAGCTGGCCCTGACCCTGGAAGGCCACACCGACGAGCGCGGCGGCCGCGAATACAACCTGGCCCTGGGCCAGCGCCGCGCCGAAGCCGTCGCCAAGTCGCTGACGCTTCTGGGCGTCGGTGCAACCCAAGTCGAAGCCGTCAGCTTCGGCAAGGAGCGTCCGGCCGTTCAGGGCAGCACCGAAGAAGCCTGGGCCAAGAACCGCCGCGTCGAGCTCAAGGACAAGTGATGCGCGGACTGCGTCTGACGTTGGTGGCCTTGGCCACGGGTGTGGCCTTTCTGCAGCCGGCTCGTGCCGGCCTGTTCGAGGATGACGAAGCCCGCAGGGCCATCCTTGAGCTGCGCACCAAGATCCAGGCCAACGAGGACGCGGCCAAGCAGCGCGCCGACCAGCTCAACACGCTGATCCAGGATCAGCTCCAGCCGCTGCGCCGCAGCATGCTGGAGCTGAACAGCCAGCTCGACGCCTTGCGCGCCGACGTGGCCAACCTGCGTGGCGCCAACGAGCGCCTGGCCCGCGACCTCGCCGACACGCAGCGCAAGCTGACCGACCAGTCGCAGGCCGTCGAGGCGCGCCTGAAGCCGCTGGAGCCGCAGAAGATCAGCCTCGACGGCCGCGAGTTCCAGGTCAGCCCCGACGAGCGCAGCCAGTACGACGCCGCCATCGGCCTCGTGCGCCGCGGCGACTTCGCCGAGGCCGTGGCCGCGCTGAACGCCTTCCTGAAGCGTTACCCCGCCAGTGGCTACACCGACTCGGTGCGCTTCTGGCTCGGCAACGCCCAGTACGGCAAGCGCGACTACAAGGACGCGATCGCGACCTTCAAGGCCTTCATCGCCGGCAGTCCGGACCATCCGCGTGCCGCCGAAGCGCTGCTCGCGCTGGGCAACTGCCAGGTGGAGCTGAAGGACAACAAGGTCGCGCGCCGCACCTTCGAGGAAGTCGTCAAGAGCTACCCCGGCACCGAGGCCGCCCAGGCCGCCAAGGAACGGCTCGCGACCGTCAGGTGAGCGTGGGCAGCATGGATCAGCTCGACGCTGATCTGGAGCGCCGCTTCGGCGGCCTGCGCCGCCTGCACGGCGACGCCGCCTACCAGCGCCTGCGAACCGCGAGATTCGCGGTCGTGGGGTTGGGCGGTGTCGGCTCCTGGGCCGTCGAGGCACTGGCGCGCAGCGGCGTCGCTGCGCTCACCCTGATCGACCTCGATCAGGTCTCCGAATCCAACATCAACCGCCAGATCCAGGCGCTGGGTTCCACGGTGGGCATGGCCAAGGCCGAGGCCTTGCGCCTGCGCATCGCGGACATCCATCCTGGCTGCGAGGTGCGTGTCATCGAGGAATTCGTCGAGCCCGGCAACTGGCCGGCGTTGATCGGCGATGCGCAGTTCGATGGCCTCATCGACTGCTGCGACCAGGTCCGTGCCAAGGCCACGCTGGCCGCCTGGGCGCGCGAGCAGCGGCTGCCCTTCGTCACCGTTGGCGCCGCCGGCGGCAAGCGCGAACCGCACCGCGTGCGGCTCGACGACCTCAGCGCGACGACGCACGACCCCCTGCTGGCCTCGCTGCGCCAGCGCCTGCGCAAGCACCACGGCGCGCCGCGCGCGGGCAAGATGGACGTCGCCTGCGTCTACTCGCGCGAGCCGGTGCACCTGCCGCAGCAAGGGGAGGGCGAAGCCTGCGACGTTGTCGACGGTAGCCTGAACTGCCATGGCTACGGCTCCAGCGTGACCGTCACGGCCACCTTCGGTCTGTGCGCGGCGGCAGAGTTGCAGCGCCTGCATTTGGCTCGAAAGTCGACCTGACGACGCCGAGATGAAAAAACTTGCGGGAGCAGAAAAAACCTGCCTATAATGGCGGGCTCTGCTTGACACGGGACGTTAGCTCAGTCGGTAGAGCAGCGGACTTTTAATCCGTTGGTCGCAGGTTCGAATCCTGCACGTCCCACCAGAATTTTTTGCGAGATTCTCAAAAAATCGCGCTACAATAATTGGCTCAGCAAGACGCAAGTCGAAACTGAATCAGGGCTCTTAGCTCAGTTGGTAGAGCAGCGGACTCTTAATCCGTTGGTCGAAGGTTCGAATCCTTCAGGGCCCACCAAAATTTCAGCGGGATCAATGACTTAGGTTATTGATCCCGTTGTCGTTTCCGGATCTCGAAAAATCTCGACGGGTTGTTGGGAAAACAACTGTCGAACTGCCGCGGTTTCAGTGCTGCCGACGGCAAGCAAACCTTGGCGAGTTCGGCCAATTCTTCTCTGGCTAGTCGATCATGAACTCGTCGCTGCCCATCTTGTGGCTGCCGTGGAAGACCTGATGGCCCGGCCCGCGCTGATGGGCGTCGGCCTGAGCTTCCGCCGCATGGGCGTGGATGCTGACGAAATCGCCTGGTAGTTCCTGCTTGGTCCGCAACACCATCCAGCCCTTGACCCAACCCGCATTCGCTCGGTCCGCCGGCAACGCTTCTTCCATGGCTGTTCTCCTGGAGTGATGCGTCGATTCTGATCGTCGACCGGGGCCTTGTGTTGTCGGACACCTCCGTAACCCGCTCGGTCTTACGCCGGCACGGTGGTGCTCCTGTCCTCTCGCAGCAGCCGATCCCACCATGGCGTCTCGCCGATCTCGGCGCGCAGGTGGTCGATGAACAGCCGGGCCTTGGTCGCGTGGCTGCGGCCCGGCAGGCGCACGGCGTGGATGGCGGGCATGCCGGGCGACGCGGGCGCCTCGGCCTCATCTGGGAACAGCGCCACCAGTTCGCCGGAGCGCAACTGGTCGCAGACGACCCAGGTTGCGATGTGCAGCACGCCGACGCCCTGCAGCGCGGCGTGCAGCATGCCGTCCTTGTCGTCCGTCCTGAAGCGGCCGCGCACTGGCAGCGGCTGGTTGCGGTTGACGCCGGCGTAGCGCCAGACGAAACCGGGTGCCGGGGGCGAGGCGACGGTGATGCAGTCGTGATCCATCAGTTCCTCGGGCGTGCGCGGCCTGCCGGCGCGGGCGAGGTAGGCGGGGCTGGCGCAGGTGACGAGCCGGACCTGCGCCAGCGTTGTCGCGCGCAGGTCGCTGTCGGGCAGCAGGCCGATGCGGATGGCGACGTCCATGCGCTGCTCGGACAGATCGACGATCTGGTCGGTCAGGTGCAGGTCCACCTCGATGTCGGGGTAGCGGCGCAGGAAGCTGGCCAGCGCGCCGACGACGTGGCGGCGGCCGAACACGGTGGGCGCGGTCACCGTCAGCAGGCCGCGCGGGTCGCCATCGCCGGACTGCAGTGCCTCCTTGGCGCCGGCCAGTTCGCCGAGGATGTTGCGCGCCCGGGGCAGGAACTGCTCGCCGGCATCGGTCAGCGCCAGCCGTCGTGGGCTGCGGTGGAAGAGCTTGCTGCCCAGCTCGGCTTCCAGCGCGTCGATCTTGCGCGTCACGGACGACACGGCCACGTCCTGGCGGCGTGCAACCTCGGAAAAGCTGCCGTGCGCAGCGACGGCGATAAAGGTGTCCAGGGCGTCGATCATGAGTGTTTGTTTTGCGAATTTCGCAAATTTCGTTTGCGTCCGGTGTGATTGTTCCGTGAAACGCAAAGCAAAACAATGCGATCCGTTTCGCGAACGACCTCACTTCTCACCGCTCACCGAAAGCCAACCATGACTTCCACGACACCCTTCCCCCGCGCCTTGCGCCGTCGCCAGACCCTGCTGGGCCGTCTTGCCGCCTTTGCACTGCCGGCGGCACTGGTCGCGGCGGGCTTCGCGTTCGCCAGCCTGTCGGCGCCCGCGCTGGCCGCCGCGCCGCAGCTCAAGACCCAGGCACCTGGCTGGTACCGCCTGATGGTCGGCAGCGTCGAGGTCACATCGCTGAGCGATGGCACCGTTGCGTTGCCGGTCGACAAGCTGCTGCACGCGCCGGCCGGTCGCGTCGCCGAGGGCTTGAAGCAGCATTTCCAGCAGGCGCCGCTGGAGACCTCGGTCAACGCCTGGCTCATCAACACCGGCAGCCGCCTTGTGCTGGTGGATGCCGGCGCCGGCACGCTGTTCGGACCGACCCTGGGCAAGCTGGCGGCGCAGATCCGCGCGGCCGGCTATCAGCCTGAGCAGGTGGACGACATCCTCATCACGCACATGCACCCCGACCACGTCGGCGGCCTCGCGGCCGACGGCCAGCGCGTGTTTCCCAACGCCACGGTGCATGCCGACAAGGCCGATGCCGACTACTGGCTGTCTCCCGCCAAAGCGGATGCGGCGCCGCAGGAGCAGAAGGGCTTCTTCCAGGGCGCCATGGCGTCGCTGAACCCCTACGCGCAGGCCGGGCGCTTCGTGCCGTTCGAGCGGGACGGCGAGATCGTGCCGGGCATCCGCGCGCTCGCGGCGCACGGCCACACGGCCGGCCACACGGCCTATGCGGTCGAGAGCCAGGGCCAGCGGCTGGTGCTCGTCGGCGACCTGATCCACGTCGCGTCGGTGCAGCTGGCGTCGCCCGAGGTGACCATCGCCTTCGACACCGACGAGGCCCAGGCCGCCAGGAGCCGTGCCCGCGTGTTCGCCGAACTGGCCGGTGACGGCAGTCTCGTCGCGGTGTCGCATTTCAGCTTCCCCGGTCTCGGCCACCTGCGCCGCTCCGGCAAGGGCTGGGCCTGGGTGCCGCTGGACTACAGCAGCCAGGTGCGCTGACGCTCAGGGAAGCGGCCGGATGCTGCCGGTCAGGCTGCCCGGCGGGTAGGCATCGTTGAAGAGCTGCCACACCCGCCCCGAGCGGGCCGCCTGCGCGAAGGCTGTGCGCAGCGTGCGGCGATCGGCCTCGTCGAGGCTGCGGCGGGACAGGTAGAGGCCGCTCTCCGACCAGCCCAGCTCTTCCAGCGGCTCGACGCGCAGCTGCTTCATCAGCGGCGCCAGCTCGGGCTCCCGGACCAGCGTGCCGATGAAGATGCTGGCCGTCATCACGCAGCCCTGGGCCAGCCCCAGGCGCAGCGCGCGGGCCACGCCGGCGGGATCGGTCTCCTCGACCAGGCGGTGCTGGGTGCGCAGCACGGCCATCGCCTGGTCGTAAGCGGCGCCGAAGCTGAAGCCCCGCACGACGGCGACCTTGTAGCCGGGGCGGGCGATCAGCTCCGCCAGCGAGCGCGGCGAGGGTTGCTCGCGCAACAGCGTCAGCAGGCCGGCGCGCACCTGGATCAGCGGCACGAACTCGCCGTCGTCTTCCCGTGACGGCGACATGGAGGCCGGCATCAGCAGATCGGCCTCGCCGGACTCGAACATCTTCTGCAGCCGCGCTCGCGGTACGCGCTGGATGACGAATTCGCAGCCGATGGCCGCGCCCATCTCGCGCAGCAGGGTGGGGTAGTTGCCGCCGCTGCGCTGGCCGTCAAAGCTGACGCTCAGGCCCACGGGCGCCATCGGCACCTGGATGGACCGCGTGCAGCCGGCGTGGGCGGCTGTCGCTGCCAGCAGCGCCCATGCCCATCCACCTGATCGCACCCCTGCGTTCATGCCCCTCGGCCCCACGACGTTTTGCGTCGATTGTGAACCTGTGTGAAGCGCCGCTCCAAGCCATCGAAAACCCCCTGGACGACGAGAGCCAGCGCCGCGGCGGGCAGGGCGCCGGCCAGCATCAGCGCGCTGTCGTTGACGGCCAGGCCGGCCACGATGCGCTCGCCCAGACCGCCGGCACCGACGAAGGCCGCCACGGTGGCCGTCCCGACGTTGGTGACGGCCGCCGTCTTCACACCGGCCATCAGCGTGGGCAGCGCCAGCGGCAGCTCGATGGCGCGCAGCGTCTGGCCGCGCGTCAGGCCCAGCGCCTTGGCGGACTCGACGAGGCCCGCCGGCACGCCCGCCAGCCCGGCATGCGTGTTGCGCACGATAGGCAGCAGCGCATAGACGAACAGCGCCAGCAGCGCCGGCAGGAAGCCGATGCGCCCGACCCATGCGATGAGGAAGGCCAGCAGCGCCAGCGAGGGCAGCGTCTGCAGCAGGCCTGCTGCGGCCATGACCGGCGCCGCCAGCCGCGGCAGCCGGTGTGCGGCAACGCCCAGCGGCACGGCCAGCGCGATAGCCAGTACCAGCGAGCCGAACACCAGCGCCAGGTGCTGGGCGACCAGCGGCAGGAGGTCGGGCGCCATCAGCCGGTCGAGCAGGCCCTGCCTGGCGGTGGTGGTGGGCGCGGATTGCAGGAAGCCGCGCGCCACGTCGGCGAAAGACCGGCCCTCCAGCTCGGCGGCGGCGTTGAGCTGGATCATGCGCGTCTCGGGCAACTGGCCGGCCAGCCGTTGCAGCGGCTTGTCGTCGACGCTCGCGCGCATCAGCAGCACGGCGTCGTAGCGCGGGAAGAACTGTCGGTCGTCACTCAGCACGCGCACCGGCTGGCGGGCCAGCTGCGCGTCGGTCGTGTAGACGTCGATGAGGTCCACCTGCCCGCCGGCGAGCGCCTGGTAGGCCAGGCCGTGGTCCAGCCCCGTGCCGGGCGCCAGCGTCAGGCCGTAGGCGCGCGCCAGCGCCGGCCAGCCGTCGGCGCGGGCGATGAACTCGTGCGACAGGCCAGGCTTCAGCGTGGGCGCCTTGGCGGCAAGCTCCGAGATGGTCGTGATGCCCAGCCTCGCCGCGTCGGCCTCCCGCATCGCCAGCGCGTAGCTGTTGTTGAAGCCCAGCGGCACGGCGGCCTTCAGGCCCAGCGGCTTCAGCCAGTCGTTGATCTTGTCCAGCGGCGCCTGCGCATCGGCCGGCGCATCGCGCTTGAGCAGCTCGCGCACGATGGTGCCGGTGTACTCGGGGTAGATGTCGATCTGCCCCTGCTGCAGCGCCGCGGCGAGGATGGCCGTGTTGCCCAGCCCCTGGCGATGCTCGGCGGCGATGCCCTGGCCCGTCAGCGTCTGGCTGACGATCTCGCCGAGCAGATAGCTCTCCGTGAAGCGCTTGGAGCCGACCTTGATGGGCTGGGCTTGCAGGCTGCCCGCGAGGAGCACGGCGCAGGCCGCTAGGAGAAGACGGAGCAGGCGGGCGGTCATGGCCTGCGATGGTGCCTCAGCCCCGCGTCCGGAGCCGTCCCGCCAGTTCCACGTACTCCGGCGCCACCCGCGCCGGCGTCGCGTCCGCCAGGTGGGCGCGCAGCACGCGCTTCAGCGTCTCGGGCTGCGGCGTCAGCGGGCCGGCGAAGCGCACGTGCTCGGCGTCGGCGATCAGCAGCGTCGGGAAGGTCTCGATGTCCAGGTCGCCAATGAGATCCGCCTCGTCCTCGATGTCGATCCAGCGCACGTGCAGGCCGTCCTGCGGCAGCTCGGCGCAGGCGGATTCGAAGACTTGCTGATAGGACTCGCAGGTGCGGCACCAGGCGGCGCAGAGGCAGGCGACGTGAACGGTCATGGGGCGGCATGGTGCCATGCCGGCGTCCGGACCTGCCGGGTGCCGGAATTCCGTCAGCCGCATTTTGTTGAATATCAAACATGATGTTATAAATTCAACCAAATGAAGTGGTTGCTACTCATCCTTTCGCTGCCGACCGAGAACGCCGCCACCCGCATGCGGGTGTGGCGTGCGCTCAAGGCCTGTGGGGCGGCGGTGCTGCGCGATGGCGTTTACCTGCTGCCGCAGTCGCCTGAGCACGAGGCGGCGCTGAGCGGTATCGCCGACGACTTGCGCCAGAACGACGGCACGGCGCATCTGTTGGCTACGCAGACCGCCGACGAACAGTTCGCCGTGCTGTTCGACCGCGGCGCCGAGTTCGGCAGCCTGCTGGCCGACATCGCCGACGCGCGCAGGCGGCTGGCGCCTGAGCAGGCTGTTGACGCGGTGCGGCAGGCCCGCAAGCTGCGCAAGGCCTTCGAGGCGCTGGCCGCCATCGACTTCTTTCCCGGCGAATCGCAGCGCCAGGCGCGCGCGGCGCTGGAGGAGTTGGAAGCGCAGGCCAGCCGGCTGCTGTCGCCCGACGAGCCACAGCCGGCCAAGCAGGCCATCACGCCGCTGGATCGGGCCGACTACCAGGGCCGCGTCTGGGCCACGCGCGCGCGGCCCTGGGTGGACCGCCTGGCCTGCGCCTGGTTGATCCGCCGCTTCATCGACCCCGGCGCGCGTTTCCTGTGGCTGCAGTCGCTGGCCGACTGCCCGAAGCAGCCACTGGGCTTCGATTTCGATGGCGCCACCTTCACCCACGTCGGCGCCCGCGTGACCTTCGAGACGCTGCTGGCCAGCTTCGGGCTGGAGACGCCGGCGCTGCTGCGCCTGGGGCTGCTGGTGCACAGCCTGGACGTCGGCGGCGTGCAACCGCCGGAGGCGGTGGGCGTCGAGCGCGTGCTGGCCGGCATGCGTGACGCCATCACCGACGACGACCAGCTGATGCAGGTGGCTGCCGGCGTCTTCGAGGGACTGCTGACCGCCTTCCAGAACGCCGAGGAGAAACCATGACCGTCATGCCGCAAGACCTGCCCTTCGACCCGAGCGGCCTGCAGGGGCTGTCCGAGCGCCTGCTGCGCAGCCACCACCAGAACAACTACGGCGGCGCGGTCAGGCGGCTCAACGCCATCCGCACGCGGCTGCGCGAGGCCGACCCGGCGGCCTGGGCCGGCTTCGAGCTGAACGGCCTCAAGCGCGAGGAGCTGATCGCCGCGAACTCCATGCTGCTGCACGAGCTGTACTTCGACTCACTGGCTGCTGTGCCCGAGGAGATGGTGCCCGCCATGGCGCTGGCGCTGGCCGGCAGCTTCGGCAGCGTCGAGCGCTGGCGTGACGAGTTCGTCGCGATGGGCAAGGCGCTGGGCGGCGGGTCGGGCTGGGTACTGCTGACCTTCCAGCCGCGCGAGGGCACGCTGGTCAACCAGTGGGGCGCCGATCACACGCACGCACTGGCCGGCGGCATCCCCCTCCTCGCGCTGGACATGTACGAGCACGCCTATCACCTCGACCACGGTGCCGCGGCGGGCGCCTACGTCGATGCCTTCATGGCCCACATCGCCTGGGACAAGGTCTATGCGCGCTACCAGCAGGCGGTGCACGCCGCCAGCGAGAGCCTGGCAGCCGACCCGGACGAACTCGACCCCGCGCAGTGCGTGGTGCTCGACGTGCGCCGCGCCGGCGTGTTCCAGCAGGCCGGCACCATGCTGCCGGGCGCGAGCTGGCGCGACCCGGCCCTGGTGCAGGCCTGGGCCGGCGAGCTGCCACGGGACCGCGACGTGCTGGTCTATTGCATTTACGGTCACGAGGTCGGGCGATCGACGGCGATGAAGCTGCGCGCCGCCGGTGTGCGCGCGCATTTCCTGGCCGGCGGCATCGACGCCTGGACGCAGGCCGGCCGCCGCGTGCAGCCTCGGGAGCCGCAGGCATGAGCGACGCACAGGCGGCGCCGCGCTACACGCTGTGGCAGCTCGTCCGCTACATGCTGGGCCTGGGCAGCTGGGGCTTCGGCGGGCCGGTGGCGCTGGCCGGCTTCATGTACCGCGACCTCGTCGAGCAGCGGCAGTGGATTGCCGAGGCCGAGTACAAGGAAGGCATGGCGCTGGCGCAACTGATGCCCGGGCCACTGGCAGCGCAGCTGGCCATCTACCTGGGCTATGTGCACCACCGCGTGCTGGGCGCGACGCTGGTGGGCCTGGCCTTCGTGCTGCCGTCGTTCCTCATGGTCGTCGCCATCGGCGCAGCCTACCGGGCGTACGGCGGCATCGCCTGGATGCAGGCCGTGTTCTACGGCGTCGGCGCGTCGGTCATCGGCATTATCACGATGAGCGCCTGGAAGCTCACGACCAAGAACATCGGCCGGGACAAGCTGCTGTGGGCCATCTTCGCCATCAGCGCGGCGGTGACGGTCGTCACCAAGTCCGAGGTGGTCTGGCTGTTCCTGGGTTCGGGCGTGCTGGTGTGGCTGCTGCGCGCGCCGCCGCCGTGGTTCTCGCGCGGCCAGGCCAACGCCGTCGCAGCGCCGCTGGCCGGCTTCTTCGCCCTTGACGCGCTGGACTGGCACAAGCTCGGCCAGATCGGCGCCTACTTCGCCTACGCGGGCAGCTTCGTCTTCGGCAGCGGGCTGGCCATCGTGCCCTTCCTCTACAGCGGCGTCGTGCAGGAGTACGGCTGGCTGACGGACCGGCAGTTCGTCGACGCGGTTGCCGTGGCCATGATCACGCCCGGCCCGGTGGTCATCACGACGGGTTTCATCGGTTACCTGGTCGCGGGCTTTTGGGGCGCGGTCGTCGCAGCAGCGGCCACCTTCGTACCCTGCTACTTCTTCACCATCCTGCCGGCGCCGTATTTCAAGAAGCATGGCAAGCGGCCGGGCATCGTCGCCTTCGTCGACGGCGTGACGGCAGCCGCCATCGGTGCGATCACCGGCGCCGTGGTCGTCATCGGCCAGCGTTCGATCAGCGACGCGACGACAGCTGCGCTGGCGCTGTTGACGGTGGCGGTGCTGTGGCGCTTCAAGAAGCTGCCCGAGCCGGTCGTCGTGGCGGCAGCGGCGCTGGCCGGGCTGCTGCTGTATCCGCTGGCCCGCGGCTGAGGGGAACCGCCGAGCAGGCGGGTGATCCCGGCTCAACTGTGCGCTTTGGTGCGCTGATGCACACCGCAAGATGCCGACCGGGAAAACTCCACAGGAGCCTGCCGTGGTCTCCAGCGTCAACAGCTCGCTTCTCAACTACCTTTCCGCGCTGACGTCCGACAGCTCGCCGACGTCCGCCGCGTTGACGTCGACGACCACCGCCAGCACGTCCGGCAGCGCGGCAGGCGCCAAGGTATCGCAGGCGTCGCTGCAGCGCGCGGCCGCCATGACCAAGTCTGCCGCCGCGGCTGCCGTGCTGGAGCGCAACCAGAAGGCACTGACCACCGAGCTGCGCGCGGCACTCGACAAGGCCGGCGTCAAGCTGACCGGCACCGTCGACTTCTCGGTGAAGAGCGATGGCAGCGTGGAGGTCAAGGGCAACGACGCCGACAAGGCGGCCGTGAAATCCTTCCTGAGCGCCGACACCAGCAAGCCCAGCTTCGCGACGCGCATCGCCACACAGGCCAAGGATGCGCTGAAGCTGTCGCAGACGATCCAGCAGAGTGCCGCCATCTCGCAGGCGGCCAAGTCCGCCAAGTCGGCGGCCGGCGTCATGTCGCTGTACACGTCGCTGATGCAGCAGCAGACGGGAGCTTCCGCCGCGGTGTACTCGCTGTCGCCGACCTCCAGCTCGCTGACCTACCCGGGCTCGCTGTCGGCCAACGCCTGAAACGAACCTGCCCTCGCCCGGCCTCGCATCGCTGAACGCGAGCATCGCCAGACGGACCGGCTTGGGAGCGGCCCGGCGCTCAGCCCGCAACGCGCCCGTTCCATTCGGTCAGCGCCTGCTTGCGCTTCTGGGCAGCAGCACCGTCGCCAAGCCCAGCAGCGGCAGCCACGCGATGGCGTCGTAGACGAAGGTGATGCTGGTGCGGTCGGCCAGCAGGCCCAGCACCGCGGCACCCAGCCCACCCATACCGAAGGCGAAGCCGAAGAACAGCCCCGACACCATGCCCACCTTGCCCGGCATCAGCTCCTGCGCGTAGACGAGGATGGCCGAGAAGGCCGACGACAGCACCAGGCCGATGACGACGGTCAGCGCGGTCGTCCAGAACAGGTTGGCATGAGGCAGCAGCAGCGCGAACGGCGCCACGCCGAGGATGGACGCCCAGATCACCGGCTTGCGGCCGATGCGGTCGCCGATGGGGCCGCCCGCCACGGTGCCGACCGCCGACGCGAACAGGAAGAAGAACAAGTGCAGCTGCGCGTCCTGCACCGACAGGCCGAAGCGGTCGATCAGGTAGAAGGTGTAGAAGCTGCTGAGCCCGGCCACGTAGAAGTACTTGGAGAAAATCAGCACCAGCAGCACGGCGATGGCACCGGCCACGACGCGCGGCGGGTAGGGCGCGGCGGCCGTCGCCTTCCTCGCGCCGGCCGCGGCGATGTGGTGTGCCGCGTACCAGCGGCTCACCTGCACCAGCACGACGATGCCTACGAGCGCGGCCAGGCTGAACCAGGCCACGCTGCGCTGCCCGAACGGCACGATGAACGCGGCGGCCAGCAGCGGGCCGATGGCCGTGCCGGTGTTGCCGCCGACCTGGAACACCGACTGCGCGAAGCCGTGCCGTCCGCCCGACGCCAGCCGCGCGATGCGTGACGACTCGGGGTGGAAGATGGACGAGCCGATGCCCACGAAGGCCGCAGCCAGCAGCACGACGCCGAAGCTGGGCGCGAACGCCAGCAGGATCAGGCCGATCAGCGTGGAGGCCATGCCGAAGGGCAGCGAGTAGGGCTGCGGCTTGCGGTCGGTGAACAGGCCGACCAGCGGCTGCAGCAGCGACGCGGTCAGCTGGTAGGTCAGCGTGATGAGGCCGATCTGGCTGAAGCTCAGCGAGAACTCGCCCTTCAGGAGGGGATACATCGCCAGGATCAGCGACTGCATCATGTCGTTGACCATGTGGGCGCTGCTGATGGCGCCGAGGATGCCGTAGGCGGGCTGCGTCTCGCCCGAGCGGGCGGCGGGGCTCGCGCCGAGGGTGGCGGCGGCGGGAGGTGTCATGGAAGGTCTTTCACGCGGGGAAGGTCGTTGGAGCGGGGCGTCGACGTGGAAGAATTGTGCGGATGCCTGCTACGCCTGTCTCGCGCCAATTGGCCAGGAACGCTCTCAAAAAGGACACCGGCGTTTCCCGCCGGCCGCTGGCCTTGCCCGAGGCGCTGCGAGAGATCGAGCAGGCCGCTTCGCCGGTGTCCGGCCGGCCGACGGACTACCCCGCCGGCTGGGTCATCCCGCCGCATGCGCACTCCAAGCATCAGCTGCTCTACGCCGAGCGCGGCGTCATGGTCGTGCAGGCCGGCGACGGGCGCTGGGTGGTGCCGCCCACGCGGGCGATCTGGGTGCGCGCCGGCACGCTGCACGACACGCGCTGCATCGGCGAGGTCCACATGCGCAGCCTGCTGGTGGCCGTGGATGCGGCGCCCAACCTGCTGGGCGAGACACAGGCGGTCGGCATCTCGCCGCTGCTGCGCGAACTCATCCGCGCGGCGATGGACGTGGCGCAGCCCTACGCGCCGGGCACGCGCGACGGCCGCCTCATGCGGCTGATCCTGGACGAGTTGCGCGCGCTGCCCGTGCTGCCGCTGCACCTGCAGATGCCGGGCGACGCGCGGCTGGTGCAGATCTGCACCGCGCTGCAGGCGCAGCTCGATGACGCATCGACCATGGCCGACTGGGCGGCGCGACTGGGCGTTGACGTGAAGACCATCCAGCGCCTGTTCGTGAAGGAAACCGGCATGACCTTCGGCCAGTGGCGCCAGCAGGCGCGTCTGCTGCGTGCGCTGGAAATGCTGGCAACGGGCGAGAAGGTCATCGACGTCGCGCTGGCCCTGGGCTACGACAGCCCCAGCGCGTTCGCGACGATGTTCCGCAAGCAGTTCGGGCAGACGCCCAGCCAGTTCTTCGCGGGCGACTGAGGTCTCAGTCGCTCGACCCGACGAAGGCGATCCTGAGCTTGCCGTTGACGACCTTCACGTCGCGCACGGCGCGTTTGGCCAGGGCGCCCTTGGCCGTGTTGGCGTCCAGCGTGTAGACGGGGTGGGACTGCAGGGCCTGCCGGGCCGCCACGACGGCGCGGGTCTTCACGAACTCGGCGTATTCCTCGGGGAAGCCCGCCAGCTCCAGCGTCGTGATCTGCAGGTCTTCGATGAACAGCTGCCCCTCGTTCGGTGCGTAGCGCGGACGGCCGGCCAGGCCGATGCGGCCGGTGCGCTCGCGCGTGCCCAGCGTGACCTTCACGTCCGCCGTGAAGCCGAGGTGGTCGTCGCCCTCCTGCAGCGTCACGGCCGGGTTGGACAGGTCCAGGCAGGCGATGACGATCTTGCAGTGGTGGACTGGAAAGCGCGGCGCGATGCGGGCCTGCAGTTCGGCCTGATCGATGTCGAGATGGCCGTCGGCGATGCGACTGGCGAGGGTGCAGTACGAGAGCGCTGCCGCGGCGAGCAGCACGGCCACGAGGTAGGGCAGGCGGCGAAGCATGGCGCATTGTGGGCCACGCGGCATGAGCCGTCAGGCCGTGGCTGGATGCCCAATGATGTGCCGCAGCACCCGGTCTTCGAGCTCTGCAAACCCCGGCGCGGCGCGTGAGCGCGAGCGGGGCAGCGTGACCGTGGCGTCCAGCGCGATGCCGCCGCGGTCGATGAGCAGGACGCGGTCGGCCAGCGCCACGGCCTCGGCCACGTCGTGCGTGACGAGCAGCGCCGTGAAGCCGTGGCGCTGCCACAGCTGCTCGATGAGGCGGTGCATCTCCAGCCGTGTCAGTGCGTCGAGAGCGCCCAGCGGTTCGTCCAGCAGCAGCAGGCGCGGGCGGTGCACCAGCGCGCGGGCCAGTGCGACGCGCTGGCGTTGACCGCCGGACAGCGTCGCCGGCCAGTCGTTGCCGCGGCCGGCGAGGCCGACCTGCTCCAGCGCTTCCATCGCGCGGGACTTCGCCTCGGGGCCGGTGAGACCCAGTGCGACGTTGTCGACGACGCGCTTCCACGGTAGCAGGCGCGCGTCCTGGAACATCAGCCGGCGCTCGTTGGCAGCACCCGCCTCGACGAGGCCAGCGCTCGGCTGATCCAGCCCGGCGATGAGCCTTAGCAGCGTGCTCTTGCCGCACCCACTGCGGCCGACGAGCGCGACGAACTCGCCGGGCGCGACATTCAAATCCAGGTTCTGCAGCACGTGGCGCGTGCCGAAGGACTTGTCGATGCCGCGCAGTTGCAGTGCCAGGCCGTGGGATGTGTCCCGCGCGGGAGGCACGTCTTCAATGGCCGGTTCGTGCGGCAGCACTGGGGTGTCGAACTCGGTGAGCCACATGATCAGTTCCCTTCGGCGGCATAGCCCTTGTGCCACGGCAGCCAGGCCTTCTCCAGGCCGCGGGCGACGACGTCGGCCAGCTTGCCCAGCAGCGCGTAGAGCAGGATGCCGACGAGCACGATGTCGGTCTGCAGGAACTCGCGGGCGTTCATCGTCAGGTAGCCGATGCCGGCCTCGGCCGACAACGTCTCGGCGACGATGAGCAGCACCCACATCAGGCCCAGCGAGAAGCGCAGGCCCACGAGGATGGACGGCAGCGCGCCGGGCAGGATGACCTGCCGGTACAGCTGCCAGCCCGACAGGCCGTAGCTGCGCGCCATCTCGATGAGGTCGCGGTCGACGTTGCGGATGCCGTGGAAGGTGTTGAGGTAGACCGGGAAGAACACGCCCACGGCCACCAGCACCAGCTTGGCCGCCTCGTCGATGCCGAACCACAGGATGACCAGCGGGATCAGCGCCAGGGCCGGGATGTTGCGCAGCATCTGCAGCGTGGTGTCGAGCAGGGCTTCGGCGCTTTTCCACGTGCCGGTCAGCAGGCCCAGCAGCAGGCCCAGGCCGCCACCGATCGCCAGCGCGGAGAACGCGCGGATGGTGCTGACGGCGACGTGGTGCGCCAGCTCCCCCGAGCGCAGCAGCTTCCAGAAGGCGGCCAGCACGGCGGCCGGCTCCGGCAGGATGCGCGCGGACAGCAGGCCGCTGCGCGAGGCCAGCTCCCAGGCGACGAGGATGGCAGCGGGCAGCAGCCAGGGGGTGAGGCGGCGAGCGATGGTCATGCTAGGTTTTCGTCGTGAATTTTTTCGGGCCGAGCGCCGGGCCGCTCCCAAGCCGGCCCGATCTGTCGATGTGCTCGCGGCTCAATGCCGCGAGCATCGGCGTCCCCTCGGGGGACCGGCCAAGGTACTCCTTGGACGAGGGGCTCATGTCAGCTCGCGGAGGCGGCCTTGGGCACGTAGCTGTTCGCGACGACCTCGCCGAACGGCCCCGTCAGCGCAGGCGCCGTCAGCTTCTCGCGCACGTCCAGCGGCAGCAGCGGGAACACCAGCTCGGCGAAGCGGTGCGCCTCGTCCAGGTGTGGATAGCCGCTGAGGATGAAGTACTCCAGGCCGAGGTTCGCATACTCCTTGATGCGGTCCGCCACCTGCTGCGGATTGCCGACGAGGGCCGTGCCCGCGCCGCCGCGCACGAGGCCCACGCCGGCCCACAGGTTGGGCGCGATCTCCAGGCCGGCGCGCACGTTGGTCTTGTCGAACTGGCCGCCGTGCAGCTCGGCCATGCGGCGCTGGCCCACCGAGTCCATCGTCTTGAAGCGCGCCTGCGCGGCCTTCACGGTGGCCTCGTCCAACTCGGACACCAGCTCGGCGGCGGCGCGCCAGGCCTCGTCCTCGGTCTCGCGCACGATGACGTGCAGGCGGATGCCGTACTTCAATTGCCGGCGCTTGGCCGCGGCGCGCTCGCGCACGTCCTGCAGCTTCTTCTCGACGTCGGCCGGCGGTTCGCCCCAGGTCAGGTAGGTGTCGACCTGTTCCGCGGCGAGGTCGTGCGCGGGGCCGGACGAGCCGCCGAAGAACACCGGCGGGTAGGGCTTGTTGATGGGCGGATACAGCACCTTGCCGCCCTTCACGCTGAGGTGGTCGCCATCGAAGTCCAGCGGCTCGCCGGTGTGCGATTTGGCCAGCAGCTCGCGCCAGATGCGGATGAACTCGGCGGACTGTTCGTAGCGCTCGGCGTGACCCAGGAACTGGCCGTCGCCGGCCAGCTCGTCGGGGTCGCCGCCGGTGACGAGATTGACGAGCAGCCGGCCGCCCGACAGCCGGTCCAGCGTGGCGGCCATGCGTGCGCTCTGCGACGGCGCGACGAGGCCCGGCCGCAGTGCGACGAGGAACTTCAGATGCTTCGTCGCATCGATGAGGCTGGCTGCGACGATCCAGGAGTCTTCGCACGAGCGCCCGGTGGGCAGCAGCACACCCTCGTAGCCGAGGCTGTCCGCGGCGATGGCGATCTGCTTGAAGTAGGCGTGGTCGGCCACGCGTGCGCCGCGGGAGCTGCCGAGATAGCGGCTGTCGCCGTGGGTGGGGATGAACCAGAAGATCTTCATGGCTTCAGGCTTTCTTGATCGGGGTGGCGATGGCGTCGGCGACGCGGATGCTGCGGGGAATGAGGCCCAGCTCGGTGAACGAGTCGGCGACGAGCTGCTGCTCCTTGACGATGTCGGTCGTCAGCGGCCCGACCGGTGCGGCGCCGCGGCGCTCGACCATCTTGTAGACCGTGGCCAGCGGCAGGCCGGCGAAGTCGGCGTAGCGCTGCACGGCATCGCGGCGGTCGGCGCGGGCGCGCGTGTCGGTGTCGGTCAGCGCGTTGAACAAGGTTTTCAGCAGCGCTGCGTCACGGCTCAGTGCGCGTGATGCGAGGTAGAAGGTGTTGTTGCTCGTCAGGCCCCGGCTGGTGGCCAGCGCGCGCAGCTCGCCGGTCACCTCGGCCGCGGCGTAGTAGGGGTCCCAGACGGCCCAGGCGTCGACCGAGCCGCGCTCGAACGCGGCGCGCGCATCGGCCGGCGGCAGGTAGACGGGCTGGATGTCAGACCAGTTCAGGCCGGCCTTCTTCACGGCGCGAACGGTCAGGAAGTGCGCGCTGCTGCCCTTTTGCAAGGCGATGCGACGGCCCTTCAGGTCAGCCAGCGTCTTCAGCGGCGAGTCGGGCTTGACGAGCACGGCCGAGCTGTCGGGCTTGGGCGGCTCGGCGCCGACGTAGACGACGTCCTTGCCCGCGGCCTGCGCGAACACGGGCGGTGCGTCTCCGGTGGCGCCGAACTCGACGCTGCCCAGCGCCAGCGCCTCCAGCAGCTGTGGGCCGGCGGGGAACTCGGTCCACTGGATCTTGGTGCCGGGCAGGCGCTGCTCCAGCAGGCCGTAGCTCTTCAGCAGCGCGAGGTTGAACGAACCCTTCTGGAAGCCGATGCGCAGCTGGGCCGAGCCCTGGGCCCGCACCCATAGCGAAGCCGTCGTCGCGAGGATGGCGACGGCGGCGCGCCGCGTCGTCGGCGTGCTCATTTGGCGGCCTCGGCGAGCTTGGCGGTGCCCGGCAGGGCATCAGCGACGCGGATCGCGTTCGGGATCAGGCCCAGCGCGTGGAAGGTGTCGGCGATCTTCTGCTGTTCGGCGGCGACCGCGGGCGTCAGCGGCTTCACGCCGAACTGGTAGCGCGTCAGGCTCTTCTCGACGACGTCGGGCTCCAGCCCCTGCAGCGGCGCGATGACGGCGGCGGCGGCCTTGATGTTGCCCTTGAGCGAGGTGGCCTGGGCCTGCGTGTCGTCGAACAGCGCCTGGATGACCTTGGGGCTCTTCTCGGCAAAGCCGCGTTCGGCGAGGTAGTAGGCGTAGTTGTTGACGACGCCGCGGCCGTCCTGCAGCAGCCGGGCGCCGCTCTGCTTCTCGACGGCAGCGAGGAAGGGGTCCCAGATCACCCAGGCGTCCACCGCGCCGCGCTCGAAGGCGGCGCGCGCATCGGCCGGCGGCAGGTAGACGGCCTGCACATCGCCGAGCTTCAGGCCCTGCTTCTCCAGCGCCTTGACGAGCAGGTAGTGCACGTTGCTGCCCTTGTTCAGCGCGACCTTTTTGCCCTTGAGTTCGGCGACCGATTTGATGGGCGAGTCCTTGGGCACGACGATGGCTTCGGCCTC
Source organism: Pelomonas candidula (assembly GCF_043555985.1). Classification (NCBI taxonomy): domain Bacteria; kingdom Pseudomonadati; phylum Pseudomonadota; class Betaproteobacteria; order Burkholderiales; family Sphaerotilaceae; genus Roseateles; species Pelomonas candidula. The sequence continues at coordinate 34,829 of NZ_JBIGIC010000005.1, read as the reverse complement.
GGGGGCAGCCGGGTCGTAGCCGATGTAGACGAACTTGGCGCCGGCGGCCTGCGCAAAGATGGGCGGGGCTTCGCCGACGAAGCCCACGTCGACGGCGCCGACGTTCAGGCCTTCGAGCAGCTGCGGGCCGGCGGGGAACTCGACCCACTTCACGCTCACGCCCAGCGGGGCGAGGCGTTTCTCCAGAGAACCGCTGGACTTCTGGAAGGTCAGCAGGCTGGCGGATTTCTGGAAGCCGATGCGAAGCGTTGTCTGCGCCGACGCATGGAGGCTGACGGCGGCGACGAGCAGCGGCGCGGCCAGGCGGAAGAGAGAGCTGAAACGCATGAGTCGTTGTCCTGTGCAAAAAGATCCCGGCGCTCGATCACACCCGATCCGCGCCCGAGCGCCGGGAAGAAGTCGCCGATCCCGTTCAGATGGCGAGGAGACAAGAGGTCAGGAAGCTGGCAGGCGAGCGGTCAGCGCCGACAGCTGAGTTCGGCGGCGTTGCGCATTCGCGTGGCGGGCACCAGGGGGTCGAGCGCGCGGTCCAGCCGCGCCAGCAGTTCGGGCTCGGGCACGTAGCCACCGGCTTCGTGGCGCAGCAACTGGGCGTCGGTCGCGAACACGCCGTCCAGCACATGGCGTGCGCCCAGCGCCGACAGCACGGGCTTGAGCGCGTAGTCCAGCGCCAGCAAGTGCGCCGGGCTGCCGCCGGTGGCCAGTGGCAGGACCGACTTGCCGCGCAGCGCGTCGGGCGGCAGCAGGTCCAGGAAGACCTTCAGCAGGCCCGAGTAGGCGGCCTTGTAGATGGGCGTGCCGACGATGACGAGACTCGCGTCTGCAATGGACTGCACGGCCCGGGCGATGGCCGGCTCCGTGGCGTCGGCGTACAGCAGCGCACCCGCCGGCAGTTCGCGCACGGCAATGTGTTCGCTGCGCGTGGCCACGCCTTCCAGGCGCGTCAGTGCGAACTGCGTCAGCCACGCGGATCGCGAGCGTTCGCTGGGGCTGCCGGAGATGCTGGTGATGTGCATGGTGGCCTGCGGGTGTTCAGGCCTTGCACGATAGGGAAAGCCGCTTCTGCGCGGAACGAAGGAAAGCGGCGTTGCTTATGCGGAGTTCGTTGCCCGGCCCCGAACCGGCCAACTCAGCAGAACGCCGACACCCCACAGGCCGGCTGCCAGCATCGTGGCGGCGCCGAGGTTGGCGGCGCTGCCGAGGTCGTCGGCCACGTACAGCCAGGCGCCGCAGCCGGCCGCCATCAGCAGGAACAGCAACACGGCCGCCACACGTGCGCCGCGCGGTGCGGGCGGGTCGAAGCGGGGCAGGGCCAGGCGGGCCTCGGGGCTGGTGCCGGGCAGCGCCGCGCCGGGCGGCATCCAGCCCGGAGACTTGTAGAGCACGCGCAGCTTGTCCGCCCAGCGCGGCGTGGCGCGCATGCGCCGCCACAGTTCGGCGTAGAACTGGCCCACGCCCCACAGCGGGTTCCAGCTCGCCAGCGGCTTGACGGTGCCGTAGACACAGAGCTCGCGCTCCTCGGCGAAGCTGCCGAACAGGCGGTCCCAGACGACGAAGATGGCGCCGTAGTTGCGGTCCAGGTAAGCCGGATTCACGGCGTGGTGCACGCGGTGGTTGGACGGCGTGGAGAACACGCGGTCCAGCCAGCCCAGGCGGCCGATGTGCTCGGTGTGAATCCAGAACTGATAGAACAGCACGACGATGCCGGCCAGCACGTACAGGTCGGTGGGCACGCCCAGCAGCGCCATCGGGATGAAGAACGGCCAGCCCATCACGCCGTACAGGCTCTCCTGCCGCAGCGCGGTGCTGAGGTTGAAATGCTCGCTCTGGTGGTGCACCGCGTGAGCGGCCCAGAACAGCGCGCTTTCGTGGCTGGTGCGGTGCAGCCAGTAGTCGCATAGGTCGTACAGCACCACGGCCAGCACGCCGCCCACCACGCCATGCCAGTGCCGGGCCGACAGCAGCGCGAAGCGCGCATGCAGCGCTGCGTAGAAGCCGGTCTGGATCAGCGGCGTGACGATGGCCGTCGCCTGGCTCAGCAGGCCCTGGCTCAGGCTGCTCAGGGTGTCGGCCAGACGGTAGTTGTTGCGGCCGCGCCAGTGTCCCCAGGCCCATTCGCCGGCCATGCAGGCGACGAAGATGGGCAGCGCGTACAGCAGGATGTCGTGCATGTGGGCGGCCTCCGGCTCAGAACCGGTGCCAGAGGCTGACGATGAAGGATGGCTGGTCGCGGCTGTGCGTCAGCGGCGAGGCGGCCGCCTGGTCGATGAGGCGTGCGTGCTGCCATTGGCCGCTGACGGACCAGTCCTCGGAGAACTTGTGCTCGGCGCTGAGCGCGATGCTCCAGTCCTGCCAGCCGCTGCTGGGCTGCCAGGTGGGCAGGCCGCTGTTGTGCGACTCGCTCGGCCGCAGGCCGAAGCTGCCGCGCAGTTGGGCGGCGTTCGCGTACGTGGCGGCCAGGCTGATGCCGATCAGGTCGTCCCCCAGCGGGATGCCGCTGGTGACACCCAGTTCGAGCTGACCGCCGTCATGGTGACGCCCGCCGCCCCAGGACAGGCCAGATTGCAGCAGCAGCACCGGCAGCACCTGCATGTTGGCGAAGGCCTCGGTGACGATGCGCGTGCCCAGGCTTTCAACGCCTGGCGGCGACTCGCGCCGCGAACGGCCCGACTGCGGCCACAGGCGCATGCCGAACTGCCAGTCCTTGGCGGCGTCGCCTTTGAGCAGGACCGGCGCGAGATTCCAGCCCAGGCCGGCGTCCGTGGCGGCGAAGACGCCGTTGGCACCTTCGTAGTCGATAGCGGGCAGCAGGCTGTAGCGCTCGCGCCCGCTGCCCGGCGCGCGAGGCCAACCTCGCACCGAGAGGCCGCCCGACCAGGTCGTCATGGCAGGCGGGGCGTCCAGCAGCAGCAGGCTGCCGGCCGCCCGCGCGGGCAGCGCGTACGTGAGCAGAAGGCAGGCGCCGAGCAGCGCGGTGGCGAGGGACGGGAGACGGGCGGAAGGCATGGCACGTGGCCGCGAACACACGCGCCCACGGACAGCCCGCGACTCTAGCGGCGCGAGCCGGCTGACAGCGCCGCGGAGGGGTGTTTCACAGCACACCGTCAGCCGCTGGCAAGACCCGTGCAAGCTGGCAGCCGGTTTCTGCCCCGTGATCTGGTCCCTCCGACAGGAATCGAACCTGTATCTGCCGCTTAGGAGGCGGCCGTTCTATCCATTGAACTACGGAGAGCACAGCGCTCGCGGCGGCACGTGGCCGTGCGAGGGCGCGGATTCTCGCACGGCCGTCGGTCAGGCCATGCCCAGTGCCCGGGCGCTGAGGCGCTGCAGCGTCATGTCGCATTGCTCCAGCGTGCCGATGCAGTCGATGCCCGAGGTCTCGACCTCGGCCATCAGTGCCAGCCAGGCGGCCAGGGCCTCCAGCGTGACCTTGGATCGGGACGTTGCCACCCAGCCGCGTTCGCTCAGCTGGCCGAGGTAGATCCAGGTCTGACGGCGTGACAGACCTGACAGCTGGCCGATGCAGGCCTGCGAGATCGGCAGCGCGAGGCGGTCCGCCTGCCAGGTGCCGCTGTCCGGGGCCAGCGCGGTGGCCAGCGTGGCCATGACGCTCACGAGGCGCTGCAGGCCGTTGCCGGCCAGGCGCATCGAGATCTGGCCGTGCAGGCGGCTGGCGGTGGCGGTATAGAGCTCGTCGTGGGTTTCGGCGGGCAGTGGCGGCGGCGCATCGGGCTGCAGCTGGCCGAGCGGGATGTTGATGGTGGTGACGTCCACCAGCGCCGTCACGTCGTAGCGGGCGGCGAGCTTGCCCAGCGGCGACTCCCCCCCGATGACATCGCCCAGCCACAGCGCAGCCACGGCCACGCGTGTGCCTGGCGCCACCTGCGAGACGAGGTAGGCCGCGCCCCGGCTGATGGCGACCCAGTCGCCCTGCGAGCTGCCGGCTTCGATGATGCGTTGACCGCGGCGGTAGGTCTTGACCTTGCCTTTGGCCAGCCAGGGGTCGGTGGTGTGTTGCGGCGCTGGGTTGCGTCGGTTCTTCATCAGTACTTCTGTGGTTCTGGCGCGCACGCGGCGAGCAGCGGCGGGCTTGGTTTTTAGAGGCTGCCGCCGCATCGTGATCAGTGGAATAGAGCCTAGGCGGGCCGTGTTAAGGGCTTGACTGCAATATGTGACCGGCTCGACACCAAGTGGCTACCAGATGGACAAGGTGCGTGCCAGCACGCGCTGCAGCCAGCTGCGCGAACTCGCTTCGGAGACGTCGCCGCGGGCGACGTTCTCGAGGTTGGCGTTGACGACGTCCCTGGACGCGACGACGTTGCCGGTGCCGATGTCGCGCGGGTTCACGATGCCGGAGAAGCGCAGCGTCGTGACGCCGCCGGCCAGCCCCATGCTGCGTTCGCCCGCCACGAGCAGGTGGCCGTTGGGCAGCACGTTGATGACGGTGACGGCCAGCTGCGCGTTGAAGGTGTTGGCTGTCTCGGTGTTGCCCGAGCCCTTGAAGGAGTCGCTGCCGGCGGCCGTCGCGTCGACGTTGATCAGCGACGCCAGCGCCGTGCCGGCCTTGGCGCCGCCGGGGCCCTTGGTGGCAAGCTTGCTCTCGCGGCTGGTCTCGCCGGTCTGCTTCTGCGTGGCGCGGATGTTCTCGGCGATGTCGACCTTCATCGTGTCGCCGATGGCGCGCGGCCGGCGCTCGCCGGAGAACAGCGTCGAGTTGGCCATGTGGGCCTGGAAGATGGCGCCGTTGGCGGGCTGCTCCAGGAACATCGGCTGAACGGCCGGCGCGGCCATCACCGGCACATTGACGAGGCTGGGCGGCGTGGACGAACAAGCGGCCAGCACGACGCAGGCGGCGGGCAGGGCGAGGCGGAGGAGGGCGGGCATGGCGATGGGCGTAGGAGTGGGCTGGAGGAGAAGGTCAGGTCTCGAAACCCGTGATCAGCGCCTTGACGACCGGCGCGATCTTCTTGCGCGTGCTGGACCAGCGCGCGCCGCTGGTGTCGCCGACGTAGGCGCTGCTGGACAGCAGGCGGCCGTCGGCGCTGCGCAGGCTGAGCGCGGCGGCGCTGAGGTAGGGGCGCTGCTCGTCGCTCAATGGAGGCGTACCCCATTCGATGGCGCCCACGTAGCGCACCCAGTACGCGCAGGCACTCGGACCGGTGCCGGCGTCGTAGACGCGGCTCTGCACGCCCTGGGTCTTGAGTTCGGCCTGGAGCGCCGGCACCAGTTCGTCCAGTGGCATGTCGCGGTTGTATTCAACGCAGACCTCCTTGACTGGCGCATCGCCGTGATGGACGGTGTTGACAGGCTTGGGTGCCTGGTTGGCGATGGCCTGTGAACCGCCCCACTTGACGACATCCCAGGCGGCCATCGGGCCGATCACGGAACAGCCCGACAGGTTGGCCAGCGCGGTGAGCAGGGCGAGCCTGACGGCGTGTCTCATCGGCGTTCCCCTCACACCAGCACGCTGACGAGGGCGGCGCCGACGACGCCGGCCACGACGCCGTTGTCTGCCACTGCGCCGACGGCGTCGGACGTGGCCTTGGCGGCGTTCTCGACCATCTGCACGGTCTGACTGCCGGCGCGCACGACCGTGCTGGCCAGGTTGGCCACGGTCGCCAGCGAGCGCGAGCTCAGCGAGACCGTCACGCCGACGGAGTTGCCCGCGCTGCCGATCGTCGCCTGGCCGGTGCAGCGCCCTGCGCGGCCGGCTGCCGCGGCCGTGTGCATACCAGCCGTGCTGCGGCGTGCGTCAGCCTGGCAGCCGCAGCGCATGGACACCGAACTCACGGCCTCAGCCCTTGGCCGGCGCTGCGGTGGCAGTGCTGGCCGGCGTGGGCGCGGGCGCTTCGGCCTGCGCGGTCTTGAGCAACTGCGAGAAGTCGCTGCCCTTGCCGGCGCCGGCTTTGGCGGGCTGCGGCATGGCAGCCGGGGTCTGGAGAGCGGAGGGAGGCTTGATCTGCATGGCGGGATCTCCTGAAGAAGTGAGGAAATTCTTCGGCGGCCTGCCCCCTCCCATTTGGCGGATGACGGTGCCGATGGCGCGCCTGACACTGCGCTGGGTGAACTGCTTCACCGAGTGCGCGGGCTTGCCGGCCCGCGCTCGCACATTTGTCGCTATCGCCGCCATTGGCAGGATTGCGTTGATCCGTCATCGAGCGACTCCTAGACTGCCTCGGCACCTGCGGACAACCCATGGAGGCCACGATGTCCACCGAATCCAAATGCCCGTTCTCGGGCGATGCCAGCCATCCCCACAAGCCCGCCGCCCGCTCGCGCGGCAACCGCGACTGGTGGCCCAACCAGCTCAACGTCGGCCTGCTGCACCAGCACGCGCCGCGGTCCAACCCGATGGGCGAGGCCTTCGACTACGCCGCGGCCTTCAAGAGCCTGGACCTCGACGCCGTCGTCAAGGATCTGCATGCGCTGATGACCGACTCGCAGGACTGGTGGCCGGCCGACTACGGGCACTACGGTCCGTTCTTCATCCGCATGGCCTGGCACGCGGCCGGCACTTACCGCACCTTCGATGGCCGCGGCGGTGGCGGTACCGGCAACCAGCGCTTCGCGCCGCTGAACAGCTGGCCTGACAACGGCAACCTCGACAAGGCACGTCGCCTGCTGTGGCCCGTCAAGCAGAAGTACGGCGAGAAGCTGTCCTGGGCCGACCTTTTCATCCTGACCGGCAACGTCGCGCTGGAGTCCATGGGCTTCAAGACCTTCGGCTTCGGCGGCGGCCGGGCCGACATCTACGAGCCCGAGGCCGACATCGACTGGGGTGCCGAGACCGAGTGGCTGGCGCCCAGCACGGCCGCCAACAGCCGCTACAGCGGCGAGCGCGACCTGGCCAGCCCGCTGGCCGCCGTGCAGATGGGGCTGATCTACGTGAACCCTGAAGGCCCGGACGGCAACCCCGACCCGCTGGCCTCGGCGCGCGACATCCGCGACACCTTCGCCCGCATGGCGATGAACGACGAGGAGACCGTGGCCCTCGTCGCCGGTGGCCACACCTTCGGCAAGGCGCATGGCGCCGGCCCGGCCAGCCATGTCGGCAAGGAACCCGAAGCCGCCGACATCCTCGAACAAGGCCTGGGCTGGAAGAGCAGCTACGGCAGCGGCGTGGCCGGCGACGCCATCACCAGCGGCATCGAAGGCGCGTGGAAGCCCAACCCGACGACCTGGGACATGGGCTACTTCGACACGCTGTTCAAGTACGACTGGGAGCTGACCAAGAGCCCCGCCGGCGCGCACCAGTGGAGGCCCAAGGGCGGCGCCGGGTCGGACACCGTCGTCGACGCGCACGACAAGACGAAGTTCCACGCGCCCATGATGACGACGGCCGACCTGGCGCTGCGCTTCGACCCGGCCTACGAGAAGATCTCGCGCCGCTTCCACGCCAACCCGGCCGAGTTCGCCGACGCCTTCGCCCGCGCCTGGTTCAAGCTGACCCACCGCGACATGGGGCCGGTCTCGCGCTACCTCGGCAAGCTCGTACCCAGGGAAGAGCTGATCTGGCAAGACCCGGTACCCAAGGCCGGTCACGCGCTCGTCGACGCGGCCGACGTGGCCGCGCTGAAGGCCCAGGTGCTGGCCTCGGGGCTGACCACGGCGCAGCTCGTGTCCACGGCCTGGGCGTCGGCGTCCACGTTCCGCGGCAGTGACAAGCGCGGCGGTGCCAACGGCGCGCGCATCCGCCTCGCGCCGCAGAAGGACTGGGCCGCCAACCAGCCAGCGGAGCTGCCGCGCGTGCTGGCCAAGCTGGAGGAGGTGCGCAAGGCATCAGCCAAGCCGATCTCGCTGGCCGACCTCATCGTGCTGGCCGGCGGTGCAGCCATCGAGGCCGCCGCCAGGCAGGGCGGTGTGAATGTCACGGTGCCCTTCCATCCCGGCCGCACGGATGCGACGCAGGAGCAGACCGACGTCGAATCCTTCGCCGTGCTGGAACCCAAGGCCGATGGCTTCCGCAACTACCTGGCGCCGGGCCTGCCGGCGGCCTCCGCGGCGGAGCGGCTCATCGACAAGGCCCAGCTGCTGGAGCTGTCGGCGCCGCAGACGGCCGTGCTCGTCGCCGGCCTGCGCGTGCTGGGGGCCAACACCGGCGGCAGCCCGCATGGCGTGCTGACCACCCGGCCCGGCACCCTGTCCAACGACTTCTTCGTCAACCTGCTGGACATGGGCACGAAGTGGCAGCAGGGCGCCGATGGCGTGCTCGAAGGCGTGGACCGCAAGACCGGCCAGCGCAAGTGGACGGCCACCGTCGCCGACCTCGTCTTCGGCTCCAACGCGCAGCTGCGCGCGGTGGCCGAGGTCTATGCCGGCAGCGACGCCGGAGCGAAGTTCGTACGGGACTTCGTCGCCGCGTGGGTGAAGGTGATGGAAGCCGACCGCTTTGACTTGCGCGCCTGAGCGTGGCGGTGACGGGCGTTCTCCGGGGCGCCAGAATGCCCGTCACCCGGTATCCCTGGAGGCGACCCATGACCATCCATCAAGGCAGCTGCCATTGCGGCCGCATCCGCTTCGAAGTCGACGGCACGATCGACTCGGGCCTGTCCTGCAACTGCTCGATCTGTCAGCGCAAGGGTTCGCTGCTGTGGTTCGTGCCGCGCGCCGCGCTGCGCCTGCAAACGCCCGAGAGCGACACGGCCCGCTACACCTTCAACAAGCACGTCATCCAGCACGTGTTCTGCCCGACCTGTGGCATCCACCCGTACGGCGAAGGCAAGGGGCCGAACGGCGATCCGATGGCGGCGATCAACATCCGCTGCATCGAGGGCATCGATCTCGCGGCCGTGCCGGTGCATCACTTCGATGGGCGGTCGAAGTAGGCGCCTAAAGCGTCAGCTCCATGAAGATCAGCCAGTTGCGCAGCTCGTCCGTCAGGTCGTAGTACGGCGCGACTTCGCGAAAGCCCAGGCGCCGGTACAGGCCAGTGGCTTCGGCTTGCCGGATGCTGGTGTCGAGGCGCATGCGCTCGTAGCCCGCGGCTCGCGCGTGCTCGATGAGGCGCTGAGCGAGCGCGAGGCCGACGCCTCGGCCGTGGAAGCAGGGGTAGACGAACATGCGCTTCATCTCGCACACGCTTGGCTCGATCTTGCGCAATGCAACGCAGCCCGCGGCTTCGCCGTCAACGCTGGCGAGCAGCAGGCGGCCGGACGGCGGCGTGTAGATGCCGGGCAGGCCGGCCAGTTCTGCCTCGAACGCCTCGGCGTCGAAGTAGGAATCGATGAGCGCCAGGTCCTGCGTGTGCCGTTCGCGATGCCAGGTGATGAAGGCGCGCATGAGTGTTCGCACTGCATCCAGCTGCGATGGCGTGATGGCATCGTCGACATCGATCATGGCGGCCTCAATTCCATTTCCACTGCCAGATCACATCCACTGCGTTGTCGTCGCCGCTCTGCGCGCGCAGCGTGAAGCGCTGGGCGATGCGGTAGATCAGCTGCCACGAGCCCGTCGTCGCGTTCAGGCTGCGTTCGTAGCCCACGTACCAGCGCCGCGAGATCTGCTTGCCCAGGCGCACGATGGTGGCTTTGGTGTCGTCGTCGCTCTGTGACAGCGACAGCTCGTCCAGCCCCAGCTGGCGTAGCGCCTTGCCGGTGGCGCCTTCGCCCTCGCCGCTGAGCAGCGCGACGGCCGCGCGTTGCAGCAAGGCCGTGTCGGTGCGGCCCAGCGTGTCGGGCGCGCGGCCCATCAGCAGCCAGGAGAGCTTGTCCGTGTCGCTCATGTCGGGCTCTGAATACAGGCTCACGCGCGGGGCCTGCGCGGTGCCGCCGACGCGCACGCCCACGCGGGTGTCGAGGTTGGGCCGCACGGCCAGCAGGTCCAGCGACGGGTTGTCCAGCGCGCCGGTGAACGTGATGTCGCCGCGCTCGATCTCCAGCTTCTGGCCGTAGGCCGCGTACTGGCCGCCATCCGCGCGGAGCTTGCCGGTCAGCCGCAGCGGCGTGCCATCCTTCTGCGCGACCTGCAGTTGGCCGCGCAGCGTCGTCGTCAGGCCCCGGCCGCGCACCTTGAAGTCGTTACCGAAGTCCAGGGCGACGTCGATCCGCGTGCTGCGCGCCGTGCCGGGCGTGGCCGGCGCCGAAGGCTCGGCGGTGCGTGCGCCGCGCAGCACGGTGACGTCGTCGGCCAGCGTGGGTGCGTCGGCGCGCGTGAAGTCGAACAGGCCTTCGTCGGCGCGCAGCTTGCCGGCCAGCTGCAACCCCTTGTCGTCGAAGTCCAGCGTGGTCTCGCCGCTGGCAACGATGCGGCGGTCCACCCGCGACAGCACGCGCAGCTTGTCGGCCTTCAGCTCGACGTGGGCGCTGGGCTTGGCGCCCAGCTCTGCGTGGCCGGTAGCGCGCAGCCAGCCATCGCCGGCGCGGGCCTCCAGCTTCGTCAGTTCGGCGTGCTGGCCCTGCAGGTCCAGCGCGAAGCGGCCGTCGGTGAAGTCCACGCCGTACAGCAACTGCCGCAGCGCCAGGCCTTCGCCCTCGGCATGGCCGGTCAGGTCGGGGCCGCCCAGCCTGCCGCCGATCTGCACGACGGCCGCCGCCCGGCCGCCCAGCCGCCAGCCGGCCGGCACCCAGCGGCCCCAGGTGGAGAGGTCGGCCACGTTGGCCTGCACCACACCTTCGACGGGGGTGGCGAGGTCGGGCCACAGCTTGGGCGGGCGCAGCGTCAGCGCACCGCTCAACGCGCCCAGCTCCTTGCCGGCCAGCCCCTCCGCGAACTGCCAGACGCCATCGCGCACGGTCAGCGCCAGGCGCAGGTCGGTGAGGCCCAGCGGTCGGGTGCCGAACTCGTCGGTCACGCGCAGGTCGCCGCTCTGGCGGTCCAGCAGCACATCGGCGGTCAGCCTGTCGTTGAGCAGCAGCGAGGCGTGGCCGGTGATGCGCAGGTCGCCGCCCCAGCCGAAGTCGGGCTGCCAGCGCGCCATCAGCGGCGCCACGGCGAGGTCTTCCAGCTGCAGGTCGGCCCGCGCCTCGGGCTGGTCGCCGCCGTGCCAGCTCAAGGCCTGCCAGCGCACGAAGGCTCCGCCCACCTCGGCGCGGCCCGGCTCGGCCGTGACCTGCAGGCCTGGGCCCACCTTGAGATTGACGCCGCTGGCGGCCAGCAGCGCCGGCGTGTTGGGCCGCAGCGGCGCCACGTCCAGCCGGGCGATGCGGCCGGCCCAGGTCTCGCCGTCCCAGCGGCCCTGGGCCTGCGTCGTGATGCCGACGTTGAGATCCTGGTCGGCCGTGGGGCGTGCGCGGCCGGCGATCTGGGCCTGGATCTGGTGCGCGCTGCGGCGGCCCTGCACGTCGATCCGGGCGAGCTTGAGTTCGCCGCGGGCGTGCTTGACGCCGTTGACCTCCAGCGCCAGGCCCAGCGGGCCGTCGCCGTCCATGCCCGGCAGCGGCAGCGTCCAGCGGCTGCGCGCGTTGGCCACCGTCACGCCCTGGGCGCTGGCCGATGTCAGCGCGAGCTTGCCGTTGCCGCCCACGCGCCAGCCGGCGCCGGGTTTGGCGCGCACCAGTTGCACGTCGCCGTCGCCCTCAGCCTGGCCGGCGATGGACGGCTGCTCCGCCAGCGCCAGCAGCGGGTTGAACTCGGCCAGCTTGGGTGCCTGCAACTGCCACTGCGCGGCGATGGCGGTGGCGCGAGCCTCGCCCCTGGCCTGTACATGGTTGCTGCCCAGCCGCGCGTCGGCGTCGAAGGCCGCGGCGTCGGCCGCGCGCGGGCGCTTGACGCTGAACTGGCCCTGCACGGGCAGGCCGGCGAACTGGCCCGGCAGCAGCCGGGCGTCGACGGTGCCGACGAGGTTGTCGGGCGAGTTGCCGCGCAGGTCCAGTTGCGTGTCGGCGTTCAGCCGGGTCGTGCCGGGCAGGCGGGCCCAGGCCGAGCCCGGCTCGCCGCGCCACAGCAGGTGCGGGTCGAACTGCCGCATCTGGGCCTTGAGCCGGGCGGAAGGCAGCCCGGCATGCGGCACCTCGATGCTGCCGCTGGCCTGCAGCTCGGCGTCGCCACTGGTCAGTCGCGCGTCTTCGATCTGCCACGTGCTGCCCGTTTCCTGCAGCCGGCCCTGCACGCGGGCCTGCACACGCAGCGGCCTGGCCTGCAGCGTGCCGTTCAGGTCCAGCCTGGCTGCCAGCGGGTCCTTGGGGCCGCCGGACAACGTCAGCGGCCCGTCCAGCCGCGCCGGCGTGGCGCGGGCGTCCAGCAGTTCGGGTCGCAGGCCCTGCACGTGGGCGTCGAGCTGCCAGCGGCCATTGGCCTCGCGCCGGCCCTTGCCCTGCACGCGGGCGCCGCCGTTCAGCTCGGCGTCCAGCGTCGTCAGGCGCAAGCTGGTGAGCTGGTCAGGGCGGCCGGCGACGGCGAGGCTGAGCTGCCGAACGGGCAGGGCGTGCTGGTCCCAGCGGCCGGCGGCGGCGTTGCCGAGTTCGGCCTTCAACGTGGCTTCGGCGTCGCGGGCCGGGGCGTCCAGCCGGGCTGTGCCGGTCAGCGCGGTGCGCGGCAGGCCGGGCATGACGGCGGAGAGGTCGAACTTGTCGGCCTGCAGTTGCAGGGCGTTGACGGGCCAGGGCGAGAACGGCCGCACCTGGCCTTCGACCTTCAGCGCCTGGTGCGCGGCTTCCAGCTCGGCCTTGGCCGTGAGCCTGGCCAGCGGCCCACGCGCGGCGGCCACGGCCAGCCAGGGCAGGTCGGTGGCTTCGTTCTGCTGGACCGTCAGCGTGGCCTCGGTCTGCAATGGCGCGGCCGACTCGACCTTCACGTCGCCGGCCATCAGCAGGTGCTGCCAGCGCGCGCCGGCCAGCTTGATGTGGTGGGTGCCGTGGCGTGGCAGGTGGATCTCGGCGGCGAGGGCCTGCAGCGGCGGCTGGTCGGCGGCCCAGCTCAGGCTGCCGACGTAGAGCCTGGCGATGTCCACGCCCAGTGGCAGCGTCAGCTCGGGCGGCTCGACAGTGGGGCTGGTGCTGGGCTGGCTGCGGATGATGATCTCGTCGACCACCAGCTCGCGGGCCTGCAGCACACCGTCGCCGGCGCTGAGGCCCAGGCCGGACCAGTGCAGGCCGCGCAGCTCGGCCTCGCCCTGGGCCCATTTCAGCAGCACGCGCCGGGCGCGGAAGTCGCCCATCAGCGAGCCCTCGGGGGCTTCGATCTGCAGGCCGGGCAGTCGCGCCAGCACCCAGGCGCCACCGGTCTCGCTGCGCAGCAGCCACGCGATGAAGCCGGCCAGCGCGACGACGGTGACGGCCAGCGCGATCAGGCCGTTGCGCAGGATGCGGAAGGAGCGCCTCACAGCGTGATTCCGACTGAAAAGTGCAGCCGCCACTTGCCCGTCTCCTGCGCCCGCGCGAAGTCCACGCGCAGCGGGCCGACCGGGCTGCGCCAGCGCAGGCCGGTGCCGATGCCGACGACGGCGTGGTAGTCCTGCCAGCGCGACGCGGCATTGCCGGCGTCGACGAACAGCGCGCCCCACAGGCTGGGCATGCTGGCGAGCAAGGGGTGGGCGATCTCCAGGCTGCCGGTCGCCATGACGCGGCCGCCCACCGTGAGGCCGTTCTTCACGGGGCCGAGGCTCTGATACGCGTAGCCGCGCACGGACTCGTCGCCGCCGGCCAGGAACAGCAGCTTCTCCGGCACGCCGACCGACTCGTGTGCGACGACCTGCGCCACCTCGGCCCGTGCCGAGCCGAACCAGCCGCCGAGCGGCTTGTAGGCGCCCAGCTTGAGCTGGATGCGGCCGAACGGGCCGCTGTCGTCCGTGCCGCCGCCGCGCACCTGGCCCAGGCCCACGAGCAGCAGGCCCTGGTGGCCGTCGGTGGGCAGCAGCGCGCTGTCCAGCCGGCGGCGCGTCCACTGCTGGTTGATGGACACGGCGAGGTTGGTGTTGACCTGGCTGCCTGCCGTCTCGCGGGCGCGCAGCAGCTCGACGTAGCTGAGCCGGTCGTCATGCGGCGACTCGTAGATGCGGCCCAGGCGCAGGCCCAGGTTGGTGGCGATGGTGTCGCCGCTGCGGTCCTGCTCGAAGGTCAGCGACGCGATGTTGCGCTTCAGGTCGTTCTGCGGATGAGAGCTGAGCTCCGTCTCGATGCCCTGCACGTTGCGGCTCAGCTGCAGCTTGTTGCGGGCCCGCAGGGCCAGGCCGAAGGGCTGGCGGTGGACATGCTCGACGCTGAAGCTCTGGCCGTTGTTGGCGTGGTAGCCCACAGCGACGGTGGCCTGCTGCAGCGACGACTCGGTCAGCGTGACGAGCACGGGGCTGGTGCCGTCGGCGTCGACGATCTCGGACAGCAGCTGCACGCGGGTCGCGTCGAACAGCTGCGTCTTGGCCAGGCGCTCCTGGAAGTCGGCGAGCTGCTGCTCGGTATATGGGTCGCCATGGTCGAAGCCGGCCAGGCGCTCGACGGTCTGGCGCGTCTGCCGGTTCAGGCCTTCGATGCGCAGCTCGCCGAATTTGGCGCGGTTGCCGCTGGCCATGACGAGGTGCAGCTCGGCGGTCTGCGTCTCGGGGTCCACGCGTGCGCTCGTCTCGCCCCAGTGCGCCAGCGGGTAGCCGCCGGAGCGGGCGCGCAGCAGCAGCTCGTTCTTGCCCGCGGCCCACTGCGACTGCGTGTAGCCGGCCCCCTGCTTCAGCGGCCAGGCGCGCTGCAGGTTGTCGCGCAACGCCTGGACGTCGTCGGTGGCGATGGCCTCCGTGAACTCGATGTCGACCTTGCTGACGCGCGTCAGCGGCCCGGGCTTGACGATGAGGCGCACGCGGGTCTCGTCGCCTGCGTCGCGTTGCACCTCGGCCTGGGCGTTGAAGTAGCCCTCGGTCTCCAGCAGCGACGCCGCCTGTGCCGGTGCGGCGGCCGCCAGGCGGGCCAGCTCGACCCGGCTCAGCGCCGCCTCGCTTGCGCGGTAACGGGCAATGTCCAGATGCTGCAGCAGCAGGTCGCGCAGCTTGGCGTCACCATCGACCTGGACGTCGAGGCTGTAGACGGCCGGTGCGTCCGCGGGGACGTCCGGGGCGGGGACAGGCTCGGCGGCGGGAGGCTTCGTCGCACAACCGCTGCTCAGTACCGCCACGAGCAGCGCGACGGGGAGGAGTCTGGGGGGCGGCGTGTGTGGCCCGCGTTGGGTCTGGCAGTGGGTGCGGGCTAGGCGCAGAGGAGGCCGCGGGCTCGCGCCCGCAACGACGAGCAACAACGCCCGAACCCACTGCCAGACCCAACCCGGAGGGCCAAGGCGATTTGCGGCATCCGTCGGCGTTGCCGGCTCCTGGCGTGGCGCCCACCACGCCGCGTCGCCCGCGCCTTGCCGTCTACCGCAACTCGCCTTGGCGCGGGCCGCACACGTCGCCCCCCAGACTCCTCGCCTCATTTACTCAGCAGCCGCATCGCGCCTTCGAGGCCGGAAAGCGTCAGCGGGAACATGCGCTGCTGCATCAGCTGCTGGATCAGCGCGATGCTCTGCCGGTACTGCCAGACGCCTTGCGGCTCAGGGTTGATCCAGGCGTACTTCGGGAAGGCGTGCGTGAGACGCTGCAACCATTCGGCGCCGGCCTCGTCGTTGTTGTACTCGACGCTGCCGCCGACCTGCAGGATCTCGTAGGGGCTCATCGTCGCGTCGCCGACGAAGATCAGCTTGTAGTCGCGGTTGTACTTGCGGATCAGGTCGAAGGTGCTCACCTTCTCCGCGAAGCGGCGCCGGTTGTTCTTCCAGACGAAGTCGTAGACGCAGTTGTGGAAGTAATAGAACTCCAGGTGCTTGAACTCGGCCTTGGCGGCGCTGAAGAGTTCCTCGACACGGTGGATGTGCTCGTCCATCGTGCCGCCCACGTCCATCAGCAGCAGCACCTTGACCTTGTTGTGGCGTTCGGGCTGCATCCTGATGTCCAGCATGCCGGCGTTGGCGGCCGTGCCGTGGATGGTGCCGTCCAGGTCCAGCTCCAGCTCCGAGCCCTCGCGGGCGAAGCGGCGCAGCCGGCGCAGCGCGACCTTGATGTTGCGCGTGCCGAGTTCCAGCGAGTCGTCGTAGTCCTTGTAGGCGCGCTGCTCCCAGACCTTGACGGCGCTCTTGTTGCCACCCTTGCCGCCGATGCGGATGCCCTGCGGGTTGTAGCCCGAGTTGCCGAACGGGCTGGTGCCGCCGGTGCCGATCCAGCGGTTGCCGCCCTCGTGGCGTTCCTTCTGCTCCTCGAAGCGCTTCTTGAGCGTCTCCATCAGCTCGTCCCAGCCCATCTTCTCGATGGCGGCCTTCTGCTCGGGTGTCAGCTCAAGCTGCAGGTTCTTCTTCAGCCAGTCCAGCGGCACCTCGGCCGTGAAGTCGGTCAGCATCTCCACGCCCTTGAAGTACGCGGCAAAGGCGCGGTCGAACTTGTCGTACTGGGTTTCGTCCTTCACCAGCGTGGCGCGGGCCAGGTGGTAGAAGTCGTCGATGCTGGCGACGCCGCCATCCTCGGGCGACGCGATGACGCCGGCCTGCAGCGCTTCCAGCAGCGTCAGGTACTCCGGCACCGTCACCTTGAGCTTGGCGGCGCGCAGCGTGTAGAAGAACTGGATCAGCATGGCTTGCCGATTATGAAAGGCAACGAGGCCTTTTCCTGTGTGCAGGGGTTAGTGTCTTGGGGGCGCGTGCTGCGCCAGCCAGCTGAAGAACTCGCCGTACCAGAGCCGGCTGTTGCAGGGCTTGAGCACCCAGTGGTTCTCGTCCGGGAACCACACCAGCCGGGCGGGCACGCCCAGCGACTTCAGCGTGTTGTAGTAGGCCAGGCCTTGCGCATCGGGTACGCGGTAGTCCATCGCGCCGTGGATGACGAGGGTGGGCGTCTTGAAGTGCTTCGCGAACGCATGCGGGCTTTGCGCGGCGACGCGGGCCGGGTCGTCCCAGTAGGCCGCGCCCAGCTCCTTGCGGTGCCAGCCGTAGGCGTCATCGGCGTACATGGCCTGCCAGTCGTAGCAGCCGGCGTGGCAGACGTAGGCCTGGTAGCGGCCGGGCGCCACGTGGCCGTTCATCCACGCCACCATGTAGCCGCCGTAGCTGCCGCCGGTGGCGACGATGCGCTTGCGATCGACCCAGCGCTGCTGCAGCAGCCAGTCGGTGCCGGCCTCCACGTCCTGCAGCTCGTACTCGCCCCAGTGGCCGGTGATGCTGTCGAGGAACTCGTGGCCGAAGCCCGACGAGCCGTGATAGTTGACGCTCGCCACGACGTAGCCCTGCGCGGCGAACGCCTGGTGGTTCCAGCGCCAGTGCCAGCTGTCGCCGAAGGCCGTGTGCGGGCCGCCGTGGATGACGTGCATGACCGGCCACTTTTTCTTGGCGTCGAAGCCGGGCGGGTAGGTCAGCCACATCTGCACCGCGTCGCCACGCGCGCCGGTGATGCGGACGGCCTCGTGCCGGCCGAAGCGGTGCGCGGCGAGGCGGGCGTCGTTCAGCGTCTCGACGCGCTGCGCCATGCCGCCGTCCAGCACGGACAGCTGCGGCGGGAACTGCATGCCGTCGTGGTTGATGACGGTAATGCCACCGGCATGCGCGAACGCGCCGACGTGGCCGCCCTCGAACAGCGCTTCAGCGCGGCGGTCGCCCAGCGCGAAGCGCCACAGATGGCGGCGGCCATGCTCCTCGGCGGCGAGCAGCACGGCCTGGTCGTCCTCGGCCCAGCACAGCGGCGCGGCCACGGTGTGGTCCCAGTCCTCGCTGAACACGGCCCAGTGGCCGCGCTGGTCAAGCACCGCGAGGCGGTCCGGCTGGTTGTGGCCCAGCGCCTGATGGCTGGCGAGGAAGGCCAGGTGCGCGCCGGCCTGGCTGTAGCGCGGTGCGGAGAACTGCCAGTCCGCGTCCTGCAGCAGCGTTTGCACGTGGCGTGTGCGCACGTCGACCTCGGCGAGCGCGAAGCGGTTGTCCAGGCGCTTCTCGGCAGCCGGGTCGAAGGCGAACGCGATGCGGCGGCCGTCGGGCGAGACGTCGAAGCTGTTCGCATCGGGCTCGGCGCGGTCCAGCTCCCAAGCGCTGCCTTCGAACAAGTCGCGCACCTTGCCGGTGGACACATCCATCACGTGCAGGTGTGGCACGCGTCCCTGCGGAATGTGGTGGTCCCAGAAGCGGTACAGCGCCTCGTCGGTGACGTAGGCACTCTCCTTGCGGGCCTTGAACTCGCGCAGCGCCTCGGCCTGCGCGGCCGCCTTGCGGTCGGGCCATACCCAGGACACGAAGGCGATGCGCCGCCCGTCGGGGAACCACTTGAACGCGTCGACGCCGGTGGCCACGCTGCCGACGCGGCGCGCCTCGCCGCCGTCCGGCGCAATGACGTAGAGCTGCGCCTCCTCATCCTTCGCACCGCCCTGTTCTCGCTTGGCCGTGAAGGCGATCAGGTCGCCGCGCGGGCTCCACTGCGGTTGGCCGTCCTTGTCGCCGGCTTCCGTCAGCCGCCGCGCGGCGCCGCCCAGCGTGGAGAACAGCCACAGGCTGGCCTGCGCCTTGTTGGCGTCCATCGAATGGCTCGTGACCGCGGCCACGGCCTGGGCGCCATCGGGGCTGAGGCTGGGAGCGCCGATGCGATCCAGGGCCCAGAGTGCGTCAACGTCAAAGGGCCTGGATGCCTTGCTCATGTTCTCGGTCTTGCCAGTTGCCAGTTCAGGTGCGCCTTGACCTCGGGCCATTCGCCCGCGGTGAGGCTGTACATGACGGTGTCGCGCACCGTGCCGTCGCGGCGCAGCGCGTGGTGGCGCAGCACGCCGTCGCGCCTGGCGCCCAGCCGCTCGATGGCGCGCTGCGACGCATGGTTGAAGTTGTCGGTGCGCCAGCCGACGAGTTTCGCGCCCAGCGTCTCGAAGGCATGCGTCAGCAGCAGCAGCTTGGCCGTCGTGTTGACGGCGCTGCGCTGCACGCGGGCGGCGTACCAGGTCCAGCCAATCTCGACGCGCTCGATGGCCGGCACGATGTCGTGATAACTGGTCGAGCCCAGCACGTCGCCGGTCGCGGCGTCCAGCACGGCGAAGGGCAGGCGATGCCCGGCTGCTTGGGCCGCGAGGGCGTTCTCGACGTAGGCGGTGGTCTCGTGCGGCGCCGGCACGCTGGTGAATCGCAGGTTCCACAGCTCGCCATCGGCGGCGGCGGCCTGCAGCCCCGGCACGTGGTTCAGCGTCAGCGGCACGAGGCGGATCGGCCCGGCAGCCAGCGTGACGGGTTCGACGGGTTTCATGGCTTGTCCTTCAGCATCACCTTGCGCGCCGCCCAGCGGCCCGCGCCGCAGCCGGCGACGATCAGCACCAGGCCCAGCATCTGCTGCGCGTTCCAGTCGGTGCTGGCGATGAAGTCGATGCCGAACTGCCGGCCCAGCCACCAGCCGGCCAGCGCACCGGCCACGAAGCCGACCGCATCGGCCAGCCCCTCGCGCATCGCGCGGTCGAAGTCCTGGGCCATCAGCGGTTCGTCCGCTGCATGAAGACGAGCTTCTCGAACAGCGTCAGGTCTTGCTCGTTCTTCAGCAGCGCGCCCACCAGCGGCGGGATGCTGACCTTCTCGTCCTTGGCCTGCAACGCGTCCACCGGCACGTCCTCGGCCACCAGCAGCTTGAGCCAGTCGATCAACTCCGACGTGCTGGGCTTCTTCTTCAGGCCTGGCAGGTTGCGCACGTCGTAGAAGTTCTTCAGCGCGGCGGCTAGCAGCTCCTTCTTCAGCGTCGGGAAGTGCACGTCGACGATCTTCTTCATCGTCTCGGCGTCGGGGAACTTGATGTAGTGGAAGAAGCAGCGGCGCAGGAAGGCGTCCGGCAGCTCCTTTTCGTTGTTGGAGGTGATGAAGACCAGCGGGCGGTGCCGGGCCTTGACGAGCTGGCGCGTCTCGTAGACGTAGAACTCCATGCGGTCGATCTCGCGCAGCAGGTCGTTCGGGAACTCGATGTCGGCCTTGTCGATCTCGTCGATCAGCAGCACGACCGGCTGGTCGGCCTCGAAGGCTTGCCACAGCACGCCCTTGACGATGTAGTTCTCGATGTTGCGCACACGCTCGCTGCCTTCGACGCCGGCGAGCTGGCTGTCGCGCAGCCGGCTGACGGCGTCGTACTCATACAGGCCCTGCTGCGCCTTCGTGGTGCTCTTGATGTGCCACTGCAGCAGCGGCATGCCCAGGGCCTGGGCGACCTCCTCGGCCAGCATGGTCTTGCCGGTGCCGGGCTCGCCCTTGATGAGCAGCGGGCGCTGCAGCGTGGCCGCCGCGTTGACCGCGAGCATCAGGTCGGCGGTGGCCACATACTGGTCGGAACCTTGGAATTTCATGGGGAAAACCGGGACTGGAAGGGGGCCGTTTCAGTATAGGAGCCCTCCTATAATTTCCGGCGCACAAGAACCTCACCCCCTCCCGAGACATGAAAAAACTGCTGCAGATCTCGCTTGCCCTGGCCACTGCTTTCGGTGGTGTTGCCGCCCAGGCGCAGGATGTCAAGGCGGGTGAGAAGAAGATCGCGATGTGCATCGGCTGCCACGGCATCCCGGGCTATCAGGCGAGCTTTCCCGAGATCCACAAGGTGCCGATGATCGCGGGCCAGAACGCCAAGTACATCGTCTCGGCGCTGCAGGCCTACGCCAAGGGCGACCGCAAGCACCCGACGATGCGTGGCATCGCCGGCTCGCTGACCGACCAGGACATGGCCGACGTCGCCGCCTTCTACGAGCAGCAGGCCAAGCTGCCGGCCGTGCCGGAGGCCATCCCCGAAGCACCCGCCAATGTCGCGGAGCTGCTGAAGAAGGGCGCCTGCATCTCCTGCCACGGTGCCAACTTCAGCAAGCCCATCGACCCGAGCTACCCCAAGCTGGCCGGCCAGCACGCCGATTACCTGGCGGTGGCGCTGAAGTCGTACAAGACCGAAGGCAATGCCAACGTCGGCCGTGGCAACGCCATCATGGCCGGGCAGGTCAAGCAGTTCAGCAACGCCGAACTGAAGGCCATCGCCGCTTACGTCGGCTCTCTGCCCACCGAACTGGCCACCGTGCCGCAGAGCAAGTTCCGCTGACGTCAAGCTCGCGCCATCCCGACAAGCCGCCCTCCGAGGCGGCTTTTTCATGCCCATCTGGGGCGGGTTGATCCTGACCCATCAGGCCTGCGCTCCTGGGGAAAGCGTGCAGAGCTGCACATTGCCCCTGATGGCAGCCGGAGATACTCTGGCCGACGCATAGACAGCGCGGTCATGTTGAAAAAAATCCCGACCACCGACGTGAGGCTGGGCATGTACCTCCAGGCGATGGAGGGGGCGTGGCTATCCCATCCCTTCTGGAAGACCAAGTTCGTGCTGACGGACCCGGCCGATCTTGCCGCCTTGAAGGCCAGCGGCGTGCCGGCCGTCTGGATCGACAACGAGAAGGGCATTGACGTCATCGATGCGGAGCCGGTCAAGCCCAGTCCGATCATGACGGCGCCCGCACCGGCTCCCGCGCCCGTGGCCGCACCGGCTCCGGCGCCCGCCGTGCCACAGCCGCGCGTCAGCATGGAGGCCGAACTGGACCGGGCCGCCCAGGTGCTCAACCGCTCCAAGGTGGCCGTCATGGCGCTGTTCGGCGAGGCCCGCCTGGGCAAGGCCATCGACAGCGAGGTCTGCCTGCCCATCGTCGAGGAGGTCGCGTCGTCGCTGGCGCGCAACCCCTCGGCCTTTGTCAGCCTGGCGCGGCTCAAGACCAGGGACGACTACACCTACATGCACTCGGTCGCCGTCTGCGGCCTCATGGTGGCGCTGGCGCGTCATCTCGGCCTGCCGGATGACCAGGTGCGCGAGGCCGGTCTGGCCGGCCTGCTGCACGACGTGGGCAAGATGCAGATGCCGCTGGAGGTGCTGAACAAGCCCGGCGCGCTGACCGACGCCGAGTTCAGCGTCATGCGCAGTCATCCGGAGCGCGGTTGGGATTTGCTCAAGGAGGGCACCAACGTGCCGGCCGCGGCGCTGGATGTCTGCCTTCATCACCACGAGAAGATGGATGGCACGGGCTACCCTCACAAGCTGGCCGGCGAACAGATCAGCCTGCTGTCGCGCATGGGTGCCGTGTGCGACGTCTATGACGCCATCACATCCACGCGGCCCTACAAGAACGCCTGGGACCCGGCGGGCTCGCTGCAGCGCATGTCGCAGTGGAAGGGACAGTTCGACCCGATCATCTTCCAGGCCTTCGTCAAGAGTGTGGGCATCTACCCCACCGGCACGCTGGTGCGCCTGCAGTCGGGCCGGCTGGCGGTGGTGGTGGACCAGAACGCTGCTTCGCTCGTCGCGCCGCGCGTCAAGGTGTTCTATTCGACCAAGTCCAGCATGCCCATCCCGGTGCAGATGGTGGATCTCTCCGCGGCGGGCGCGACGGACCGCATCGTCGGCCGCGAGCCGCCCGAGAACTGGGGTTTCACGCACCTGGAAGAGCTCTGGAATCCCAACTCGAAAAGGTGATTTGCGGGCGCTCCTAAACTGCCCGTCCTTGCAGTTGGGAGATCGGTGATGAAGCGATGGATTGGCGTTGCCCTGCTGGGGCTGGCGTTCGGGGTGTCGGCACAGACGCTGCGCTGGGCGGGCCAGGGCGACCCGCAGACCATGGACCCGCACTCGCAGAACGAGACGCTGACGAACAACGTCAACTCGCAGATCTACGAGCGCCTGACGCGACGCGACGCGAAGCTGGCCCTCGTGCCGGGCCTGGCCACGTCCTGGTCCCAGACCGGCCCGCTGACCTGGCGCTTCAAGCTGCGCCCCGGCGTCAAGTTCCATGACGGCACGCCGCTGACGGCCGACGACGTCGTCTTCTCGATGCAGCGCGCCAAGGAGCCGACCTCGCAGATCGCCGTCTACGCGAACGCCGTCGGGGTTCCGAAGCGCATCGACGACCTCACCGTCGACTTCCAGCTCACGGCCTTCGACCCCATCTTCCTGCAGCACATCGACCAGCTCTGGATCATGAGCCGCAAGTGGTGCGAGACCAACCGCGTGACCAGGCCGCTGGACTTCAAGAACAAGGAAGAGAGCTTCGCCGCGACGCATGCCAACGGCACCGGCCCGTTCATGCTGGTCAGCCGCCAGCCGGGCATCAAGACCGTGCTCAAGCGCAACCCGAACTGGTGGAACAAGTTCGACGGCAATGTGCAGGAGGTCGTCTTCACGCCCATCGCCAGCGATGCGACGCGGCTGGCCGCCCTCGTGTCCGGCGAGGTCGACCTCGTGAACGACCCTGCGCCCCGCGACGTGGCCCGGCTGCGCAACACGCCGGGCGTGAAGGTGATTGACGGCCCGGAGAACCGGCTCGTCTTCATCGGCATGGACCAGGCGCGCGACAAGCTGCTCTACGGCAAGGTGCCGGGCGACAAGAACCCGTTCAAGGACCAGCGCGTGCGCCGCGCGCTCTACCAGGCGATCGACATCGAGGCGCTCAAGACCAAGCTGATGGCGGGCCAGTCCGTGCCGACCGGCGGGCTGACGCCGTCGTCCGATGCCTCCTTCGACGACCCGGCATTGCAGACCCGCCTGCCGTTCGACCTGGCCGCCGCCCGCAAGCTAATTGCCGAGGCCGGCTACGCCGATGGCTTCGAGGTGACGCTGGACTGCCCCAACAACCGCTACATCAACGACGAGCAGATCTGCACGGCGCTGGCGTCGATGTGGGCGCAGCTGAAGGTCAGGGTCAAGGTCAACGCGATGCCGCGGGCGCTGTACTTCCCCAAGCTGGAGAAGCTGGACAGCAGCCTCTTCATGTACGGCTGGGGCGGCAACATCACCGATGCCGAGGTCATCCTGACGCCGGTGTTCCGCATCCGCGGCCCCAAGGGCGTGGGTGACTTCAACTACGGCAACTTCCGCAACGAGAAGGCCGATGCGCTGGCCGCGCAGAGCAGCGTCGAGGCCGACGTGAAGAAGCGCGAGCAGCTCATCCGCGGCGCGCTGGCCGAGCTGCGCGAGCAGGTCAACGTGATCCCGCTGCACCGCCAGATCATCCCGTGGGCGGCGCGCGCGAACGTCACGCCGGTGCATCGGGCGGACAACTTCGTCGAGATCGCCTGGATCACGATCAGCCGCTGATTTCCACTGCTTGTCGGCCCACCACGGGCCGGCGCGGCGCGGCACACTGGGCGGAGCCTACCTCTCGATGTGCCAGACCGCGCCATGCCGTACCGCCGCCTCGCCGCCCTTGCCCTGACCCTGCTGCTCGTCTCCTGTGGAGGCGGTGGCGGAGGGAGCTCGGGCACCACAACGCCGACGACGCCCCCCACGCTGCGTGGCGTCGCCGCGACCGGCGCGCCGCTCGTCAACGCGACGGTCAGCGTCGTCGACGGGCAGGGCAAGTCCGTCGGCACGGCCACGACGCTGGCCGCCGATGGCAGCTACAGCCTGACGCTGTCGAGCACCAGCCCCGCCGCGCCGCTCTTCATCCAGGCGCGCGGCATGGACGCCGCCGGCAACATGCAGGTACTGCACTCCACGGTGACGACGATCAGCCCGGCCATGGTGGCGCACGTCACGCCGCTGACGAACGCCATCGTCGCGCTGTCGCTGGGCACCGAGCCCGCGCCCGTGTTCGCCGCCGCATCGAGCAGCGCCAGCCAGCTGACGCAGATGGCCACCGCCACCAGCGCCGCCAGCGACTTCCTGAAGACGCTGGTCAAGACGCAGATTTCCGACCTGAAACTCTCCGCGACGACGCTGGACTTGCTGGCTGACTCGACCTTCGCCGCCAACAAGGGCGCCCACGACCTGCTCATCGAGAGCGTGCGCGTGGACCTGGCGCGCACCAGCGCCAACGTGCCGGTGCTGCAGATCGGCAACAAGTTCCTCGCAGCGCCGACGGCCGAGGTCGTCGTCGCGCTGCCCGCGGCACAGACCGAGCTGCTCAAGACCACCGGTGCGACGCCGGCCAATGCCATCACGTCCACGCTGAAGGCCTCGACGAGCGCGACCACGCTGCTCGGCAACCTGTCCGGCCTGGACGACCTGGGCGCCGCGCTGAACCAGCTCATCGCCCAGGGCAAGAACATCTCCGCCATCCTCGCCAGCCCGCTCGTCACCGGCTACGACAAGCACGACAGCCGCGTGCAGGCCGACCTCGGCGCCATCCTGTACGACTACACGACGGCCAACCGCCAGTTCGGCCGCTTCCAGCTGCTGGGCTGCGCCGACGACGCGCCGGCCACGGGCAACTGCACCCGGGTGCTGGTGGCTGCGGCCATCAGCGACTCGACCGGCACCATCGTCGACCTCTTCAGCGACGCGGTCAGCTACAACAAGTCCGCGACGACGACCAACAAATGGAACCTCATCGGCAACGGCAAGAAGGTGGCCGTCGCCGTCTACCCACTGGCGTTCGCGGCCAGGAACGCCGACGGCACCGCCGACACCAGCCTGTCGCCCAACCCCGGGACCGGCCTGCAGGTCGAGATCCAGGGGCAGACGCCCAACATCATTCCCGGCTTCCCGGGCATCCAGTTGCTCAGCTCGGCGACGCTGCAACTGCCTGGCGGCTACGTCATGCCGTTCGGCTACTGCACGCGGCCGTTGCTGTGCGTGTCAGCCACGACGGGGGCCACCAGCCTGATCGCGACGGGCGGCGTCGGCGACATCGCCATCCAGAGTTCTTCGGTTGGCTGGGTGGGCAGCACGGACAGCGTGCGCGCCGCCAAGTACCTCGTGAACTACACGCTCTCCGGCACCAGCGAGACGCGCACCGTCTATCTGCGCGCCGATGTGCCGTCGGCCCCTGCCACGGCGCGCTTCCCCGTGCTGGACGGCCTGACCAGCAACCTCGTGCTGCGCGCAGCCGACCTGCAGGGCGGCACCTACGCGCTCGACTGGCACACCTGGGCCGCGGCCAACCCGGACCTGCGCATCGTCGAGATCAAGCGCGTCTTCCGGCCCGCCGACGGTACGGCGCCCACCGTGCTGGACACGACCGTGCCACTGCCGCCCAAGACTGCCGTCACGCTGAGCACGGCCTACACGCCGACCAGCACGGTCACGTCGGAGCTGTGGCTGCAGGCGACGGACTCGCAGGGCCGGCGCTTCCACACGCGCTACACGAGCAGCCCCTGAAATCAACGGCGCCCGGCAGGGGCGCCTTTCAGTGCTCGGTCGCGGATGCGTCGAGGTGGCATGCGGGGCGGCCGGTCAGATGATCCGTTCAGTCCGATGCTTCACGTCGATCCCGTCAGATCGGCAGGAATTTCAGATCGAACATCCGCTCGACGAGCCAGGCAAGCGCCAACAACGCGATGAGCACGGAGCCCGCGCCGAGCACCCAGCGCGGATACCAGCCCCGCTTTCGCAGGCCCCACGCCAGCGGCACAAATACGGCCACGATGCTCAACTGACCCAGCTCCACGCCGAGGTTGAACATCAGCAGTGGTCCGGCCAGCGCTGCCCTGGATAGGCCCAGGTCCTTGAGCGCGCTCGCGAAGCCGAATCCGTGGATCAGGCCGAAGGCAAAGGTCAATTTCCAGCGCCCGGACTTGAGCACTGGCCTCAGGTTGTTCAGCGCGGCCAGCAAGACGCTCAGTGCGATCAACGATTCGACCAGGCGAGAAGGAGGGTTGAGGATTTCGAATGCCGCGAGCGCCAGCGTGATCGAGTGGGCGACGGTGAAGGCGGTGACGACGCTGAGCACGTCCATCAGCACGGGCTTGAGACGAGGTGCGGGGCGCCAGCCCACCGCCGTACGGAACAAGACGGCCGGCAGCAGCAGGGAAAGCAGGAACAGGATGTGGTCGTAGCCGACCCAGATGTGGTGTATGCCCTCCAGCAGGATGCCGGCAAGGTTCGCCGTGCCGGCGTCGGGCGACAGACTGAAGTGCCGGGCCGCTGCTCCGGGCATGAGCACCAGGGCCTGGTGTCGCTCGCCGACGTTGAGCAAGGCAATGCCGCGATGGGTCGGGTCGCTCGTGGCAAAGAGGCGATAGTTGATCGTCAGATCCTTTGGCGGCGCCGCGCATTGCCAACGACGGATCAGCACCGCATAGTGACCGTCGCTGTGGCTGTCGATCATCAGGGGCGCGAAGCTGCCGAGCGTGCAGGCCTTGCCGTCGCGGTCGCTCAGCGCTGTTTCGAGGCCGGCCTCTGCGTAGGCTTGCACCTCGGCAATACGGGGGCGCAGCTCGCCCCACAGCAATTCGCCGTCGTCATTCGCGTCCAGTTGCAACTCGCGGTCGAGGTCGCGCAGCGCGATGTCAAACCGCTGCTCCACTTCATTGCCCTGGACGGTCAGGCGCAGATAGGCATCGCTGGGCTTGTGGGCCAGTGCCGGCGGGGCCAGCAGGAGCAACGCGCAGGCGCCGAGCCAGTGATGCAGGCGGCTCATGGCGCAGCCCCGAGGCGAACGTCTTTCAGGCCGGTCTCCTTGACGAAGGCCCATACCGGTGCCGCCGCATCGGGTTGGCCGGCGGCGCGAGCAGCACGGACCAGCAGGATCGCGTCGGCAGGTTCCTTCTGGACGCGCCAGTTGCTCACGGCGTCCGCCAGTGCGGTTTGAGGGTCGGGTTTCACGTCCAGATGGAAGCGGGCCCGTTCCCGGCCGTGGCTGGTGTCGCCGCGCAGGGTGGCGGCGTCGAAGCGAGCCTGCAGATCGGCGACGGCCGCCGGGGCTCGGGAATCCTTCGCGCCCAGCCAGGCAATGGCCAGACGCAGCAGCAAGGGGTCCGGCAGGGCGGCTGTGTCCTTCTCGGCTTGGCGGTCGTAGTCGAGCAGCACATCCGCTGCATCGGTCCATCGCTTCGCGCCGACCAGCCAGTCGGCCTCGGCGGCGCGTGAATAGATGTCGCCTTCAGCTGCGCGGGCTTGCCGAAACAGCGCGCCGGCCGCCGGGTCACCACGACGTTCGGCACCTTCGGCGCGGACCAGGCTGATCCAGGCTTGCGGCGCCGTCGGCGTGCTGGCCAACTGGTCAAGCAGCAGTTTGGCCTGCTCGGTGCGCCCCTGCAGGCTTGCAAGCTCAGCGGTGCAGACGAGGCCGTAAAGCTGCACGCCGGCTCCCAGCGCGGCGTAACGAGGGCCAGCCAGGCGCTGGCAACCCTCGCCAGCCTCGCGCCACCGCCCCTGCACCTGCAGCACGGCTGCACGCGTCAATTCGACCTGGGCACGCAGCGCCAGAGGCGTGGTGGGATCGATCAGCAGCGGGTCGAGGTCGGCCAGAGCGCCGTTGAACTCGTGCTGGCTTTGGCGGATGACCGCGCGCAGCAAACGGGCGGTGGGCGGTGGCTTGGGGGCGTTCCACCACGGTGCCAGCGCCGCCTGAGCTTGCCCGAGCTCGCGCGGATCACCGGTGGAACGGAAGCGGTTGATGGCGGCCTGCGACACCTCGACGGCCAAGCTCAAATGCCCGGGGCTTTGGCGCAGCGCAGCGCGCAGCTGTCGAGCCGCTGCGCGATCGGCAGCCGAGCCCACGCGCTGAGGCAGTCGCTCGATCAGTTCAGCGTCGTCGCGCGGCGTGTAGGGCTCGGCCGCGACCGTGCCGGCCAATGACAGAACGAGTACGGCCAAAGCGAAGGACTTCCAGATGACACGTGTCATGACTCTGTGAATATGGGGAGGTCATTGGGGCCCCGCGCGTGCACCTGCGACGGTGAATACGCGGGGCGTCGTGACATCAACTCACCGAAGCCGGCTCATCGGTCTCGCTGCTGGGCGGCGTGCTGATGTTGTCCGCCGCCAGCGGTTCAGCGGTCTCGGTCGAGGAGGAGGCCGTGGTGTCGGTGAACGACTCGTAGGCCGTGGACGAGACCAACGCGCTGTCGGGCACGGCCGTGGCTGCCATCGGAGGGGCGGGCAGGTTCACGCCGTCGCCTCCGCCGAAGCAGGCCGTCAGCAGGCCCGCGGCGACGATCGCGGCGCCCGCGGCCCTGAGTGCAGATGTTTCGTTGTTGTTCATGGTTGCGACCCCTTATTGAGTGCCGCCGACGGGCGTGTAGAGGTAGGGGAAGGCCGCCAGGAAGGGCTGGGCCGCCTGATCGACGGCGTCGTGCAGCTTGAACGAGGTGGCGCCAAGCGGCACGGCAGACGGTGTGCATGCCGTGCCGAAGCCGAGCGTGTTCGCGGTGCCGTTGGCCATGCACAGTCCGCCCATCATGGCGACCAGCGAGATGTCCACCACGTCGTCCTTGGGGCGTCGGCCATTCGGGTAGCCGGCGTTGTCACTCCCGCTGGCCAGAATATTGCCGACCACGCCAAGGCGGTTCTGCTGCGCGAAGGGCACGGCGGCGACGGCCGTGTTCAGGCGCAGTTCTTCCGAGGCGACCACATTGGCTGGCTGGTTCAGTCCTTTGATGCCGGTGAGGAAGGTGGTGACAAGGTCGTTGCGCGGCAGGTTCGTCGGCGCAGTGCCGGGCAGGTTCAGCACGGTGGCAATCAGTGCCGGCAGGGTCGGGTTGGTCACGTAGCTCGCGAACTGGCCGTCGTCCTTGGGCTTGGAAGCGTTGAACTTGTCCTTGTCAGGCAGACCGATCACGACCTCGTTGACCAGCGGCATGCCCAGGCGCGACACCTGCACCCAGGCGCCGCCGGCCTTGTCGTTGGCCTGCAGGCCGGCCTTGGGCGCGGGGTTCAGGATGCGGGCCTGCCGCATGCTGGCAGTGGTCCAACCGCCGATCACCGTCTCGGTGCCCGCCATCAGGCAGCTCTTGTGCACCTCCAGTGCCAGCGTGGTGACATTGTTCCTGTCCAGCGAGCTGGTGGCTGCGCCAATGAGCGTCGGATCGGTGATGACGCCGACCGGAGCGTTCACCAGGTCGAAGATGACGCCCAGGTTCGCCGCGAACGGGTCCTTGCGCTGGCCCACGAAGACTTTGCCCGGCATGTTGCAACCGGGGATCGACACGTTGTAGACGTGCTTGGCCGCGTAGGCCGCATAGTCGGCAATCGTCTTCACGCCGATGTTGTCGACCGGCTTGTCGAAGGTGGCGCTGCCACCGCTGGCGTTGGTGATGGCCTGGCTGGTGCCCGATCGGCGGTCACCGCGGACGATGTTCACCGTGTAGGTCTCGTTGATGTTCAGGTTCGCTGCCGCCACGTCACTGACGGTGCCGGACTGGATCAGCGGAATGGCCACGCTCTTGTCGCCGATGGTGAGGGCCGTGCCCTTCAGGTTGTTCTTGAAGCGGAACTGGAAGGTGATGTCTTCCTTGGCATCGCCGTTGTTGTCCACGTGGATCTCGTACAGCGCGTTCGGGTCCATGGCGAAGAAGTTCGGGCCGCCGTAGCCGTTCTGGAAGGGCTGGTAGTTGGCGATCAGGGTCACGTAGTCGGTGCGGCCGCTCTCGTAACTCATGAACATGTAGAAATCCGTGGCGTCGATCTTGGGCACGGTGGTGATGAACGGCGCCTCGCGGTGGCTGGAGGCATGGGCCACCGGTGCAGCCAGGCCGAGCGCTGCGGTGGCCAGGATGGCCATGGCGGGAACTGCATAGACACTCGGCTTCAGCGGCAGGGCTGAGCCAGTCGATCGAGTATTCGTGGGGCGCATTGCTTCTCCTGTTTGCATCGGTCAAGCTGCCGACGGTGGAGATACGTTGCGCGCCGGCGAACGGATGCGCAGGCGCTGTTTCTGCTTCGAGTTCCCTCAGGCTACCCCTCAGCAACCCTGACAAGCCCGGGGGGGGGGGAAGCGTCCGAATCCTGACGATCTGCATAGCCGCGTGCGCCTCTATGCTGGGGAAGTGAATCCAAAGCGCGCTCTCGCGCGTATGAATCGACATGAACACATCCAGCACCGCGCCATCAGCACGCAGCGCCGAACTTGCTGCGCAGATGTCCAGGGTTGCCCTTGGCGACCGCCAGGCCTTCGAGGCGCTGTACCGAGGCACGGCGGCTCAGCTGTTGGGCATCGTGCTGCGCATCATTGGCGATCGAGCACAGGCCGAGGAGGTCTTGCAGGAAGTCTTCGTGACCGTCTGGCGGTCTGCGACCAGCTTCGATCAACGCCAGGGCCAGGTGATGACGTGGCTCACGAGCATCGCCCGCAATCGCGCGATCGACAGTCTGCGACGTCGTGCCAGCGAGCCGCCAACAGTCAGTCGATTCGGCGTACTGGATGACGACGATGAGGGAGACGACTTGCTTGACCACCATGCCAGCGCCGATCTCGGGCCGCTCGACCTGCTCGACCGCGCGAGCAATCGCCATGCGCTCGAGCGCTGCATGCAAGGCCTCACCGGCGAGCAACGCAGCAGCCTGGCCCTGGCTTACTACCAGGGCCTCTCGCATGCGGAGGTCGCTTCCCATATGAGCCAGCCGTTGGGCACGGTGAAGAGCTGGGTGCGGCGCGGCCTGCAGGCCCTGCGCAGCTGCCTCGATCGCGCGGCGGGCCTTGTCGGCGACTTGGGGGGCGCTGCCTGATGGACTACAGCCGCCCTGAACGTGCCGAGAGGCTCGCCGCTGAATATGCCGTCGGAACCCTGCGTGGTTCCGCCCGCCGCCGTTTCGAACGCCTGTTGCCTGCCCATCCTGCGCTGCAGGATGCACTCACCGCGTGGCAGGAGCGCCTGCAGGCGCTGGCCAGCCCGGTCGCACCCGTGGAGCCCGCGGCCAGTGTGTGGGTCGCGGTGCAGCGGCGCTTGTTCGGCGACCCGGTGGCAGCACCCTCTTGGTGGCAGCGTCTGAGCCTCTGGCAGGGTTTGAGCGGCGCAACGGCCGTTCTGGCACTGGCGATGGCTTTCATGCTGGCTCAGCCCATGCCGGTGCGGGCCCCGCTGGTCATCGTCATGAAGAGCACGCCGCAGGGCGTCGACGTGGTCAAGGCGGGATTCGTCGCCAGCGTCTCGCCGGATGGCCGCGCATTGGTGCTGCGCCCGCTTGATTCGCTCACGTTGGCCAGCGGCCGCGCGCTGGAGCTGTGGGCCGTACCCAAGGCCGGCGCCCCACGCTCGCTGGGCCTCGTCGACGCACGCAACACGACGACGGTCCTGCGCGCCAAGCTGCTGCAGGACACGAGTGCATTTGCGGTGAGTCTTGAGCCGGCGGGAGGCTCACCCTCCGGAGCCCCAACGGGGCCCATCGTGTCGGCAGGTGAGGTGTAGGCGATCTGGCGGAAGCGGTGAGAAATAAACTCACTGCCCCACAATCTCAACCAAATCAATGGCTTAGGTGCGTGACGAGCCGCCATTTTGGCACACCGCCTTGCACTACCGGATGGGTGTCCGATGCAGCATGGCGACCCGTCCCGGGTGACCGCATGTCGTCGTCGTTTCGCCGTGCCCAAACCTAAGCAGCCGGCCCTGCGGCCGGCTGCGTCGGTCTCCTGCCAGGGAGCTGAATGAGGATGTTGGGTTGACCTGTCTTGGCTATGGCGATTGTTCTGAGACGTATAGCACTGGCGTTTATATGCCTGTGAAGTTGCCCACCGCCCTCCGCCAGCGTTGATGGCGCGCTGCGGGCCGTGGACAACCGTCAGAGACCGAGCGGGGTCTCGCGGAACCCCTGCCACCGCACGAGCGGCCCGACATCGACATGGGCCAGGGTGATGCGCCGCGCCAGCATCTCGCGTTCGCTCTTGCTCCGCTCGCTCCAGAGCTGCCGTGCGGCGCGTGCAATGCGCTGTGCGTGGCCCTGTGATTGGTCGAACACGAACGCCACGCCGGCCAGCGTCAGCGGCGAACCAGGAAGCAGCGGTTGCCCGACCGCCGACGCGATGCGGACGCACGCCTGCAAGTCGCGCATGGCCTTGGCGGATGCTTCGACCTCCACCCATGTGACCTTGTCGCCCCGAGCGAGCAGCAGGTCGGGTAGCTTGAGGAAGCGCTTCGCCAGGGCTTCGCGAGCCGCCGGGCCGGCTCCCTGTGCGATGGCGTGTTCGCCGAATGCCTCGAAGCCTTGCTCGGCCTTCGCGATGCCGTACGCCGTGCCGATGAGCCTGTGAATGCAGGTCGCGCCAGCGACGGAGGACAGTTCCATGCCGTGGTGAGCCGAGATGCCGACCAGGTCGAGCGCGGCGGCGCCCCGACGCGTCAGCACGAAGCTTCGCGTTCCGATGGCATTGAGACGTGATGCCACCTCGGCGTGTTCGCGTTCCAGACGCCGCATCAGCCGCGCCGCCATCTGCTCCGCGTACTTCGCCCGGGGCCAGAGCATTCGTGCCAGTTCGCTGCATCGGAGGTGCCCCCAATGCGACAGTGCCTTGAGGGCTTCGATGCGATGTGCCTCGGCCTTCGCCTTGGCGCTCAGCGCTTTCGGTCGAGAGCGCGGGCTGCGGTTGGGGTTGAGAAGGCCTTGAAGAAGGTCAGTGTCATGGGCGAGGCGCATTCCGGTATCCGGCGTTGTGGTCAGCCGTATAGCTCCTCTCGGAGCGTCCGCCGCAGAGTGCGGCAGTGGAGACTCCAAGAACAGACGCAGCGCGTCTGATCTTGGAGTCTCGGGGTGAGACACAGGCTCTTCGGCGTCTAGGGTCGCACGCCCGTTCTCCGTGCTGGACGCACTGCGCTCACCCCAACGTGCGGCTTCGCCGCCCGCGCGCGCTGCCCCTGTGCCATGCCTGCGGCACGTCGCACGGGCGGCCACCATGCGCGACGGATGCCTGTTCGTCGTGCCGACCAACAGGCTTGGCTGGACGCCACCGCCGCCCATGGTGGCCGCCCCTGCTTCGCAGGTTCAGCGCGGGGGCCAAGGCCCCCCAAAATGCCGCTGCGTCCTGGGGGCCGCACCACGGAAAGGTGACCAGTCCTGCGGCAGGTCATTCCGCTGCGGCATTTCGGCGCCCCCGTCCGGCTCCGTCCCCACTGGGGTGGGAGCTACGCCGGATGCCTCGGACGCCTGTCCGAGTCACTGCCCGTCCGATGGCGGGCAGCACTATGAAGCCTGGTTGGCCTCGATAGCCTCGACGCAGCCGGGAACCGCGAGCCGCAGGAACTCAGCCCACATGTGTACGTGCTCGGGCTTCGCATATCGCAGCCAGAGGTCGTCGCTCGGGCTGTACTGCGCGCGCAGCGGCTCGAACTTCTCCAGATACCAGCGGGTGACATCGGGCGAGATGTTGAACGTCGGATGCGAGCGGGGTGGGCGGCTGAGGTCTGCGATAACCCGGCTTTGCAGCCGCCAGGCTTCCGCCCTCTGGTCATCGGTCAGGAGCTTCACGAGCCGAGCCCTGGTTGTCGATGGTGCGCCGGCCTCGGGGCTTTCCGACCGCTGGAACTCGACGACGAACTTGGAGCCGGCGTAGTCGTCCCAGCCATCGCGAGAGACCTGGCACCACAGCACGGTGTACGCCCCGCCGTATTGGCGCGACCAACTGAGCAGCGCTTTCTCGCGCTTGAAGCCCAGCGGCTTGAGCAGCGGGCCGAGTTGCTCGCGAAGGACGGCATAGACCTCGGGCGACTTCATGCGCTCACCTCCGACGCGGGCACCACGAACTCGGTCAAGCCCTCGGTGGACTCGATGCCCCAAGGGCGTTCGGTGTTGACTCGCGCGAGAGCCTGACCGTTCTCGCCCGAGCAGTCGGCGACGACTTCGCAGGCGATTGAGCCCCGGCGCGGGTAGCTGCTCGTCGACCAGAGGTTCTCGGAGCTCACGACGGGCGCCTTCTCGACAAAGACGTGAGACTTGCCTGATGCGTCGACAAGCACGCATTCAACGAAGCCCGGCTGGTGTTCGTCAACGAAGCGGGTGATTTGGATTGCGACGCTTGGCATGAGTTGATTGTGGATGAAGTCTCGGCGCCGGCAGGGTCGCGAGCTCCGCTCGCGATCCTGCGGCTCGCTGTGAGACTCCCTGTTCAATCACGGCTGGCGCTTGGATGCTGCCTCACCATCGCACTCCCAGTGTCGCAGCACGGTAAGCGTCCGCCGAAGTCACCCTTATATTCCGCCGCCTACCTGCTCAAGCCGACGAAGGACCCTTTGACATGAAGACAACGCGAGCTGTTTCGGCAGCCCTTATCGGAGTATTTTGGTGGTCTACC